>NZ_RAVZ01000049.1 GCF_003611635.1 Corallococcus terminator | reverse complement strand
CGTCCACACCCACCGCGCTGAATCCCCCAGGCTGGAGCGACCGGCATGCAGTCCCGCCGCCACCGACAGCCGGTCGCCCACCCGCACCGCCGGCATCAGCGACAGCGTCTGGAGCGTCCGGTCACCGAAGACCGAACGGACGCCAGGAGACAGCTCCCGCGTGAGGCCATAGCGGGCCACCACCAGCCAGGGGCCCGGCCGCCAGGCGACCGCCGCGAAGCCCTCCGCGAACCGCGCCTCCAGCCCGTCCTGGCCCGCGGTGTGCGCGAAGTCCAACCGTCCAGAGGCCGTCACGTCGCGCGCGAGCAGGGCCTCGGCGGCCAGCGCCAGCACCACCTGGGTGCGATCCACCGGCGCCGGAACAGACTGACCGGGAAGGAGGACACCGCGCGCGGGAGTCCCCTCCTCGTGACGGACCTCCGCGCGGACGTCCGCGCGGACGCGCTCTTGCAGCCACTGCGCGGAGACGCTGGCCACGTCGCGCCGCAGGTCGCCGTCGATGTCCAGCGGGTGGCGCACGCCGCGCTCGTAGCGGGCCCCCACGCTGAACCCGTTCAGCACCGCTTGCTGGAAGCCCACCGCGCGCGCGAGCCGCATGGCCGTGGCGTCGTGCGCGCTCACGTCCTCCACGAACACCGTGGTGCCGTCGCCCACCTCCGTGCGAGCCCCCGTCACCGCGCGCGCCGCGCCGAAGTCCGGTCCGTCCACGTCCACGGAGTAGCCGCCGTAGTAGATCTCCGGGCCGCGCCGCATCCGAGCATCCAGCCACGCCTGCGGGCCGAGCTGGGGACCCCAGCCGCCCTTGACGCCCACGGCGGCGTCCTTTCCCAACTCAAGGTCCACGCCCGCGGAGGTGAAGGTGTCATCCCTCCGGCCCGGGCCCGCGCCGCGCTCGAACAGCCGCTGCCGGTGGCCGGCGGACACCACCACGCCCGGGGCCACGGCGTAGTGTCCCGCCACGCCCGCGGAGGTGCGGCCTCCTTCGAGGACCTCGCCGCTGCCGGCCAGCTCGCTGGCGCGCAGCCAACCGTCACGCACCTCCACGCGCACGCCCCAGTCGCCCTCGTCCTGATAGCCGACGGAGGCGCCCAGCGTTCGCGCGGCGAAGGGGACATCCTGGAAGGGCAGGCGCGGATCCGCCGAGCGTCGCTCATCGCCCAGGAGCGTGATGCCCAGGGGCCCCACCGGCTGCGTGGCGCGCAGCGAGAGCTGCCGGAAGCGCGCGGCCTCCTGGTGGGCACCGTCGGAGAACCCCTTCGAACGCTCGCGCCACGCGGCGTCCACGGTGCCGCCAGCCTCGAAGGGCGAAGGCCCACTCAGGCGCAGGCCCACGGCGCCACCGTGATCATCCTGGGTGCCAACAGGACGCAGGAAGCTCAGACCGCCGTCGTCCGATACGCCGAAGACGCCCGGCTCCACCGCGACGCCACGGCTGGTCGCGGCCTCGGCGATCAGCGAGTAGGCGCCCAGTCGCGTCTTTCCGCGTCCGGACAGCAGTTGGAACGGCGCGCCCTGACGACGTTCGCGCACGGCGGACAAGCCCACGGAAGAGTCGCGCCAGCTCGCCCAGGCCTCGCCTCCCACCGTGTCGCGCGGATCGCCCGAGCGCAGCACGGCGTAGTCCACGACCAGCACGGGCTCGGGTGCCTGGGTGAGCGCGTCCGTGCGAAGCAGCGAGGAGCCCGTGAGCATCGACAGCGGGCGCGCGAGCAGGATGCGGCCCGCGAGGTAGTCGATGTCGTAGTCGCGACCGCGGATCAGGTGCTGCTCGCCCAGGGGCAGCCCGGTGACGCCGTCGCGAACCTCCACGCGCACCAGCTCCGAACCCTCCGCCACGGTGTTGCCGCCCAGGTAGTAGAGGCTGCCGCCCGTGGCCCGCAGCTCCTCGTGCGCGGGGATCGCGGCCAGGCCTCGCGTCGGATCCACGAGCCCTCCCGCGAACGCGTCCACGCCCACGCGCAGCTCACCCAGTTGCTTCTCCACTTCGGCATAGGGGCCGAAGAGGGGGCGGTGATAGCGGCCCACCTCCCGGTCCTGCTGGAGCGCGCGGTAGGTGCCGAAGCCGGCGCGGCCATACTGCTCGTGCCGGGCCTCCAGGCGCAGGCGCCCGCCTGAGGGGTTGGGAGTGAGGGACAGAGAAGCATCCCCCCACTCCGCCGGAGCGATGTCGGGATCGCGCCAGCGGTCGAAGCGCTCGGGCTGACGGGGACGCAGCCAGTCCACGAGGGGTGCATCGCTCAACTGGCGCAGGTCCGTGTCCCGCAGGTCCAGTTCTCCCACCACCTGCACCGGCCCCACCTGAGCCTCGCCATGGACGGCGCCACGCCCCCGGAGACGGAAGCCGCCGCCCGCGGGCGCGATGCTGGCCTCCAGGTCGAGCAGACCCACGGCGAAGGGCTGGGCGCGCGCTTCGAGCACCAGCGTCACGGCGCTCGGAGGCCGCCCTGGAGGTCGCAGGGAGAGGGGAAGCGTGTTGCGTCCCGTCACGAGCCGCACGGGCAGGCTCGCGCGACCGTCGGAGCCCACCGTGAGCGCGATCCCGGTCGAGGTCACCTCGGTGCCGGGAAGCGCCTCCACCCACACGCGCGTGTCTCCGGTGGGCAGCGGCGCGGCGTCGGACGAAAGGCCCTTCACGGTGCCCAAACGCGTCGCCTCGCGGGGAATGACGAGCCACCCGCGCTCTCCACGTCGAACCACGTCGAAGAGGCGCTGGAAGATGCCCACCTCCCCTCGTGGAGTCGCGGTGGTGACGGAGACAGCGTTGAGCCCCGGCTGGAGCGGCAACATCACCTGCCATGCGCCAGAAGCGTCCACGGCCACATCCACGTCGGCCACTCGAACCTTCTCACCAGCAGCGGCCTGGCCCGTGAGCAGGAAGCGGACGCCCTCGGGGACGACGCGTGCCTCGGGAGGCCGCGCGACGGTGGTTGCCACAGGTGCGGGAGGCGGTGCGGGGGGCAGGCGGATGGCGAAGTCCTGGAGGACGGCGGCACCCCAGGAGACCTCCACGGTCGCGGCCTTCGGGGACACCTGACTGGCCGATGGCAGCCCTCGTGCATCCACCTTCAGCAGGTGACGTCCGGGGCGCAGGTGGAGTCCCTCCGTCGTATCCGGAAGGCGTGAGTCCACGCCGTTGAGGTGGTAGCGCCCTGCGGCATCGGTGCGCACCTCACGGCCGGTGGCCAGCACCAGGCGCACGTTCGCGAGTCCCGGCTCGTCGGGACCGCAGAGGCCATCACCATCCACGTCCTGACAGACGCGGCCCGCGATCGTCGAAGCCTGGGTGGGCAGATCCAGGGCCAGCGACTGGGCGAAAGCTTGCGGCGACAGCAGGAGCACGGCGAAGGCGAGACTCCTCACGACGAAGTGCGCGAGCACGGACGCCCGGGCCGATGCCGGACAGGGGCGACTCAAGGCCGCACCTCTTCGATGGCCGTCACGCCCGTGCGCACGTCCGCCACGGACACGCTCACGGGTCCCTTCGCGCCCCGCACCGTGAAGCGCGTGAGCCCATCGCGCACCGTCTCGTCACCCCGCTCGCCTTCGGACAGGGCGACGTGCACCGGCCGGTCCACCAGCACGACACCCCGCGAGTCCTCCACCCAGCACATCACGCGCGTGCCCTCCACGCGCACCCGCACGTTGACCGGCAACGCCGGCCCGACGTCCGCGCCCAACGTCACACGGCCAGGAACCAGCGGCGCCTGCTCCGGGAACACCGGGCCGTCGACACCCAGCACGTACACCGTGACATCGAGCCCCGGCCACACGCCGTGCGTCACGCGCACCGCGCCGGTCCGAAGCGACCCCAGCATCACCGTGCCATCCGTCCCCGTCGTCATCTCCACGCCCGCCACCCGCAGCGGCTGTCGGGGCACCGGCAACCCCGCGAGATCCACCACACCCGCGACCAGCTCCCGGCCCTGCCGCCACACCGCGAGCCGCGCGGGCTCCGTCCCCGGGGGCCCGAACGCATGCACGGACAGCTCCGTGTGGCCTTCCGCGCCGTCCTCGGGCACACGCCACGGGACGGTGAACGTCCCGGGCGGCGACTCCACCGCCGTGCCCACCGTGCCCACCGGCGTGGACAGCTCCACCTTCGCCTCCGCGCGCGGCTGCCCCGCCGCGTCGCGGGCCACCACCACCACCCGGCCCTCCGTGCCCCGGTGCACCAGCGGCTCGGACAGGGACACCGTCACGTCCCGCACGGGCCCCTGCACCAACTGCATCGGCAGCGACTCGCGCGACCCCGGACCGCGCTGCGGCCAGGCCGCTTCGATGCGCTCATCCGACGCGAGCACGCGCGGCGCGGTGTAGCGCCATTCGAGCATGCCGTTCGCGTCGCGCTGGGGACCTTCCAACCGCCCGTGCTTCGCCTTCGCGGTGACGCGCGCATCCGCCACCGGCAGCCCCTTCGGATCACTGGTGGCACACAGCAGCCGGGCCTGCGACATGCCATCCGCAGGCAGCCGCTGCGGGTTGAGCACGCACGCCAGCCCATCCGTCGGCGGCAACTGGAGGTCGATGGCGATGCGCTCCACGTTGCCCGCGTCGTCCTCCACCTCGCCCCGGGCCAGGGGATGGCCGGGGGGAACGATCAGCGGCAGCACGAAGCGTCCGTCCGGGCCCACCCGCACGGGCCCGAAGCGCTTGCCCGCGAGCTCCAGGGACAGCATCGCCCCGGCCTCGCTCACCCCGGGCAGATCCACCGACGTCGCCAGCGGCACCAGAAGCCGCCCGTAGGCGCCGTGCACCGACTGCGGATGCGGCCACGCGGACAGCGCCACCAGGATGGCCGCCTCGGGCAAGCGCGTCTGCGGCAACACATAGCGGGCCACGTACGTCCCGGGGCCCGTGTGCTTCAGCCCTTCCACCAGGCCGGTGCTCGCACGCAGCACCGGCGGGGCCCCGCTGTCATCCGGGGTGCCGTCTGGCAACAGGCGCCGTACGGTGAGCGTCGCATCCGTGTCGCGCCCCTTCACCGGCTGGGCGGGCTCCAACGAAAGCTCCATGCGGCTGGCGGGCGGTCCCACGGCGTAGCGCGCCTGGGCCTCGTCCCCGTCGCCCTTCACGCGCACCACCACCTCGCGCACCTGGGGCTTCGGAACCACGACGAAGGTGCGCAGCGGGGGCGCCTCCGGACCGGGCCGCACCTGCGCGCCCTCCACCGTCACCGTCGGCGGCGCGAACGTCACGGGCGCGCCCTTGGCGTCCCGGCGCACCACCGCCACCGTGAAGCCTTCCGGCGGCACGGCCGCAGCCGGTCCGAGCAGCTCCAGGGAAGCCGCCCAGACCGGGGCACACACCAACAACAGGGCGGGGATCAGACGTTCCAGGGCAACCCGACTCTACAAGGCCCACCGTCGGGACTGCACCTCTTTGCTGCTGCATCCCGCCGGAAGTGGCGGTCCCTCAGGCCCCGGAGCGCCGTACGTGGGTGGCGTGACCCTCCAGGTCAGGCGGGCACCGCAGGACCTCACGGCCCGGGTGATGGATCAGAGCGGAGCGCCCCCAGAGGTCTTCTCCCAAAGCGCCTTCGGGTTGACTTCTATCACCGGCTTCACGGGCGGCGGCTTCACGGGCGGCACCTTCACGGTCACCTTGGCCTGGTCCTTCCCGACGCCTCCCCCGACCCCCCTTGCGCGCACCTGCACGTCGTTGCTGCCTTCCGCGAGCGCCACCTTGCGCTCGAAGCGCCCTGTCTCGTCCGCAGTCACCATGGCGCCGTTGACCTCAACCTGGTTGCCGGGATCCGTATGTCCGATGACGATGAGCTCGCGCTGGGGCAGCACTTCCGCAGGCCAGTTCACCTTCAGCAGGATGCTCGTCGGGACGGGGGCGGGCTCGGAAGGAGCCTGTCCGGGGCGGACGATGGATTGCTGACCCGGGCGGACGATGACGACCTTGCCCTCGCCACGCAGCTCCACCTCTCCCTCACGCGTGCCCACGCTCACCGTGCCCGCGCCGTTGTTGCTCATGGTGAAGGTACCGCTGCTGGTGCTTGCCTTCGCGTTGCCGTTCTTCGCGGTCAGCTCGAAGCTGTGGCGCTTGCCCCCCCGCACCGTGGCGGTGGCCGAACCGTTGTCGAGCAGCAGCCGCGACAGCGAGGTGGTCAGCTCCTCCACGGACACCGCGGTGCCGGCGTCCATGCGGACCTCGAAGGTCTCGCCATTCACCAGCACGGCGTAGGAGCCGTCGCCCGTGCGCACCGCGTCCGTGGGACGCAGCGCCATGCCCTTCTCGGCGGGAACCCACTCCCCCTTTTCGCCATGCCGCACCTCCACGGTGCCCTCGAAGGTGCTCAGCTCCAGGTCCACGCGCTTCACCTGGACGGGCTGCACGGTCCCCGCGTCCATGGGCGTGGGGGGCTGAGGAGGCGCGGGGGGCTCTCGAAGGAAGACGAACCAGCCCACCGGCAGCGCGGCGAGGATGAGGACGACGGCGGCGAGGAACGGCGCCTGTCGCGAACGGGAGGAGGAAGCAGCCATGCGTTGGGCCCTGCCTAGCACAGCGGCCCCGCTCACGCCCGGGGCAGCACGATGGTGAAGCGGGCCCCCTGCCCTGCCTCCGAGCGGACCTCCAGGGTCCCTCCTGCCTCGGTGATGATGCGCCACGCGACGCTCAGGCCCAGCCCCACGTTGGACCACACGTCCTTGGTGGTGAAGAAGGGCTCGAAGATGCGCGGTCGGATGTTCTCCGCGATGCCCCTGCCGGTGTCCTCCACCTCCAGGATGCACATGCCGTCGCGCTCCGCGGTGCGCAGGGACAGCCGCTTCACCGGCGTCTTGATCATCGCGGTGCGCGCATTGGACAAGAGCGCCAGGACGACCTGGGACAGGTGCCCGGGGTCCGCCTTCACTCGGGGCATCGCCGGACTCAGCTCCGTCACCAAGTCGATGCCCTCGCCGCGCGCCTGGTGCTCCGTGAGGCTCAGCGCGTCGCGCACCACGGAGTTCAGGTCCACGGGCCGCAGGTCCGGGCGTTCGCGCTGCTGGGAGAAGCGCAGCAGGTTCTGGGTGATGTCCTTGCAGCGCTTGGCGCTCTGCTCAATCTTGCGCAGCGTCTCGAAGTCCGTGTCGTCGCTCGCCCGGTCCAGCAGCAGGAGCTGCACGTTGCCGAGGATGCCGGCCAGCGGGTTGTTGATTTCGTGCGCCACGCCCGCGCCCAGTTGTCCCACCGCCGCCAGCTTCTGCGCCTCCACCAACTGGGCCTGCGCGGCCCGCAGGTCCGCGGTGGCTTCATCCACGCGGGCGCGCAGGTCGTCATTCCAGCGCAGCATCCGTCCGCGCGCCGCCTCCAGCTCCTCGCCCATGCGGTTGAAGGTGGACGCCAGCTCGCTCAATTCGTCCTGCCCCTCCACGTGCACGCGACGCTCCAGCTCACCGCGTCCATAGGCCTCCGCGCCCCGCATCACCTCCGCGAGTCGGCGGTTGACGCGGCGGGTGAAGAGACCACCCAGGACGAGCAGCACGCCCAGCGCGCAAGCGACGGACACCAACACGGTGCGCCGCAACTGCCGCACGGGCGCGAGGGCCAGGGCTTCATCCACCATCACGACGACTTCCAGGCCCAGCACGCCCGGCACCCGGGCCACGCTCATCCGGCGCGCGGGGTTCTTCACCTGGAAGCTGCGCACGCCGTCCTGGCCCCGGGTGGGCGACAGCATCCCCACCAGCTCCGGCTCCAGCGGCTTCAGGTGGCGCTCGGGCTGGGAGCTGGCCAGCACGCGTCCCTCGCCGTCCACCACCTCCAGCCGGGTCAGCCCCTCGCCCGCGCGCCGTTCCAACAGCGCCTCCAGGTCGAGCAGGACGACCTCCGCGACGGCGTACGGCGCATCCACACCGTCCGCCAGCTTCACCGCCACGCCCATCGCGGTCTGGCCACTGGCCGCGTGCCGGTAGGCGCTGCCCAGCGCCGCCTGCCCCTTGCCTCCCTTGCGCAGCGACTGCACCGGCACCGCGTGCACCAGCGGCTCCAGCCCCGCCTCGACGAATTCGGGATGACCCGCCCCCTGCTGGTACACCGGCGGCCCCAGGGGCTGTCCCCGAGCATCCAGCTCCAGCACCGCGCTCACCGTCGGCGACTGGCCGTACAGCAGCGCCAGTCCTCCGCGCAGTTCCTCGGGCGTGGCGCGCTCCCAATCGATGAGTTCGGCGGAGCGGGCCAGGCTGTTGACGACCTCCATGAGGCTTGTCCCCACGGCCTCGGCGGTGGCGGACGCGAGCGCGCGCTGCTGCTCGTCGATGTGCGAGGCGACCTCCGCCTCCGCACGCGACAGCAGCAGGAAGCCCACGGCGGCCAGGGGCAGCACCGTGGCGGCGAGCATGAAGAGGATGAGCTGCTGGTAGAGCCTCATCCCGTGATGGACCGGACCACGCGCTCCACGTCGCTGCGCAGGAAGACGGAGCCCGGGATGGCCTTGGCCTTCTTCTTCATGTCCGCGGCCCGGCGCGCCAGCTCCGCATGGTCATGCGCGACGCCGTCGGTCATCACCGCCACCACGGACACGCTCATGATGGGGAAGTGGCGCTTCTCCCCGAAGCGATCCTCCGCCTCGATGTGGCCGCGCTCCCGGTCCTGCCGATCGTAGTAGAGCGGGATGATCCGGTCGAAGGCCTCGATGGCCCGCTGGCACACCCGGTCCACCGACTCCGTGGAGGTGATGAAGACGAAGTCGTCTCCCGCCACGTGGCCCAGGAAGTCCCCGACGGCGCCTTCCTGCTGGAAGATCTCCCGCATCAGGTCGCCCGTCTGGCGCACCACGCCGTCCGCCTTCGCGAAGCCGTAGTAGTCGTTGTAGGCCTTGAGGTTGTCCAAATCCAGGTAGCAGAACGCGAACGGCTGGCGCGCGGACAACCGCCGCTGCACTTCGCGCTCGATGGCGGTGGAGCCCGGCAGTTGCGTGGTGGGCGACGAGGACAGCTCCTGCTCCTTGCGCCGCAGCAGGCTTTCCACGCGCGCGCCCAGCTCCAGCGCGTCGAAGGGTTTGGTGATGTAGTCGTCCCCGCCCAGCTTCAGCGCGCGCACCTTGGAGGACGTCTCCGTGCGCGCGGAGATGAAGATGACGGAGATGTGGCCACTGGCGCGCTCGGCCTTGATCTCCTCCAGGAACGCGAACCCGTCGCCATCCGGCAGGGACACTTCCAGCAGCACCGCGTCCGGCCGGCGCTCGCGCAGGGAACGGCGTCCCTCCTCGATGCTGTGCGCGACGCCCACCTCGAAGCCCATGCCCTCCAGGACCTCGCGGCAGATGGAGGCGATCTTCGCGTCGTCGTCCACCACCAGAACGCGGCCATGCTGGGCGCCAGCGCGGCCCCGCGACAGCGAGTCCACCGTGGCCAGCAGCTTGTCCCCGGCCAACGGGCGCACGAGGAACGCGTCGGCACCAGCACGGAAGGCGCGCTGGCGCTCATCGAACGCGGAGGTGAGCAGCAGCGGCGCGCGGCGCGTCTCCGGATCATTCCGGAGGATCTCCGCTAGCCGAAGGCCGTCCACGGCCGGGTCCGGCAGGCGCACCGACACGAGCAGCACGTCCGGATGCATGTTGCGGGCGGCGCTCAGGCCCTCTTCCGCGGACGACGCCAGCCGCACGCGGTAGCCCCGGGCGCCCAGCAGCGCCTTCATGATGTGGCCCACCTCGGGCTCGCCCTCGATGATGAGCAACTTGCCGCGGGCCTCCGGGCGGACTGGCTGCGGGAAGGGCTGCATCTCCACGCCCTCCTGCGACAGCACCTCCTGCGGAGGTTCGGTGGGGAGCACGGCGATGAAGCGCACGCCGTCGTGGGACGGCTCGCACCAGATGCGGCCGCCGTGCGCCTCCACGATGTTGCGGCAGATGGCCAGCCCCAGGCCGGTGCCGCGCACGGTGCGGTTGGCCTGCGTGCGCGCCTGCTCGAAGCGATCGAAGATGCGCTCCAGGCTGTCCTCGGCGATGGGGTCGCCGCTGTTCCAACAGGAGAGCACCACGTAGCCGGGCAGGCTGGAGGTGGCGCGCAATTCCACGCGCACCTCTCCGCCTTCGGGCGTGAACTTCACCGCGTTGTTGAGCAGGTTGTTGAGCACCTGATTCACGCGGTTGGGATCCAGCATGGCGCGCAGCGGGTGCTGCGGCAGCAGCGGCACCACGCGCACGCGGCGCTCCGCGAAGGCAGGGCCGTACTTCTCCACCACGCGCTGGACCAGCTCCTCCAGGTAGATGCGCTCGAAGCTCATCCGCAGCCGGCCCTGCGCGAACTTCGACAGGTCCAACAGGTCGTCGACGATGCCGTTGAGCTTCTCGGCGGAGTCCTTGGCGAGCGACAGGTAGCGGTGCTGCCGCTCGTTGATGTCCCCCGCCATCCGGTTGAGCACCAGATCCAACGCCCCGGTGATGGAGGTGAGCGGCGTGCGCAGCTCGTGGCTCACCATGGAGACGAACGCGTCCTTGCGCTCCTCCAGCCGCTTCTGGTCGGTGATGTCGCGCAGCACCACGCACACGCCTCGCAATGTGCCGCGAGCGTCGTTGACGGGCGTCACGGTGGTCTGCACCGTGCGATCGAAGAGCTTCACGTCCTCGCGAAGGATCTGGTGGCCGCTGTACTCCAGGTTGCGCACCAGTTGGAACGGCTGGAAGCCCAGGCGGTCCTCCAGCAGGCGGCTGGAGTTGCCCTGCCCTTCCTCGCCCGCGCGCAGGAGCCGGCGCGCGGCGGGGTTCATCACCACGATGTCGTTCTTCTCGTCGGTGAGCACCACGCCGTCCGCCATGGACGCGACCATGCGCTCCATGCGGTGACGGGCTTCCTCCTCCGCCGAGCGCAGCGACTGGATGGCATCCGCCGTCTGGTTGGCGAGCACGTCCAGCAAGAGGCCGTCGTCCTCGGTGAACGCGTCCGCGCGGTGGGAGAACAGCGACAGCATGCCCACGGGCTTGCCCGCGGCGGTGAGGTTCACCGTGAGCTGGTTGGGGTAGACGACGGGCGAGGCCGCGTCCTGGGTGGTGGTGCCGGTGACGCGGGTGATGACCCGGTCCTCGGGCAGCGCCAGGCCGCTGCTCTTGCGGTACGCGCCGAGCATGGACTCCTTGACGCCCAGCAGGGCCTGCTCGCCCACGTTGCCCACGCAGCGCAGGCGCAGCGTGGCGCCGCGCGAACCCTCTGGCGCGATGAGGGCGGCGCCGCAGTCGTAGGGCAGCACGCGGGCCACGGCGGTGAGCACGCGATCGATGATGGCGTCGTAGCTGGCGGGGTCGTTGGCGCTGGCGCGGCTGACCTCGTAGAGGACGAAGAGGGCTTCCACCCGCTGGTGGAGCTGGCGGATGAGCCGCTCCTTGTCCTTCTTGAGCTGCGAGTACTCCACCGCGTTCTTCACGGTGATGAGC
Organism: Corallococcus terminator; assembly: GCF_003611635.1. Lineage (GTDB taxonomy): Bacteria > Myxococcota > Myxococcia > Myxococcales > Myxococcaceae > Corallococcus > Corallococcus terminator. Next base: position 27,201 of record NZ_RAVZ01000049.1, on the reverse strand, counting down.
AGGTCATTCACGTCCCAGGGCTTGGTGACGTAGCGGTACACCTGCCCCTGGTTGATGGCCGCGATGATGTCCTGCGGGTCGGTGTAGGCGGTGAGCAGCAGCGTGGTGACATCCAGGCCTTCCGCGCGGGCGGCGGTGACGAGCTCGATGCCCGTCATCTCCGGCATGCGCTGGTCGGTGACCAGGACGTCCACGGACTCGGTGCGCAGGATTTCCAGGGCTGCGCGGCCGGTAGGCGCCGTGAGGACGCGGTAACGCCGTTGGAACATCCGGCTGAGGATGTCGAGGACGTCAGCCTCATCGTCGACGAAGAGCAGCGTGTGGCGGAGGTCGGACACGGCAGCGCCAAGTGTACGCTGAGATCAACGCGCCTCCTCAAGTTGCGAGAAAGACGGGCCTCCGACAGCACACACGGTATGGGTGGGGGCACTGAACAGATTGACTCTACACGTATGTTCAGGGAGCATGGGGTACTGAAATTCTGTTGCCCGGTCGGCTCAAGCAGGCGGGCAAGCAAGCGAAGGAGTGCGGCCATGGAAGAACTCACGGAGCGCCAGCGCGAAATCCTGACCTTCATCGTGAAGGAGACGGAGAACCGAGGCTTCCCCCCCACCATCCGGGAGATTGGGGAGCACATGGACATCCGCTCGACCAACGGGGTGAACGACCACCTGAAGGCCCTGGAGCGCAAGGGCTACCTGACCCGGGGCGAGCAGCAGAGCCGCTCGCTGGTGCCCACCAAGCGGGCACGGCTGCTGCTGGGCCTGGGGATGAAGAGCCGGGACTCGGGGATGATCGAGATCCCTCTGCTGGGCAAGGTGGCGGCGGGTCTGCCGGCGCTCGCGCAGGAAAACATGGAGGACTCGGTCAAGATCGACAGCTTCCTCCTGGGTGGAGTGAACGGGCGTGAGGTGTTCGCGCTCCGGGTGAAGGGCCAGTCGATGATCGACGACGGCATCCACGACGGGGACTACCTGTTCGTGAAGAAGACGCCGTCGGCGCAGCCCGGGGAGATCGTCGTGGCGCTCATCGAGGACGAGGCCACGGTGAAGCGCTACTACCCGGAGGTGGACCGGATCCGCTTCCAGCCGGCGAACGCGACGATGCAGCCCATCTACGTGAACAAGACGGACTTCCGCTCCACGATGATCCTGGGCCAGGTCGTGGGCGTGTACCGCAAGCTCCAGGGCGGCCGGACCTAAGCTGTTGCCGTGAAGCCGCCCGGGCCTGATCAGGCCCGGGTGGGCGTCAGACTTCGGTGAAGCGCATGCCCGTGGCCTGGATGCACTCAAGGGCGTGCTTCAGGTCCTCGGAAACGATGAGGGCAAGATCCCAGCCCGCTGTCCGGAACATCTTCGCGGCTCCGACCCTCGCCGGGTCGATGCGGAGATGATCCACCGAGTAGTACTGCCCCACCTTCTCCGGCAAGCCATCCTCCTCACGCCAGAACTGGACCTTCGACGCCTGCTCATCAATGCAGAGGATGAGCTTCGTCGCGACGAGGATGACGTATTGCTCGGGCATGCCCGCGATGTTTACGGGAATGACCTGGACATCATCCGGTGCGAGTTCCGCGAACACAGACGCGACCCGCACGTGAACAATCGGGGTCAGACCCACGCCCGCTGTCGAGAAATCCAGCGCCATCCCAGGCTCATCAATGGGAACCGTCAGCCTGTCAGGGGGCGCCAGCGGCCGGCCAGCACGGAACTGCCAGGGGTCCTCGACCTCCCGTCCGTGCGCATCCTGGGGATCCCCCAGGTACCAGCGTCCAGCCTGGACGTCCTCGGACAGCCTGAAGTAGCGAAGAGGCATCGTGAGCCTTGGCTTTCAGCCGCCTCGGGTGAGGAGCAGGTTCAGTCCCTGTGTCCAGGCTCACGACCCGGACCGAAGCGCAGCCCACCAGGAGCAACGGCAGCAACAGGCACGGCCACCCACGCGTCATGAAGCCCCCGAAGCCCCTACACGCCTACGGGCACTTCGCCACGCCACCGTCCGTCGCAGCCAACGCCACCCGGGCACACGCGGCCTGCACCGTCGCGGTGTCCTTCAACTCGCGCGCCAGCCGCGCCGTGGCGAGTTGCAGCTCCACGTCCTTCGCATGGTCCGGCTCCGAGCCCAGGCTCGTCAGGATGCGCAGTGCATCGGGCTTGCGCCCCAGCGTCGTCAGCAGGCCCGCGACCTCCTGCATCTCCCGCACGTCCGAACCCGACACCGTGTCCAACGCCTTCTGCAGCTCCCCTTCCGCCGCCGCCTTGTCCTCCGCCGTCAGGTGCGCCCTCGCGAGCGCCACGTGGACGATGGCCCGGTCCTTCACCTTCAGGGACTCGCGGTAGGCCGCCAGCGCTTCGTCGCGCTTGCCGAGCTTGAGCTGGATCTCCCCCACCAGCTCCCATAGCGTCGGATCCTTGGGCGACTTCTTCGCGGCCTCCTGGTACGCCGTGGCCGCTTCCGGCAACTGGCCCGCGCGCACCTCCGCGTCGCCCAGCGCCGTCAGCAACTCCGGTGAGCTCAGGCCCTGCGCCGTCGCCTTGCGCAGCAACACCCGCACATCCTCCTGCCGACCCTGCGTCGTCAGGATCTCCACCGCGCGCAGCGTCAGGTCGGCCTTCGACGCGTCCGGCGCGGCCTCCGCGGCCTGCGTGAGCCGGGCCACCGCCTCGTCGTGCTCGCCCCGCTCCTCCGCCAGTTCGCCCAACTGCTCCAGCGCGTTGAAGTCGCGCGGATGCAGCTCCAGCGCCTTCTGGAGCGACTTGCGCGCCTCGTCCGCCTTGCCCAACTGCGCCTGGATGAAGCCCAGCCGGCTCCAGTTGGTGGAGCGCTTCGGATCCAACCGCAGCGCGGCCTCGAACTCCTTCGCCGCTTCCTCCAGCCGGCTCATGGACAACAACACCTCGCCGCGCGCGGCGGGCAGGCGCGGATCCGCGGGCATCAGGCCCTTCATCTCGTCGAAGGACTTGAGCGCGGCGTCGAAGTTGCCCTGGAGGTACTCGGAGTTGCCCCGGATGTAGAGCCCCTCCGCCTGGTCCTTCGGATCGAGCTTCGGCGTTTCGGTGCAGGCACCGGAGGCCAGCAGGGCAAGGAGCGGCAGGGCACGCAGGCGCGACGACATGGAAGGCTCCGGAAGATTCAGAAGTGGTACGCGATGCCAGCGGTGACGTCGAGGTTGAGACCATCGCCCTCGCCATCCTGCGCGAGCCCCAGCACGGCCTGCGCGATGTTCGTCCCCAGCTCCAACTGGAAGCCGACATGGCCCGCCAGCAGGTACTCCAACCCGGCGAAGCCCACGACCGACGGAAGCGGGCCCGTGCTCTGGAAGATGCCGAAGTCGCCGAACGACAACTGCACGCCCAGGCCGAAGCCCCAGTAGGGCCGCAGGGACTTGTCCAGACGGTGGTAGTGCCGCGCCCCCACGATGCTGGGCAGCACGTTGAGCTTGCCCTCGCCGCTGTCGCCGTTCGTGCGCACCAGCGTGAAGCCCACCTGGAGGAAGCCCTGCCACTCCGGGTGGAACCAGTAGCCCAGCTCCAGGTCCAGGCCCGGGTTCAACGAGGACAGCTTGTCGATGAAGCTGTTGTTGAAGCGCAGCCCCAGCGTGAGGCCACCGCCCGGCGAGGACGCGACCGCGCCGCCCAGCAACGGCCGCGCCTTGACCGCGTCCCCGGACGACGACACCACCGACAGCAATTCGTCTGACACGGCGACAGCGGTGCGCAGCAACTCGTCATCTTCGGAGACCTCCGCTCGCGGCCGAGCGAGGTTTCGGCCATCGCGCGTGTCCACGAGGCTCGCGGTGAGCAGGTACTGACCCCCGAAGCGATCCAGGCGCCCGGTGAGGATGTAACGGGCCCCCGTGATCGAGGACAACTCCCGGAGGCAGTCCTCCTCCACACAGCCGGAGTCGCCCAGCAGTCGCTGTTGCTGCTCGGTGTCGAGCATCGTCTGGATGTCCCGCCGGGACTGCACGCGCAGGAGCGGAGACTCCGCGAGGCGGCTCGCGATGATCAACGTGATGCCCGGCGCGGCCTCCTTGCCCGCCGCATTGGACTCCAACGGCAGCACCAACACGACGGCGGGCGCGGGCTTCGCGTCAGCGGACGGAGCCTTCATGGAGGCCGGCGACGAGGTCGGGCTCGCGGTGGTCGTGCCAGGAACGGGTCCCGGAGGATTCTCCACCGCTCCCGCCCCGGGTCCCGGAGGCGGGGGAGCCATCCGCGAAGGGTCGGAAGGAGGTGCTTCGGAATCCACCTGCATCCCGGCGGAGGCAGGCGCCGCCACGGGGGCCGGAGCCGTCCCATCCTGCGCGAAGGCGGACGTGGCCAGCGATACAAGGCACGAGGTGAGGAGGAACCAGGGGGTGCGTGACACGCGCGACACTCTACCCTCCTCCCGGCCCACGCCCAGCGTCCTGCGTGGCGCGGGGCCAGGGCCCCCGTAGTCGTGCCCGCCTCCTTGCCCCCTCACGCCTGCTGGTTCAGCTTCGCCGTGACGAAACGGACCGCGGCACGCGGGCTGAAGCGGAGCGAGAAGGCCGCCGCCCAGTTGAGGAGCCCGTGCACGGAGAGCACCCGGCCCTTCATCATCGCCGAGTAGGCATGCGCGACCACGTCCTGGGACGTCGCCACCCCCGAGCGCTTGAACAGCCGCGACTCCGCGTTGCCCGCGCGTGAGGCGAACTCCGTCTTGGTGGCGCCCGGACAGTGACACGTCACCGTCACGCCCGTGCCCTGCAGCTCGAACGCGAGCGCCTCCGAGAACGACATCACGAAGGCCTTCGACGCGTAGTACGTCGACATGTACGGCCCCGGCTGGAAGCCCGCCGTGGACGCGATGTTGAGGATGCGCCCCTGCCCCCGCTCCCGCATGGGCCGCGCGAACAGGTGCGTCAGCTTCAGGAGAGCGGTGCAGTTGACCTCCACCATCTCCGCCTCGCGGGCCAGCTCCTGTTCGAGGAACGGCCCGGAGGATCCGAACCCCGCGTTGTTGACGAGGAAGTCCACCGTGAGCCCCAGCGCCTGCACCTGCGCGAAGAGCTGCTCGGGCGCCGACGGCTGCCCCAGGTCCGCCGGCAGCACGTGGGCCTTCACCTTGTGCGCCTGCTCCAGCCGAGAGGCCAGCGCCTCCAGCTTCGCCACGCCGCGCGCCACCAGGATGACGTCGTGACCCTCCCGGGCGAAACGCTCCGCGAACTGCTCTCCGAGTCCCGCCGACGCGCCGGTGATGAGCGCCACTTTTCGCGACATGGTGAAGCCTCCCCGGCCCGATATAGCAGGTCGCCCCCGCCCCGTTTCCAGGAGGCGGTCCACGTCGGCTCGTCCCTCGACGAGGAGGAGGCGCGCTACGTCTTCGGAGAGGTTGTCCCTCCCGCCCTCGGTCCGACGGCCAGCCCTCCAGAGAGCGGAGTCCCTTTCCAAAAAACGGGAGCAGGCAGACACGATGCGGTTGCACCCCGAGGACGCAGGCCCTATCCGGAACAGGGAGGCGCATGGCCATGGAGCGAACGAACACCCTGGCAGCACTGCTCGCACGAGGACGCACGGAGGACGTGGCGCTCAGCGCCCCTGGGCGTTCGGGGCTGACATACGGCGCCCTGCGGGAGCTCATCACCCAGGTCCGCGCCAGCCTGCGGGAGTGGGGACTGGGACCGGAGGACCGCATCGCGCTGGTGCTGCCCAACGGGCCGGAGATGGCCGCCGCGTTCCTCGCCGTCGCCAGCGCCGCCACCACCGCGCCGCTCAATCCCGCCTACCGCGCGGACGAGTTCACCTTCTACCTGGACGACCTCCAGGCCCGGGCCATCGTCCTGCTCGAAGGAATGGACGGCCCAGCCCGCATGGTGGCGCGCGAGCGGAACCTTCCCATCATCGAGCTGAGCCCCACCTCGAACGGATCCGCCGGACACTTCACGTTGAAGTGCGAGCAGCCCCCTCCCCCCATCGCGCCTCACTCCGATGAGGCCCGCGAAGGAGGCGTCGCGCTCGTGCTGCACACGTCCGGGACGACGGCGCGACCAAAGCTCGTCCCGCTGACGCACGCGAACCTCACCGCCTCCGCGCGGCACATCGGCGCGCTGCTGGGGTTGGGCCCTGAGGACACCTGCCTCAACATCATGCCGCTGTTCCACATCCACGGACTCGTGGCCGCGGTGCTGTCCAGCCTGGGCGCGGGAGGCCGCGTGGTGTGCACGCCGGGCTTCAACGCCCTGCGCTTCTTCTCCTGGTTCGAGGAAGCCCGCCCCACCTGGTACACCGCCGTCCCCACCATGCATCAGGCGCTTTTGGAGCGCGCCCGGCGCAACGTGGAGAGCCTGAAGTCAAACCGCCTGCGCTTCATCCGCTCCTCGTCCGCGTCGCTGCCGCCACAGGTCATGGAGGAACTGGAGCGCGTCTTCGGCGTGCCCGTCATCGAAAGCTACGGCATGACCGAGGCCGCGCATCAGATGGCCTCCAATCCGCTGCCACCCCACCCCCGTCACGCGGGCTCGGTGGGACTCGCCGCGGGCCCCGAGGTCGCCATCATGGACGACGCGGGCGCGATGCTGACTCCAGGTGGACTGGGAGAAGTCGTCATCCGGGGCCCCAACGTGATGACGGGCTACGTGAACAACCCCGAAGCCAATGCGCGCGCCTTCACGCACGGATGGTTTCGCACGGGGGACCAGGGCACGCTCGACGCGGAGGGCTACCTGCGCCTCACCGGCCGGCTCAAGGAATTGATCAATCGCGGCGGGGAGAAGGTGAGCCCGCTGGAGGTGGACACCGTGCTGTTGGATCATCCCGCAGTGCAGCAGGCCGTGACGTTCGCCTTGCCCCATCCGAAGCTCGGTGAGGACGTGGCCGCCGCCGTCGTGCTGCGCGAGGGCCTGCAAGCCACCGAGCGCGAGCTGCGCGACTTCGTCTCCGCGCGCGTGGCCGACTTCAAGGTCCCCCGCCGCATCGTGGTACTCACGGAGCTGCCCAAGGGCCCCACCGGCAAGGTGCAGCGCATCGGGTTGGCGGAGCGACTGGGGCTCACGTCATGAGGATCGCCATCTTCGGCGCGGGCGCCATCGGCGGATTCCTCGGCGTCAAGCTGCTCCAGGCCGGCGCGGACGTCACCTTCATCGCGCGAGGCGCCCACCTGGGCGCGATGCGCGCGAACGGCGTCACGCTCACGAGCGGCGGCGAGACGGTCACCGTGCGGCCGCACTGCACCGACTCCCCTGACGACGCGGGGCCGCAGGACTACGTGTTCCTCACGATGAAGGCCCACGCCCTGCCCGCCGCCGCGCCGCAGGTGGCCCGCCTGCTGGGCCCGGAGACGGCGCTCGTCACCGGCATCAACGGCGTGCCCTACTGGTACTTCCACGGACTCGAAGGCCCCTACGCGGGCCGCCACGTGGAGAGCGTGGACCCGGGCGGCGTGCTGCTGCGCACCCTGCCCCCGGAGCGCGTCATCGCCACGGTGGTGTACCCGGCCGCGGAGGTCGTCTCGCCCGGCGTCATCGTCCACACGTACAACGACCGCGTCACGTTGGGTGAACCGGACGGCAGCAAGAGCCCGCGCATCCAGGCCCTGTCACAGCTCATGATGAAGGCGGGCCTGAAGTCCCCGGTGCGCCCACGCATCCGCGATGAAATCTGGGTGAAGCTCTGGGGCAACCTCGCCTTCAACCCGCTGTCCGTGCTCACCGGCGCCACGCTCGACGTGCTCTCCCGCCAGTCGGACCTGCGCGCCGTGGCCCGCGCGATGATGGTGGAAGCCCAGGCCGTCGCCGAAGCCCTGGGCACCCGCTTCCTCATCGACGTGGAGCAACGCATCCAGGGCGCCTCCCAGGTCGGCGCGCACAAGACCTCCATGCTCCAGGACCTGGAGCGTGGCCGCCCGATGGAGATCGATGCCCTGCTCGGCGCCGTCGTGGAACTGGGACAGCTCGTCGGCAAGCCCATGCCCGCGTGCGAGAGCACCCTCGCCCTGGTGCGGGAGCGCGCACGCCAGGCCGGTGGCTACCCGGCCCGGGCGACGCCGGAAGCCACTTAAGCCGGAGGCATCACGCCCAGGTATTCGAGCGGATCCACCGGCTTGCCATCCACGCGCACCTCGAAGTGCACGTGCGGGCCGGACGTGCGGCCGGACTCGCCCACCGTGGCGATCACTTGCTCACGGCGCACCTTCTGCCCCGTGCGCACGCGCAGGTCGCGGTTGTGCGCGTACAGGGTGATCAACGTGGACGAGTGCTCCACGATGACGATGAGGCCATAGCCCTTCTGCTCGCCCGCGTAGAGGACCGTGCCCGCCTGCGCCGTCTTGATGGGCGTGCCCGCGGGCGCCGCCAGGTCGATGCCGTCGTGCGGCTCGCGGCCCTTCTTGCCGAAGCGGCCATACAGCACGCCGCGCAACGGCCAATCGAGCAGCCCCTGCGTGGCCAGCTTCGGACGCGACGGCGCGCCCGGCCGCCCCGACACCACCCGCGCGCGCGGCGGATCCTCCTTGCGCGTCACCGCCGGCACGGAGCGGCGCGGCGTGGACACCGGAGCCTGCCCCGGCTTCGTCAGCACCAGCTCCGGCTCCTCGTCGGACAGCGGACCCGGGTCTCCGTACTGCGGCCGCTCGCTGCCGGGAATCAACAGCTCCCGGCCCACCGACAGCTCCTTCGGGTCCTTGATGCCGTTGGCCAGGGACAGCTCTTCCACCGTGATGCCGTACGTCTTGGCGATGCGGTACATCGTCTCGCCCGCGGCCACGCGGTGGCGCACGGACACCAGCTCCGGCTCTTCGTGAGAAGGCCGCAGCGCGAACGCCAGCGGCTTTCCGGTGCCGGGAGACTCCGGCAGGGCCCCCGCGGTCTCCAGGCCGGAGGAGGACGCCCGGGTGCCCACGCAGCCGCCCAACAGCACGGCCGCGAGCAACACCCAGAGCGCCCTACGCGCTCGGCTGGAGCCGCGTGTCTCCAACCTCAGGCACCGCCCGACTCGTGCCGGGTGAAGCCCTTGAGGCTCCAACCCGACAGCTCGGGGATGCGACCGTGGTCGGTCATCTCGAAGTGCAGCGGCGTCACCGACACGCGCTTCTCGTCGAGCACGGCGTTGCAGTCACTGCCCGGAATGTCCTGGTGGGCGTACTCCGTCCCACCAATCCAGTAGTACTTGCGGCCGCGCGGGTCTTCCTTCTCCACGACGTTGTTGCCGTAGGAGTGCCGGCCCTGCCGGGTGATGACGTAGCCGTCCGGCTCCACGCCCCCCGGGATGTTCACGTTGAGCAGCATCCGGGGAGGCAGGGGCTTGGACAGCGCCTCCGTCACCAGCGCGCGCACGAAGCGGCCCGCCGGCTTGAAGTCGAACGGCCCGCGCGACACCAGGCTGAACGCGATGGCGGGCACGCCCAGGAACGCCGCCTCCATGGCCGCCGCCACCGTACCGGAGTACATGACGTCGTCCGCGAGGTTCGCGCCGTGATTGATGCCGGAGACCATGAGCTGGGGACGATTGTCCTTCAGCAAGTGGTTCATCGCCAGATACGAGCAATCCGTGGGGGTGCCGTCGACGGAGAACCACCGCTCGCGCACCTCCTTGATGCGCAGCGGCCGGTGCAGGCTGATGGAGTGGGAGGCGGCGCTCTGCTCCCGGTCGGGCGCCACCACCCACACCTCGCCCAGGGGGCTCACCGCCTCCACGAGCGTCTGGAGCCCTTCGGAGAAGTAGCCGTCGTCGTTGGAGACGAGGATGCGGGGGCGGGAGGAGCTCACGGTCACTTCTTCTTCGCGAAGGAGCGGAAGGCGGACATGCCCGCGTAACGCGCGCCGGCCCCCAGCTCTTCCTCGATGCGCAGGAGCTGGTTGTACTTGGCCACGCGGTCGGAGCGCGACGCCGAGCCCGTCTTGATCTGCCCGCAGTCCAGGCCCACCGCGAGGTCCGCGATGGTGGTGTCCTCGGACTCGCCGGAGCGGTGGCTCATGATGGACGTCATCCCCGCCTTGTGCGCCATGCGCACGGCGTCGAACGTCTCCGTCAGCGTGCCAATCTGGTTCACCTTCACCAGGATGGAGTTCGCCGTGCCCGTCTGGATGCCGCGACCCAGGCGCTCCACGTTGGTGACGAAGAGGTCGTCGCCCACCAACTGCACCTGGTTGCCCAGCGCGTCGGTGAGCTTCTTCCAGCCCTCCCAGTCATCCTCCGCCATCCCGTCCTCGATGGAGATGATGGGGTACTTCTGCGCGAGGCCCCGGTAGTACTCCAGCAGGCCCTGCGAGTCGTACTCCTTGCCCTCGCCCTTGAGCTTGTACTTCTTGGAGCCCTTGTCGAAGAACTCGCTGGCCGCCACGTCCAGCGCCAGGAACAGCTGCTCGCCCGCCTTGAAGCCCGCCGCGTCGATGGCCTCCATGATGAGCTTGAGCGCCTCCTCGTTGGCCGGCAGGTCCGGGGCGTAGCCGCCCTCGTCGCCCACGCCCGTGGCGAGCTTGCGGTTCTTCAGGATCTTCTTGAGCGCGTGGAACACCTCCGCGCCCCAGCGCAGGCCTTCCGCGAAGGACTTCGCGCCGGCGGGCACCACCATGAACTCCTGCACGTCCACGCGGGTGTCCGCGTGCGCGCCGCCGTTGAGGATGTTCATCAACGGCACGGGCAGCGTGCGCGCCTGGAGGCCACCCACGTAGCGGTACAGGGGCAGGGCGTGCGCATCCGCCGCGGCGCGCGCGGCGGCCATGGAGACGGCGAGGATGGCGTTGGCGCCGAGCTTCGCCTTGGTGGGCGTGCCGTCCAGCTCAATCATCCGCGCGTCCAGGGCCACCTGGTCCACGGCGTCCATGCCCACGAGCGCGGGACCAATCGTGTCGCGCACGTGGTCCACGGCCTTGAGCACGCCCTTGCCCAGGTAGCGCTGCGTGTCCCCGTCCCGCAGCTCGTGCGCTTCGTGCTCGCCGGTGGAGGCGCCGGAGGGCACCGTCGCACGACCACGAGAGCCGCTCACGAGGAGGACCTCGGCCTCCACGGTCGGGTTGCCACGGGAATCGAGCACTTCACGCGCCAGGATTTGAGCGATCTCGGTCATAGGGCGCCGGTTCTATGAGGCACGGCGGGAACGGGCAAGCGCGCTCGCATTCCAGGCTGCTACAGTGTCCAGCCGCCGAATGCCTCCTCCTCCCAAGCGCCGCGCCACGGGCCCGGACCCGCTTCCCGGCCAGCGTGCCCGGGGCGCCCTGCTGGGCATGGCCGTGGGCAACGCCCTGGCCATCCCCACGGCGGGCCGCCCCTTCTACGCGCCGGCCTTCCCCGAGCTCGCCGTGGGCCCCTACCAGGACCTGCACGGCGGCGGCCCCCATGAGCTGAAGAAGGGCCAGGTGAGCGAACCCACCCAGCTCGCCGTGGCGCTGACGCTCAGCCTGCGCGACATGAAGCGCTACGACGCGGCGGACGCACTGCGCCGCTACCGGGCCTGGCAGCCACACGCCTTCGCGGTCAGCAACCCCATGAAGGAGGCCCTGGAGGAGTGCGACACGGGGCTGGCCAACGCCGTCCGGGGGGCCGGCAAGCGCGTCTGGCAGAAGAACTTCCGCCGGGTGGCGAACGCCGGGGCCCTCGCCCGGGTGGTGCCCCTGGGCGTCCTGCTGGCCAAGGACCCCTTCGCCCTGGCGCAGGCGGCCATGGAGGACACCGCGCTCACCCACTTCGACCCGCGCAGCCAGCTCGCCAGCGCCGGGCTGTGCGCTGCCATCGCCAAGGCGGTGACGGGCGGCCCCAACCTCAAGGTGGAGGACCTGCTGCCCGCCGCCGAGACGGGCATCTCCCTGGCCGGCGCCGCCCTGGCACGGCAGGAGTCGGACTTCGTCCAGGAGGTGGCCCGCGCCTCCATGCTCCTGCGCGAGGACCTGGCCCTGGCGGCCCAGAAGGACCCGCAGCTCTATGGTCCGGAGCTGCACATGCACCGCCCCGGCAACAACGCGGTCCGGGCCGCCTTCCGGCTGGCGTTCTGGGAGCTGATTCACGTGCCCACGCCGCAGGCGGCGCTCCTGGACGTCATCCACCGGGGCGGCGACACGGAGCTGCACGCCGCCGTCACCGGAGCGCTGGTGGGCGCCTTCCACGGCGAGGGCGCGCTGCCCGAGGAGTGGCGCCAGAAGGTCCTCCTGGCGTGCCAACCCCACAACCCGTACCAGAAGGGAACGGTGATGTGGGAAGTGTACCACCCCCGGCACCTGCTGCTGCTGGCACCGGGCTAGGTGCTGCGCGGCGTCATCCCAGGCCCGCAAGCAAGAAGCCCGCGGAAGGTCGCCCTGAGGGCGACCTGACCGTGGGCTTCGGGACACGCCGTGGCTGGAAGGCCACGGGAATGGGTGTGCGTCTCAGAGGTCGATGACGACGACGCCTCGTGACGGCTTGTCTTCCTCGGTGTCCGTCCGCCGGTGGGGACGGTCATCGGGAACAGGCAGTGGGAGTTCCACCACCGGGCGCTCGTAGTCCTCGCGGCGGAGCCGCTCGCGGCGCTTGATCTCTTCGATAATGAAAGCGTCGAGCATGGGTTCGGTCTCTCCCTCAGCCTACGTACCCCGATGTACGCCCGCCGTCCCGCCCCCTTACCACTTCCACTTCCCTTTGATGCAAATTAAGAACCCCGGTTCCTTTCTGGGTGCGCCGCCATGATTCTGCATGGCTGCTCGTCCACCTCCCGACATCCCGGCCAGGGCAACCGTGGCGCGGATGTCATGGGAAACCCAGCGGACGTTCAAAATTTGCCTGATCCTAATGCGGCCGCGCCGCGCCGCAACCCAACCCGTCTCAGGTGACCCTCGAGGGCATTCGCGGCACGTTCCCAGCCAAAAAGCGCCCGCCTGCCTCCCTGCCCCTTGCACGACGAAAGTCGTACCGGGAAACAGACAGACAGGCGGGCTTTGACGCGAGCCGTCAGAGGCTCACGGACTTCAGAGCGATTCAGCGCGGCGCTTGAACGCCTCCAGCATCTTGGGGAGCTGGTTGTCCACGAGTCCGTTGACGATGGCCTTGGGGACCAGCATGCCCAGCGCCATCTCCACGTTGTAGGTCGCGCGCGTCTTGCCTTCGCCTTCGGGCTCCAGGGTCCAACTGCCCTTGTTGTCCTTCATGACCTCGCCGTTCACGAAGGTCCAGGACATGCGCTTGGGGCGCTCCTCGGTGACCTTGATGGTGTAGCGGATGGTCTTCACCACATCGACCTCGTAGTGGACCTGGACGATGTTGCCCTGGCGCTGCGAGGTGGAGACCTTCTTCACCTCCGACAGGAACTCCGCGTAGCGATCGTAGTCGGTGATGATGTCGAAGACCTTCTCGACGGGGGCATTGATGGTGATGGTGCGCGTGGCGCCGGCCATGAGGGTGTCTCCGGGTGAGAGGGAAGGCTACAGCGCGTAGCCCGGCTTCTTGTCGAACTTGTGCACGGACTGGATGAAGCGGACGGTGCCCGTCTTGCTGCGCATGACGACGGAGTGCGTCTCACAGCCGCCGCCGAAGAAGCGCACGCCCTTGAGGAAGTCACCGGTGGTGACGCCCGTCGCGGCGAACATCACCTCACCCTTCGCCAGCTCCTCGGCGGAGTAGATCTTGTGGATGTCGGTGATGCCCATCTTCTTCGCGCGCTCGATTTCGCCCTGGTTGCGCGGCACCAGCCGGCCCTGCATGTCGCCGCCGGTGGCGCGGATGGCCGCCGCGGCGATGACGCCCTCCGGCGCGCCGCCAATGCCCATCAGCACGTCCACGCCGGTGCCCTCGAAGCAGGTGGCGATGGCACCCGCCACGTCGCCGTCCTCGATGAGCCGGACGCGGGCGCCCGCGGCGCGGACTTCCTTGATGAGGTCGGCGTGGCGCTCACGGTCGAGCGTCATCACGGTCAAATCCTCCACGTAGACCTTCATGCGCTCGGCGATGGCGCGCAGGTTCTCCGTGGGGGACTTGGTCAGGTCGATGGCGCCCTTGGCGCGCGGCCCCACGGCCAGCTTCTCCATGTACGTGTCGGGCGCGTTGAGCAGGCCACCGTGGCTGGACATGGCCACGACGGAGATGGAGCCCGGACGGCCGTAAGCACACAGGTTCGTGCCCTCCAGCGGGTCCAGGGCGATGTCGACCTCCGGGGCGCCCGGCTCACGGCGGCCCACGCGCTCGCCGATGTAGAGCATGGGCGCCTCGTCGCGCTCGCCCTCGCCGATGACGACGGTGCCGTCGATGTTCAGCGCGTCGAAGGCGCGCCGCATCGCGTCCACGGCCACCTGATCCGACTCGTTCTTGTTGCCGCGGCCCATGAGGCGGGCGGAGGCGATGGCCGCCATCTCGGTGACGCGCACGACCTCCATTGCCAGGTTGCGATCCATTGTGGTGCTCCTCGTTCGGGAAATTCGGGATGGGGAATCAGGGAGAGGGGCCCGGGCTCAGCCGGCGTCCAGGGCCTTCAGTCGGGAGATGGCTTCGGGCATGCGCCGGGGCTTGCCGTCACGCCCCACGCAGGCGTGCATCGTGCGGCCGGTGCACAGGAGCGTGGGGGATTCGCCGTCGCGCAGCAACTCGTAGGTGAACACGAGGGACGCATGACGCAACTCGCTGAGCGTGGTGCGCACGACGAGCAGGTCGTCGTAGCGCGCGGAGGCCTTGTAGTGGGCGCTAGCCTCCACCACGGGCAGCAGCAGGCCGGTGCTCTCCAGCTCGCGGTAGCTGCCACCGCGGGCCCGGAAGAACTCGCTGCGCGCGAACTCGAAGTAGCGGAAGTAGTTCGCGTAGTACACGACCCCCATCTGATCCGTGTCGCCGTAGATGACGCGCAGCCGTGCCTCGACCATTGGGCCGCCCATATCAGGGCGGGGTGACGGGTCCAAGCGGCGGGGATGCATGTTGGTTGCTTCTGACCATCCGGCCGGAGAGGCTGTCCACCATGTCGCGTCTTCTCACCACCCTGGCCGTGCTGTCGGCCCTGTCCGCCCTGCCCGCCCAGGCCAAGGCCCCGAAGCTCACGCTGTTCATCAGCGTGGATGCGCTGGGCAGCGACCTGCTCCTGCGCAACCGTCCGCGCCTCACCGGCGGTCTGGGACAGTTGCTCAACACGGGGGCGTACTACCCCTACGCCCGGTATGCCTACGCGAAGGCCCGTACCGCACCGGGTCATGCCACGCTGGCCACCGGCGCGAACCCCTGGCGCCACGGCATCGTGGACAACGACGTCCAGGACCGGGCGACCGGCCAGAGCGTGCAGGTCTACATGGACCCGACGCATCAAATCCTGGAGGGCGTCACCGTCCCCACGGCCGATGCCAGTCCGGCGAACCTGATGGCGGAGACGCTGGCAGACCGGCTGCTCGGGGCCACGCAGGGACGGGGCAAGGTGGTGGCGCTGTCGTTCAAGGCGCGCTCGGCCATTCCCCTCGCGGGACGGACGGGGCAGGCGTGGTGGTTCGACGGGGCCACGGGGCAGATGGTGACGAGCACCTGGTACGCGAAGTCCGTGCCCGCGTGGGTGCAGGCGCTCAACGCGCGCAAGCTGGCGGACGCGTCCTTTGGCAGGACGTGGGAGCTGCTGCGTCCGCGCGCGGAGTACGTCGGTGAGGATGACCGCGCCGCGGAGCCCGACGCCTACGGCATGGGCCGCGCGTTCCCCCATTCCCTGCGCAACGGGCTCACGGCGCCCGGCCCCCAGTCCTACAAGGCCTTCGCCGTGTCGCCCTTCTCGCATGACCTGCTGGTCCAGGCGGGCAAGGCGGCGCTGGAGGGCGAGGGCCTGGGCAAGGACGGCATCCCCGACCTGCTCGCGGTGAGCTTCAGCGGCACGGATGAGACGTTCCACGCCTTCGGTCCGTATTCGTGGGAGATGCAGGACTCGTTGCTGCGGCTGGATCAGGCGCTGGGCGAACTCATCGCGGCCGCCGAGCGCGCGGCGGGAGGGCGGGCGAACCTGCTCATCGCGCTGTCGGCGGACCACGGGGGCGCGGAGATCCCGGAGGCCTGGGCCGCGTCGGGCGTCCCCGCGGCGCGCATCAACCCCGTGGAGGTGTCCAAGGCGCTGGCGAAGGAGCTGCGCACGAAGTTCGGGGTCGACGTGACGGTGAGCATCGTGGCCCTGGACGTGTACCTGGGGGGCAAGGCGCTGGAGTCAGGCCAGGTGGATGGCGTCACGGTCCGGCGCGCGGCGGCGGCGTGGCTCGCGAAGCAGCCCTTCGCGGTGACCGCGCTGGCCCGGGATGACCTGGACACGGCGCAGGACACCGCGGGCTTCGTGGCCCCGCTGCGGCGCGGCTACTACCCGGAGCGCAGCGGGGACGTGCTCTTCATGGCGAAGCCGTTCCAGGTGGTGACGGACTACCCGCGAGGAACCAACCACGGGGTGCCCTACTCCTACGAGTCACAGGTGCCGGTGGTGTTCTCAGGCCGGGGTGTGAAGCCTGGAATGTACTTCCAGGAGATCGACCCGGTGGACGTGGCGCCCACGCTGTCCGCGCTGCTGGAGATGGGCATGCCTGCGTCGGCGGAAGGCAAGCCACGCGCGGAGGCCCTCACCGGGAGCCGGTGAAGGCTACTTCACCCTTGCCCACCGGGTCACTCGATGGCCTCAAAAGTCTCAAGAACGGAAGCAATCCTTCCTTCTTGAACAACAATTCTCAGGCTCACCCGATGCCGAAGAGCCGTCACCGGGTCTTCTCCTTCCAGCACGAGAACAGC
Organism: Corallococcus terminator; assembly: GCF_003611635.1. Lineage (GTDB taxonomy): Bacteria > Myxococcota > Myxococcia > Myxococcales > Myxococcaceae > Corallococcus > Corallococcus terminator. The sequence goes on along the minus strand of NZ_RAVZ01000049.1, from coordinate 10,558 downwards.
TTCATCCCCCGCAATCACCCGTTCCTTCACCTCTACCCCTGACCACGGCAGTTTTTGCTCTGCAAACCAGACGGCATCTTCGTCAGCCAGTCCCACCGGCTCCATCCGAAACGAAAATCCAGGAGCAAACCGGCCGGAGAACCCTGGAAGGCTTCGAGGATCAATCCACCACTGAAGAAATTCGTCTGCAATCTGATTTATTTCATCCACGATTGCCCCTCAGTCAAATATCAGCGGGTACGCCGTGAACGGACCAAAATCTGATAGCCGCATGAACCGCTCGGCACTTTGCGGGTCATGATGGAAATCCAGCCATTTGACAATACTTTGAACATGATGGGCACACGTCGACCTGAGCCTTTGGAGGTTCGCTCGGAACAGTAGGGGTTGGACGGGGAGCGCCAGGACCTCAATTCGCACAGGTCCGCAGACCAAACGGTCACTCCCTCAATCCTTGATGGGGAATCCTGCTTGCCCCTGGCAACTGCCAGTATGCCGGGAGTGCGCGGCCAGCCGAGCACGCTCGCCTTCCAGCTCCGTGCGCCTCCGCTGCACTGTCCGGAACGCCCCTGGCTAGAGGGGACTGGACCGAGACCGCACGGCTGACAACGACAATGGGCAGGTCGAGTCGATTGTCACCGACCCGCCCTGCCCATCTTCTCCAGCCGGGATGAGGAGCCGCGTCAGCCCTGCGCCGCAGCACGGGGCTTGCGCGGGGACTTCTTCGTCGTCTGGATCTCCAGCGACAGGTCCATGGCCCGCGCCGAGTGCGTCAGCGCGCCCATCGACACGAAGTCCACGCCCAGCTTCGCCAGCCGGGGCAGCCGGTCCAACGTGACGCCGCCGGAGACCTCGATGGGGACCCGGCCGGCCGCCAGCTTCACGGCTTCGCGGATCTGCGCGTCGTCCATGTTGTCCAACATGACGACGTCCGCGCCCGCGGCGATGGCCTCCGCGAGCTGCTTGAAGTTGGTGACCTCCACTTCGATCTTCACCAGGCGGGGGCCGTTCAACTTCGCGCGCTGGATGGCTTCGGTGATGTCACCGCCCACCGCCGCGATGTGGTTGTCCTTGATGAGGATGCCGTCGAAGAGGCCGAAGCGGTGGTTGGACGCCCCGCCCATGCGCACCGCGTGCTTCGCGAGCCCACGCATGCCCGGAGGCGTCTTGCGCGTGTCCAGCACCCGCAGCTTCGAGCCCCGCACGGACGTCATCGCCTGCTGGGCCAGCGTCGCGATGCCGGCCGCGCGCTGCACCAGGTTGAGCGCGGTGCGCTCGGCGGCGAGCAGTGAACGCAGCTTGCCGTGGACGCGCGCCGCGACCACCTTCGGTTTGATTTCGTTGCCGTCCTGCTTGAGGACCTCCACCTCCACTTCCGCGTCCACCATGTGGAAGACGCGGACGAAGGCGTCCAGGCCGGCGATGATCATCTGCTCCTTCGCGACCAGCTCCCCACTGCCCTCCGCATCGGCGGGGACCACCGCCAGCGAGGTGACGTCCCCCGCCGCGCCAAGGTCCTCGTCCAGGGACAGCGCGATGAGCCGATCGAGATAGTCCTGCTGCACTTCCGCCTCCTACCGACGGGCCTTGCGGGCCGCCGGCTTGCCCCGGGTGGTCTTCTTCGCCGGGGACTTCTTCGCCCCGGCCTTCTTGCCCGCCGTCTTCGCGGAGGTCTTCCGGGCCGGCGCCTTGCGGGCACCACCCTTCTTCACGGCGCTCTTCTTGCCCGCCGCCTTCTTCGCGGTCGGCTTGCCCCGGGTGGCCTTCTTGGCCGGGGCCTTCTTGCCCGCCGCCTTCTTGGCCGGAGCCTTCTTCGCGGCCGCCGCCTTCTTGGCCGGAGCCTTCTTCGCGGCCGCCGCCTTCTTGGCCGGAGCCTTCTTCGCGCCCGCAGCCTTCTTGGCCGGAGCCTTCTTCGCGGACGCGGCCTTCCTGCCCGCCGACTTCTTCACGGTGCCTTCCGAATCCTCCGGAGCCTCGCGGGTGTCGCCACCCTCCTTAGCCCGGTCGAACTCGCGCATCGCATCGTCCACGAGGCCCATGCTCATGTACGCGACGCCCAGGTCGTGGTGATCCGCGGCGGACAACCCTTCCTTGGTGCCTTCGCGCAGCTTGTTGAGCGCGTCCTCCACCACGGGGTCGGCCGTCTGGGCGACCTCCGCGGCGGCCTCCGCCTCCATCTCACCCTTCAGCTCCTGGCCCAGGTTCACGTCGTCCTTCGACGCCTTGGGTTCGGTGGCCACCTTCACGTGCGCGCTTTCGGACGCCGCGAGGGTGGAGGTCTCGGACTCGGTGCTGACCGGTAACGGCGACGGCGTCTCGGGCTCGGACATGGGGGGCTCCGGGGCGATGCGCTGGAGGTGATCCTGCAGCTTGACCGTGCGCTCCTGGAGCTCCTCGACCCGGGCCTTGTCCTTCGCCACCACGTCCGGCGGAGCACGGGCCACGAAGCTCGGGTTGTCCAGTTTGCGCTGCACACTGGTGAGTTCCTGCTCGGCGCGGACGATCTCCTTCTTCAGGCGGTCGCGCTCCGCGTCCAAATCGACGAGTCCCGCCAGCGGGACGTAGATCTCCAGATTGCCGCTGACGAACGCCGCCGCCTGCGGGGGCTTGGCGCCCGGCGGGCCCACGTGCACTTCCGACAGGCCGGCCAGCGGCATCAGGTACGCGCGCCAGCGCTCCAACAGCTCACGCGTCGTCGCATCCGGGCTCTGCACCACCGCCTTCACCTTGGCGGACGGCGGCAGGTTGCTCTCACCACGCAGCGTGCGCAGGCCCTCGATGGCCGCGATGACCGGCGCCATCTCCGCTTCCGCGGACGCATCCACGCGCGCCGCATCCGGCTCCGGGTACGCCGCGATGCAGATGCTCTCCGTGGGCCGGGACATCGGCAGCTTCTGCCAGATCTCCTCGGTGATGAACGGCATGAACGGGTGCATCAGCCGCAGGATGCGATCCAGGCAGTACACCAGCACCGCGCGCGTGGTGTCCTTGGCCTGCGCGTCCTCGCCGTACAGCGAGCCCTTCGCCAGCTCGATGTACCAGTCGCAGAACTCCGCCCACAGGAACTGGTACAGCGTGGAGGCCGCCTCCGCGAAGCCGAACACCTCCAGCGATGCGCTCGTCTCCTGCGTGGCCTTCTGCAACCGGGAGAGGATCCACCGGTCCGCCAGCGTCAGCGTGCGGCCCTCCAGCGGCGTCTTGTCCAGGCTGAAGTCGCCCATGTTCATCAGGGCGAAGCGGCTGGCGTTCCACAGCTTGTTGCAGAACGCCTTGTAGCCACCCAGGCGGTCCATCGACAGCTTGATGTCCCGGCCCTGCTGCGTCGACGAAGCCAGCGTGAAGCGCAGCGCATCCGCGCCAAACGCGGGCATGCCCTGCGGGAAGCGGTTGCGCAGCGACGGCTGGAGCGCGTCCACCTTGGCGCCGAGGATGACGTCCAGGGGATCGATGACGTTCCCCTTCACCTTGGACATCTTCTCGCCCTTCTCGTCGCGCACCATCGCGTGCAGGTACACGGTGCGGAAGGGCACATCGCCCATGAAGTGCAGGCCCATCATCATCATCCGGGCGACCCAGAAGAAGATGATGTCGTGGCCCGTCTCCATCACGGACGTCGGGTAGAACGTGGACAGCTCCGGCGTCTGGCGCGGCCAGCCCAGCGTGGAGAACGGCCACAACGCGGACGAGAACCACGTGTCCAGCACGTCCAGGTCCTGCACCAGCTTCGTGCCGCCACACTTCGGGCAGGACTCCGGCGTGGTGCGCGACACGATGACCGCCGCACTGTCCAGCGAACGCTCCTCGCCCGCGGGGCTGCACGCCTCGCAGTACCAGGCGGGGATCTGGTGGCCCCACCACAACTGGCGGCTCACGCACCAGTCGTGGATGTTGCGCATCCAGTGGAAGTACGTGTTCGTCCAGGACTCGGGGACGAACTTCGTGCGGCCCTGCTCCACCGCCTCGATGGCCGGCTTCGCCAGCGGTTCGATCTTGATGAACCACTGCGGCGACAGGCGCGGCTCCACCACCGTGGTGCAGCGCTGGCAGGTGCCCACGTTCAGCTTGTGGGGCTCTTCCTTCTCCAGCAGGCCCAGCTCCGTCAGGTCCGCCAGCACCTGCTTGCGCGCCTCGACGCGGTCCACCCCGGCGTACTTGCCGGTGTCCTTCGTCATCCGCGCCGCTTCGTCCAGGATGGACAGCATCGGCAGCTTGTGGCGCAGGCCCGTCTGGTAGTCGTTGAAGTCGTGCGCGGGCGTGACCTTCACCACGCCGGTGCCGAACTCCATGTTCACGAGCTCTCCGTCCGCGATGATCGGAATCTCGCGGTCGGTGAGCGGCAGCGCCACGCTCTTGCCCACGAGGTCCGCGTAGCGCGGGTCGTCCGGGTGCACGGCGACGGCGGTGTCGCCCAGCAGCGTCTCCGGGCGCGTCGTCGCGACGGTGAGCGCGCGGTCCGTGCCCTTCACCGGGTAGCGGATGTGCCAGAGCGAGCCGTTCTTCTCCTCGTGCTCGACCTCCAGGTCGCTCAAGGCCGTGCGGCAGGACGGGCACCAGTTGATGAGCTTCTGGGCCCGGTACATCAGGCCCTCTTCGTACAGGCGGACGAAGACCTCGCGCACCGCGGCCGAGGACTGCTCGTCCATGGTGAAGCGCTCGCGGCTCCAGTCCAGCGACGCGCCCAGGTAGCGGTGCTGCTCACCGATGCGCGCGCCGTACTTGCCCTTCCACGTCCAGACGCGCTCGAGGAACGCCTCGCGACCCAGGTCGTGGCGGCTCTTGCCTTCGGACTTCTTGAGCTCCTTCTCCACCACCATCTGCGTGGCGATGCCCGCGTGGTCCGTGCCCGGCAGCCAGAGCGCGTTGAAGCCGCTCATGCGCTTCCAGCGCGTGAGGATGTCCTGGATGGTCGCGGTGAGCGCGTGGCCGATGTGCAGGCTGCCCGTGACGTTGGGCGGCGGCAGCACGATGCTGAACGGCGGCTTGGCGGAAGTGGGCTCGGCGCGGAAGTAGTCGCGCTCCAGCCAGTGGTTGTACCACCGCGCCTCCACTTCGGAGGGCTCGTAGGCCTTGGACAGTTCAGTCGTGTCAGTCATTGAAGACGGCCGGCCCCCGACGGGGCCGGCGGGGAATCAGAGGGGACTGCGAATCAATGCTGGGTCTCGCGGTCCTTGATGAGCCGCTCGAGCTCCTGCCGGATGATGGTCTCCGCCAACTGCGGTACGACCTCCCAGGCGATCTTCTCGATGACCTCGCGGGAGGCCTTCGACAGGGCCTCGCGAAGCAGGGCCTCGCCCCCATCCGCGGGACGGCGAGAGGGCGTGGCGGCCGGCGGAGGCCCACCGATGTCGAGGGAGATCTCCTCCGCGCCGCTGTGCTCGGGCAGCGAGTCCTCGATGCGGATGCTCTCCTGGCGGGCCTGCACGGCGGCAGGCGCAGCGGCGGGAGCGCCCAGACCGAACGGATCCCGTGCGCGGGCGGCCGGCGGAACCGCCGCGGGCGCGTGCGAGGGCGGCAGCGGCGTGCCCCCGGCGGGAGGACGCGGGAACCCACCCGGGATGTTCGGAGCGCCAGGGCCGGGAGGACGCGCGGCCATGCCCGGAGGCGGAGGCACGCCGGGACCCGGAGGACGCGCACCCGGAGGCGGAGCGCCCGGAGGCGGACGCGCCATGCCCGGAGGCGGAGGCACGCCAGGACCCGGAGGACGCGCACCCGGAGGCGGAGCACCCGGAGGCGGACGCGCCATGCCCGGAGGCGGAGGCACACCCGGCCCAGGAGGACGCGCACCCGGAGGCGGAGCACCCGGAGGCGGACGCGCCATGCCCGGAGGCGGAGGCACACCCGGCCCAGGAGGACGCGCACCCGGAGGCGGCGCACCGGGGCCCGGAGGACGCGCGCCCGGAGGCGGCGCACCCGGCCCGGGAGGACGCACACCCGGAGGCGCGGCGGCAGGCGGCTGCGGCGCGGCGGCCTGGGGCGGCACGGGCGCGGTCGACTGCGGGAAGACGCGCGTCGCGGCGGACGCGGGCATCGTGTTGGACTTCTGGCCCACCAGCGCCTTCACCTTGTCGAGGAGGATCTGGCTCTCGAAGGGCTTGGTGATGTGGTCGTCCGCCCGGGCGGCCTTCGCGCGGTTCTCGTCGAACGCTTCGAAGGTGCCGGCCAGCAGCAGCACCGGAATGGCCTGGGTGGAGGGGTCGCTCTTGAGCGCCTCGCACACCTCGTAGCCGCTCTTGCCGGGCATCATCACGTCGGCGAGGACCACGTCCGGGCGCAGCTCGCGCGTCCGCGTGATGGCGTCCAGCCCGTTGTCCACCGCGGTCACCTGGAAGTCTTCCGTCGCGAAGATCATCCCGATCACCTTGCGGATGGTGAGCGAGTCGTCAGCGATCAGTAGATTCTTGGGCATCGGCTCCGGCCTCGGGGGGCGCATACCCCCCTGAATTCGTTTGAGATTTCGGGCGAGCAAGCCTGCCTGCCGGCCCTGTGTCAATCGGAGAAGCTTAGGGTTCGCGCTTCTGGCCGATCAAGAAAACATGCGCTGCAGATCCAGGAACATCACGGGATCCGGCAGACCCGGTGCCTTGAACGTGCCCATCAGCTCGGCGGGCTTGAATTTTTGCAGGACACCAAGCACCCGGGTGGCCGCCAGCCCCACGGTCCGCCCGGCCAGCTCCGTGAGGACGAACAATTCCTCCGCCAGCGCAGGCGCGCCCAGGAGCGCCGGAACCGAACAGATGGGCCACAGGGCCTGCGCATGCGGGTAGACGCCGGCCACCGGCCCGCTCTGCACCGGCAGCACGCTGAAGGACACGCCCTTGGGCACCACCTGGGAGACGCTGCTCAATGGGACACCGAACAGCACGCCCTGCGACTCCAGCACCAGCGCACGCTCCGGCGGCACGTCCGCCCAGTGCACGGGCCGGGGTTCGGGGGGCGCGGCCCGGTGGCCCACCCGGTGGGGCAGCGCCTCCACGATGAGCTCCAGGTACAGCCGGTCCTTGTGCAGCACCGCGCCCCGGCTCAAGGGCGCCAGCGAGTCCGCCAGGCCCGGGGGCAAGAGGAAGAACGGATCCCGCGCCACGTCCGCGACCTCCACCACCGAGCGCACCCGCACCGCGAGCGTGGGGCTGACGTCCAGCACCACCACCATGCCCGGCACGTCCTCCGGCGGCCCGCCGAGCAGCGCGGACAGGTCCTTCACCTCCAGCACGCCCCGCAGGCTGGTGCCTCGGGCGCCCGGCATGGCGACCTCCATCACGGAGGTGGCCTCCACGGCGTAGCGCGTCTCACCGGCCTCGACCAGAAGGCAGAGCCGGCGTCCGCTTTCAAAGGGGGACACGGGTGGGGACCCTAGCAGCGTTCCGGGGCTTGGTGCTAAGCCGTGAACAGTCATGGCGCGACTGCTCCTCGTCGACGACGAAAAGATCGCCCGCAACCTCTACGGCGACTACCTCACGGCCGCGGGACACATCGTCACGGCCGTTCCCACCGTGGCGGACGCGAAGGCCGCCCTCTCCGCGGAGCGGTTCGACGCGGTGGTGACCGACCTCATCCTGCCTGGCGGCGACGGCATGGAAGTGCTGCGCCACGTGCGCGAGCGCTACCCCGGCGTGGAGGTGGTGGTCATCACCGGCCTGGACAAGGTCGCCCCCGCCGTGCGCGCCATCAAGAGCGGCGCGGCGGAGTACCTGGTCAAGCCCGTGGCGCCGGAGGCCCTGCAACACGCCCTGCGCCGCGCGCTCACCACGCGCGACCTGATGCGCGAGAACGCCTCCCTGCGCCAGCACGTCGCGCTCCTGGAGGCGGGCCAGCGGATCGCCACCACGCTCGACCGCGAACGGCTGGCCGCGGCCACCTCCGACGCGCTGGAGTCCATGGCCAACGCCTCCGCCGTGATGCTGCTGGAGCGCGACCCCACCGCCGGCTTCCGCGCGCACGGCATGCGCGGCCTGCCGGAGGACCTGCACGACACGCTGTTGCCGGTGCTCATCCAGCGGCTGTCCACGTCGCGCGAGCCCCTGGTGCTCGACGGGCTCCAGGTGCCCTGGCCGCGCACCCACACCTTCCCCGCCGTGGACGGCGACACGGTACTGGGCCACGCGGTGCTCTTCCATGACAGCGCGCCCCCGGAGCACCACCCGGAGACGGTGAGCTTCCTCGTGCGCAACTGGGCGCTGGCCCTGCGCAACCTGGGCCGCTTCGCCGCCGTGGAGGACCTGGCGTACGTGGACGACCTCACCCGCCTGTTCAACACGCGCTACCTGCAGCTCGTGTTGGACCGCGAGGTGAACGAGGCCGTGCAGACGCAGCGGCCCTTCTCCCTGCTGTTCCTGGACCTGGACCGCTTCAAGACCATCAACGACACGCACGGGCACCTGGTGGGCTCGCGGGTGCTGGTGGAGGCCGCGCGCGTGCTCAAGGGCTGCGTGCGCGACCCGGACGTGGTGGCGCGCTTCGGCGGCGACGAGTACGTGGTGCTGCTGCGCGGCACCGACTCCGGCGGCGCCCTCAAGGTGGCCGAGCGCATCCGCCGCACCATGGAGACCCACCAGTTCCTGGGTCGCGAGGGGCTGGCCCTCAAGCTCACCACCTGCATCGGCGTGGCCAGCTTCCCCGAACACGCCCAGGACAAGGACACCCTGTTGGATCTGTCCGACCGGGCGATGTACCGGGGCAAGCGCGGCAGCCGGAACGTCGTCTACATGGCGGCGCAGGACCTGGAGGCCACCCCGGCCGAGCGTCGCCAGGGCCCGCCGACTCCGAACCCCCAGAGCTGAAGGAAACCCGCGGGGCCGAAGGCGCCGGGCCTCATGCCGCCCGGGAGCCACGCGGGGACGCTTCCGGCCCCACGGCGCCTACTTGCGCAGGCTGCCCACGGTGAGGCGCTTGGGCAGCTCCGGATCCACTTCCGCGGCGCCGCCGCCCTCACCCACCGCCTCCACCTCCTCGTGGGACGCGCCGGTGGTGATGAGGCGGTACTTCTGCGAAGCGTCGCGGTCGTGCTGGGCCTGCGCGGGATCCAACTTGGCGATGAGCTGCCAGAACAGGGCCGCGTGCTCGCGCTCCTCGTCCATCACGTGGCGCAGGATGGCCTTGGCCTCCTCGTTGTCCGTCGCGTCCAGGTGCGCGGCGTAGAGGTTGATGGCGTCCAGCTCCGCCTCGATGTTGAGCCGGATGGAGCGGGCCAGTTCGGAGTCCGTCAGCTTCCGGGGCACCAACGAGTGGAACGGGTTCGTCTGCGGCATGCGGACCTCAGCGACAGGGGGACCGGCCATCCGGGCGCGCGGAACGTCGCCGTCCCGACCCCGGTTGGCAGGTGGCCGCGAGCATCCGTGCGAGCGAGGACGGGGTCAACCGATTCCCACCGGGGTGCGTTGCACGTGAACACCCGCCTCCGCCATGCTCCCCGGCATGGAGACCCCCTCGCCGCTCGCGCAACTGCTCCAAGCCCTGGAAGCAGGAGATCTGCCCGCGGCCAGACTCGCGGCGGTGGCCTTGCAGCGCGCCAACGCCCATACTCATCAGGTCGCAGCGGAGGTCCTCCATGAGCTGCGCCAGCCCCTGCTGGGCGCCAAGGCGTACGCCCAGTTGCTCGCCGAGGAAGGGGGCTCCAGCGGCCCCCTGAAGCTGCTGCTCGCGCAGGTGGAGCGGATGGAGCAGATCGTCTCCGACTTCATCCGCCTGGCCAGCGAGCGGCCCGCACCGCAGCAGAAGCAGTCCCTGGCCGCGCCCATCTGGGCGGCGGCGAAGGTGTTCAGCGTCAACCCGGACTCGGCGCGCATCTCCCTGGAGGTGGAGGCGCCCGAGGACATCACCATCCTGGGCAACGCGCGGCTCATCGAACAGCTCACGCTCAACCTGCTCAACAACGCGCGCGACGCCATGGCAGGCCGGGGCCGGGTGAAGGTGCGGCTGGCGCACGAGGGCGCATCTCCCGCCCTGTACGTGGCGGACTGGGGCCCGGGCATCCCCCAGGAGCTTCGAGCGCGCATCTTCGAGCCCTACGTCACCGCCAACAAGCGCGGCACCGGCCTGGGCCTCGCCGTGTGTCGGCGCATCGCGCACGAGCACCACGCGCAGATAACGCTCGCGCCCCCGTCCGCGATGCACGAGGTGCCGCCGCCAGCCACGGTGTTCCGCGTGCTCTTTCCGCCCACGGACGCGCCGCTCCCGCAGCGCAAGCGCCTGCTGGTGGTGGACGACGAGGGCATCATCCGGATGGTCTTCAAGGACCTGATGGACAAGGAGTGCGAAGTCATTGAAGCGGCCACCGGCGAGGCCGCGCTGGAGCTGCTGCGCTCCACCCCGGTGGACCTCATCGTCACGGACAAGAACCTGCCGGGCATCTCCGGCCTGGAGCTGGCCCAGCACGCGCGGCGGCTCAACCCCACCTCCCGCGTCATCCTGATGACGGGCTACCCGTCGCTGGTGACGACGCAGCAGGCGCTGCAACTGGGCGTGGTGGACTACCTGCTCAAGCCCTTCGACGACATCCGCCAGGTGCGAACGCTCCTGCGCCAGGGCCTGTACGCGCCCCCGGCCGCGCCCGCCCCCGTCC
>NZ_RAVZ01000499.1 GCF_003611635.1 Corallococcus terminator | reverse complement strand
GCCTTGACAGGGGCGGTGGGGTGCTCTCACTTGGGGGGATGCTCGCCCTCGCCCTTGCCGCCACCCTGGCGGCCGCACCCGCGCCCCGCGTCGCCGCCTCCACGGTGACGGTCCTCCACGTTCCTCGGTTCGACCAGCTCCAGGGGCTGACCGCGTTCATGACGCGGGCGGGGGCGTCCTCGCAGATGCTCAACCCCGCGTCGTGGCAGGGGGAGCTGCACCCGTTCCTGATACTGGACCCGACGCGGCCGGATTCGCTGGATGCGCTGGGCATCGACGCGACGGGGCCGCTGTCCGTGTCCATCCGGCAGGACGGCCGCCTGTCGTGCACGCGGGTGAAGGACCCGAAGGCGTTCCAGGATGCGTCCGCGAACGTGCTCGCGCGCAACGGCGACGTGAAGGCGGGCACGGTGAAGGGCGTGACGACGCTGCGCGCGCCCACGGGCCTGGGCGGCTACGCGGGCTACGTCATCAAGGGCCAGGAGGCGTGCGCCTTCGTGAGCGCGGACGCGGATGAAGCCCTGCGCAAGGAGGCCACGAAGCTCGTCACGAAGGCCCCGGCAGCGGATGCGCGGATGGGCGCGGTGCCGGGCGTGCTGTACGTGGCCACGCAGCAGGGCGTGATGGGCCTGGACGGCACGGCCAACGGGCTGAAGGTGGAGGGCACGGCGACGAAGCTGCCGTTGCCGCCCTTCCAGTCCCAGGGCACGAGCCCCTACGGCGCGATGGCGCCCACGGGCCTGCTGTTCTCCCGAGCGCAGGTGGCGCCCACGGGCGTGGCGCAGGCAACGGGGTCGATGCGGAGCGTGGCGCGGACGGTGTGCCCCGACTGCGACGAGGCCCAGGTGAAGGGCGTGACGGACGCGCTGGCGAAGCAGCTCACCGGGAACATGTTGTTCGCGGTGGATTCGGTGCAGGTGAAGGGCTCGCTGCGCAAGCCGGAGGTGCGGTTCTTCGCCGCGAAGCAGGCGCTGGCGGCGGAGGTGCTGGACGCGGCGGCGGTGAAGGCCGCGCTGGCCCCGTTGACGCAGCTTCCGGGCGCGAAGGTGCTGGAGGACGGCTACACCCTGGAGGCGAAGGGCGGCCGCATCTACGTGCGGCTCAAGGGCAAGCACCTGGTGGTGGGCAATGATTCGACGGTGACGCAGGCGGTGATGACGTCGCTGCCGGAGAAGGGCGCGCCGCTGGCAAGGGCGGTGGAGTTCACGCTGGATCCGAAGAAGCTGGCGCGAGGCCTGTCGCAGGTGTCGCTGATGGACGTCATGGGGGATGAGACCCTGGCGGCCTTCTTCGGCGCGAGCACGGAGCTGGGCCCGCTGCTCGCCAAGAGTGAGCGCATCACGGGGTGGCTGGACAGCGCGCCCAATGGCTCACACCGGTTCTCGGTGAACTGGACGCTGCCGGAGAAGCCCTAGAACGTGGCACGCGCGCACGACGAGGCTTCCGTGAAGGTGTTTGATCAGTACGGCGTCTGGGAGGCGGACGTGGAGGCCGCGATCCTCAAGCTGGAACCCGCCCTGGGCATCCCCTTCAAGCCGCACAACAGCACCTACCTGGGAGGGGACTACTACCTGGCCAAACACCAGGGCGGAGAACTCGCCCTGCGCCCCAACTACCTCGACTTCACGAAGTCCTGGGTGGTGCCTGAACACAAGGCGTTCAGGACGCTGCTGCTGGTGAGCAACATCCAGGACCCTGATGCAGTGCAACGCCTGCTCAAGGAACGATGCGGAGGCAGCGTCGTGTGGCTCAGGAGAGATGCGATTACAGGCCGTAAAAGCGAACTCCTCTTCAAGTTGGAGGGGCTCAGCGTCTAGGTTCACCCGGAGGGCACGACCCCGAGCGAATGGAGGGTGCAGTCCTTCGCAAGCAATTCCCAGACACCATCGTCACTGGGGACGACGTAGTGGCGCAGCTCTCCGAGGATGGGCGCGCCCTCCTGCTTCGCCGCGGTCACCACCTCCGTGCACCAGTCCGAAGGCTCGACGCGGAGCACCGACTTTCGATAGTCGCCCTGCACGTACAGCGCGCTGCGGTCCACGAGCACGGAGGGCACGTAACGGTGGCCAACGACCGCGCGGAACACCAGCAGCACACGGGGCCCATTGAAGGTATCGAGTTCCATCGTGAGGCGCATGCCCTGGGAATTGAACGTGACCCGTTCGCAGGGAGCGTCATCGAATTCAAGGTTCCCAAACACGCAGGTGATGGCCATCAAGCCCTCCTTGGCCCATTGAATCCGTTGGCGCAAGGGGCTCAGCCCTTCAGCCAGAGCCCATGCCGGGAGCCGCGCTCCTCGGCAGCCGCACGGTGAACGTGGTGCCGGCTTCCGCGGTGGACTGGACGTCGATGTGGCCCCCGTGCGCATCCACGATGGACTGCACGATGTAGAGGCCCAGGCCCACGCTGCGGCCCGCCTTGTCGATGTCCGCCGTGCCCCGTTGCAGCGGCTGGAAGAGGACCCCCAGCCGTTCGGGCGGAATCGGCGCGCCCTGGTTGTGCACCGACAGCACCACCGCGTCCCCTTCCGCTCGCGTCGCCACCCGGACCGGCGTGTCCTCCGGGCTGTATTTGAGCGCGTTGGTGATCAGGTTCTGCACCACCTGCGACAACCGGTCCGGATCCCACTGCCCCCGCCCCTCCCCTGACCGGACCACCCGCAGCTCCCGGTGCGGGTAGGCCGCCTCCACCTCGTCCACCACGCTGCGCGCCAGCTCGTGCAGGTCCGTTGGCCGCCGCTCGATGCGGATGCCTCCGCCCAGCCGCGCCTGCGTGAAGTCCAGCAGGTCCTTCACCATGCGCGTGGCCCGCTCCGCCGCGTTCTGGATGCGCGTCACGCTCTTGCGGCTGCGCTCGTCCAGGTCCTCGCGCCGCGCCATCGCGGAGACCCCCAACTGGATGGCCGACAGCGGGTTGCGCAAATCGTGGCTCACGATGCCAATCAGGTGCTGCTCGAACTCCGCCTGGCGCTTGACCGCGACCTCCAGGCGACGCTGCACCGTGATGTCCTGGAGGAGCGCGATGTAGCCATCCGCCTTCCCTTCCGGGTCCCGGTAGGGATTGAAGGTCACCCGCACATCCCGGGTCCCCCCCAGGCGATAGGGCACGCCGTGCTGTTCGAAGGAGAAGCTCTCTCCCGCCAGCCCCCTTTGCACATACGGCCCCAGCACCGCGTAGGCCGCCTCCCCGATGACCTCCCGGATGGAGCGCCCGAGCAGCTCTTCGCGCGTGTGGCCGAACCAGTCCTCGTAGGCCTTGTTGGCGAAGCCGTAGCGCTCCTCCCCGGTCACCAGCGAGACGAGCAGCGGAATCCCATCCGTCACCTGGCGAAGTTGGGCCTCTCCCGCCCGGACCTTCTCCGCCAGGGCCTCCGCGCGATGCCGTGCCTGCACCGGCTCCGTGATGTCGAAGCCGAAGACGACGATGCCATCCACCTGCCCCTGGGCGTTCCTCAACGGTTGGTAGACGAAGTCGACGTACGCGTCCTCCAGCACGCCCTGGCCCGTGCGCTCGAAGCGCACGAAGGTCTCCCGCCCGATGTGCGGCGTGCCCGTCGCGTAGACCTCATCCAGCAACTTCACGAACCCCTGGGGCACCAGCTCCGGCAGCGCCTGCGCGACGGGGAGACCGAGCAGCTTGCGCTCGGTGCCGACGTGCCGCTGGTAGGGCGGGTTGAGGGCCTCGTACACATGCTCGGGACCGTTCAGCAGGGCGACGAAGGCAGGCGCGTTCTCGAAGAGGCTGAGCAACCGGTTGCGCGCCGCCTCCACCTCCGCCAGCAGCTTCTCGCGCTCCGCGTCCGCCTGCTTGCGCGCGGTGATGTCGGTGACGGTTCCAGTGAGACGCGCGGGGCTTCCATCCGGGCCGGGGAGGATCTGCCCCCGGGCCTCCACCCACCGGACGTCCTGGGACGGGAGCGAGGGCAAGAGCCGGTGCTCGACCTGGAACTGGCCGCCATTGCGACCCGCCCTGGCGTCCTCGAACGCATGGAGGACCCGGGCCAGGTCCGCCGGGTGACAGGCCCGCGTCCCCTGCTCGAAGGTGAAGGGCCCTTCTTCGGACAGGCCGAGGATGCCCCGGAAGCGGGAATCCGCCTCCCCCTCCCCGGTGCCCAGGTCCAGACGGAAGCTGCCCGCGGCCAGCCCTTCCACGACGACGCGCAGGCGCGCCTCGTTCTCCACCACCGCCTCCGCGCGCTGCTGGTGCTCCAACACCGCCTCGGTGATGACGGCGGAGAAGAAGTCGGAGAGGACACGCACCTCGCGCAGCGTCACCGCCAGCCGGTGCGCTTCCGCCAGGTCCAGGACGAGCCCGCGCAGGAGGTCGTACTCGTGGATGAGCACCTCCAGGTTGAAGCCGATGCGGTGGCGCTGGTGCCCGTGCTCCCGAGCGGTCGGATTGCTCGCCGGGACGGCGCCATGTCGCAGACAGGAGATGAGCTCGCGCAGCACCTCCGGAATGTGGTCGCGCAGCTCGGATTCGGAGCGCGTCTCCGGAGCCAGGTGCTCCTGGAGCCGCTCGGTCCAGCGTCGCACCAGCGGCTCCCGCTCGGCTTCAATCAGCGCCGCGAGCTCACTCACGGCCCCTCCCCGATGGCAGCGAACAACCTCGGCACGCGGCTCCTCCCCAGGCCTCCAGGTCC
Organism: Corallococcus terminator; assembly: GCF_003611635.1. Taxonomy (GTDB): domain Bacteria; phylum Myxococcota; class Myxococcia; order Myxococcales; family Myxococcaceae; genus Corallococcus; species Corallococcus terminator. Next base: position 275 of record NZ_RAVZ01000499.1, on the reverse strand, counting down.
CCGGCGCGACGGATGGCTTCTCCACGGGCGGCGGGCGTCATGTCGTCCACAACCTACCCGCCACATGCGGTCATGGCGACCGTTGCAGCCCCCACGCTCCGCCCGCCCGAGCCACGGCGCTGCTCACGCCGGACGCTCGCGCTGCCAGCCCGGCCGGGTGCCCGTCCGCTCCGCGTCCTGCTCCGCCCGCGTCATCACCGAGGCGGTGTTGGAGCACCAGCAGCGCGCGGAGGCGGTGGTGGAGAACGAGGCGCGCCTGCGCGTCGTCGTGGAAG
>NZ_RAVZ01000498.1 GCF_003611635.1 Corallococcus terminator | reverse complement strand
CCCCCACCCCCACCCCTGGAGATGCCACCATGAGCGCCACCTACATCGTCAAGGACAACGGCAAGCGCTGCTTCGCCCCGCCCTGCGACCACTACGACGTCTTCCTCGCGGACAAGCCGGGCGAGAAGATCAAGTCCATCCACGAGGTGGACCTGAGCGCCGTCACCGGCGGCGACGACGCGAAGCAGGGCGAACTGATGAAGCGGGCCTTCACGCCTGGCGGCCTGAAGCTGGAGGGCTCGCTGACCGAGGGCCCCAACGCCGTGCGCAACATCAAGCTGGACACGCTGCGCGCCACCCGCGTCATCGACTGACGTGGGGCGAAGGCTCCTGGCCCCGCCGGGACCGCGCCACACGCGGTCCCGGTCGTGCGTGGCCGGAGCCTGGAAGTCTGCTGCTGATCAGATGCGCACGCCCAGTTGGAAGCCGGGCCAGTGCTGCACGCGCCGGGTGGTGCTGAGGTCGTGCGAGCGCACCGGCAGCGTGGACAGCTTCGCGAAGCCCGGGTCCCCCCAGGTGAACCACGCGTTGTAGGTGGGGCCGCCGAACACGGCGAACCGGGACATGACCTGGAAGCCCACCATGGCGCGCACCTGCGCCAGCAGGTTGCCGGTGTTGTCGGAGAAGGGGTTGTCGGTGGACAGCACGTTGCTGCCCGCCGCGTCCACGTCCACCCAGAAGCGCGAGCCCAGCGGGATGTGCCCGCCCAGACCCAGGCCCAGGCTGAAGCGCTGGAAGCGGTCGTCCGGCCCGATGCCCGCGATGAACGTCGTGTACAGGTGCTTGCCGCCGAACTTCAGCGCCACGTTGGTGAGCTGCAGGTCGCTGCCGAACACCTCCAGGTGGAACTGACCCTTCTTCTCGAAGGTGAGCAGGCCCAGCGGCACGCCGTTCACCTCCTGGGACACGTTGACGAGCCCCAGTTGCACGCCGTTCACCACGCTGGCCACGTTGATCAACCCCAACTGCATGCCCGTCACGTCGCCGCCCACGTTGATCAACCCCAACTGCATGCCGGAGAGCGAGTGGGCGCGGTTGAGCGCCAGCGCGCCCTGGAGTCCCGTCATGTTCCCCGCGACGGAGTTGACGCCCAGGGTGAACTGGACGCCGTGGAGCGCGCCGTTCGCGTGGTTGACGCCCAGCGCCAGTTGCAGGCCGGTGACATCCTGGGTGGCGACGTTGAGGCCCAGCGTCGCCTGCATCCCCTGCATCCCGCCCCGCGCGATGTTCGCGCCCAGCGAGAGCTGCCCCACGCCGTCCACGTCCCCGTTGGAGAGGTTGAGCCCCAGCGCCGCCTGGACGCCGGCCACCCCCTGCTGCGCCACGTTGGTGACCAGTGACAACTGCGCGCCATGGACCTCTCCACCCGCGACGTTGAAGCCCAGGGCCAGCGCCGCGCCCTCCACCTCCGCGCCGTACACGTTGCCCAGGAGGCCCAGCGCCAGTCCGCTCCGCAGCGCCGTGCCGCCGTTGATGGCGCCCAGCGCGAAGCGGTTCTCCACCTGCGCGTCACCGGCCCGGAGCTGGTTGGTGCTCACCGCCGGGATGAGGCTCAGGTTCACCGGCAGCAGCACCCGGCCTCCCGAAGACATGGACATGCCGCCCGCGCCGCCGCGCATCACGGTGGCCTCGCTGCCCACGCTCATGAAGTCGCCGGGGGACAGCGGCGTGCGCACGCCTTCCTTCAGCGTGAAGGCCGTTTCGGACACGCTGCCGCCCAGCTCGCGCCGCGCGCGGTAGGCGCCGGGGGCGAGGCCCAGCTCGGTGGAGCGGCCGGACACCTTCTGCACCTCCACCACCAGCGTGCCCACCGCGTCGCGCACGTACAGCCGGCCCTCCAGCGGTTCGGTGAGCAGGAGGCCCGCGGTGGTGGCGCGCAGGTCGGTCATCACCAGGTCGCCGGTGCCCGCGAGTTCGATGTCGTAGTTGGGGTGCTGCGCGCCGCCCTGCGTGCGTTCGGTGCGCGCGAGCGTTTCGTGGAAGGCGAACTGGTACGCCTCCGTCAGCGTGACGCGGCCGTCGTGCGTGACGTCCGCGGCGCCGCGCAGGCCGGACACCAGGTGGTGGGTGAAGAACGAGCCGCCCAGCCGGTCTGACTCCTGCGACGCCTCGTCCGCGCTGGACGAGGTGAGGATGGCGTGGCCCTTCACCTGGATGGCGGAGTCCACGAGGAACGCGGGCCGCGCGACGCCGCCCTTGCGACGGGCGAACGCACCGGACGCGCACGAATCCAGCACCGCGATGCGCACGTCCGCGGGCAGGCCCTGGAGCGCGCGGCGCAGCTCGCCGTAGTCCATGCGCTGGCCCTTGAGCAGCAGGCCCTCGTCGTCCGAGTGGCCGGAGTAGTACAGCAGCACCTCCACGCGCCGGGCACCGGAGGTCCGCGCGCCCTCCGCGAGCTTGCGCACGCGCTCAAAGCCGTCCAGGACGCCCGCGCGGTCCACGTCCGTGAGCAGCACGCGGTCCTGGGGCAGCACGCCGCCCAGCTCCGACAGCACCTGGGAGAAGGCTCTCGCGTCGGTGTCCGCGTAGCGCAGCTTCACGCGTTCAGGGCCGCCATCGTTGACACCCACGAGCAGGGCCAGCCGGCGCACGGCGACGGCTTCGGCGGCGAAGGCCGGGGGCACCACCAGCAACGAGAGCAGCAGGACAAGGACGGGCGCTCTCATCGGGGGGACTTCTCCAGGAGGAAGGACGTCTGCCCCAGTTCTACATCCACGGGCAGGATCAACGGCGCGGTGCGCGCGTCGGGGGATGCGGCGAGGACGCGCGCGGCGGACAGCACGCCGTCCAGTTCGAAGGGCGCGTCGGCGGTGATGAGGAAGAAGCGCTCGAAGGCGGGCGCGTCATCCAGTTCGTAGGCGCGGGGCAGCAGGTGCGTGCCGGAGCGCTCCAGCGCGGCGGACGTGTCGCCGGCGTCGGGCAGGTGCACGGTGACGGCGCCCCGGCCGTCCACGGAGAGGATGACGCCGTGGGCCTTGCCGGCGGCGGTGTACGACAACTGCACCACGTCACCGGCCTGGGCCTGGGCGCCGTCGGTGAGGCGCTCGGTGCGGGCGGAGGCCTGCCGGTGCACGTCGAGCCGAGGCAGCAGGCCCTTGCTGCGCGTGGGCTCCAGGACGCCGGTGCCGCCCGCTTCCGTCCAGGCGTCCCGCGCCTCCCGTCCGTCGGTGGATGACAGGGGCCGCGCGATGACGAACAGGGTCGCCCCCGCGAGCACCGGCACCAGGATGGGCAGGAAGCGCCACGAAGGGCGCGCGGCGGGCGCCTCCGCTCGGGAGGGCGCCACGGAGAGCAGGGCGCCTTCGGCACCGGCGGTGCGGGCGAAGCGGGCCTTCACTTCGCGCACGACGGTGTCGGGGGGCAGGGCCTGGAGGGTGGCGCGGGAGTCGGCCTCCAGGGCGGCGAGGCGGGAGGGCCCGTCGGGTTCCTGGGCGAGTCGGGCGCGGGCCGCGGCGAGCTCGTCCGGGGGCAGTTCCCCCAGGGCGATGCGCTCCAGCAGCCAATCCGGGGTGCGGTGGGGGGACGTCATGCGGCCTCCAGCTCCTGCAGGACAGCGGACAGGGCCCTGAGGCGCTTGCGCACCCCGGACACGGACAGGCCCACCTCGCGGGCGGTTTCCTCCAGCGTCATGCCGTCCACCAGGTGGAGCACGGCGATGTCCCGGCTGGACGCGGGCACCCGTCCGAAGAGCCTGTCCAGCAGCCCCCGGGCGGAGGCGCGCGCTTCCATGTCACCGGAGGCGGCGATGCGCAGGACCAGCTCATCGTCCCGGTCCTCCGGGCGCCGCTTCGCGCCGCGAAGGCGGTTGAGGCACACGCGCGTGGCGATCTGATGCAGCAGGCTGGACGGCGCGGCGTCCTTCAAGGCGGACTGGTAGCGAAGCAGTTGCACGAACACGTCCTGCATGGCGTCCACGGCCTGTTCCTCGGAGCGCAAGAGGAAGCGGCAGCGCCGGAGCACCTGGGGGCCGTAGCGTCGGTAATAGGCCTCCACATCGACGGACACCGGGTACGCCTCCTGGGTCGGACCAGGGGAACACCGGTGCCCCGAAAGTCTGTCACCGGCATTTTCGAAGAAGCGGCGTCCCTACCCCGTTTCCCCTGCTCCGGCCACCCCACCCCGGCGAAGGCCCTCGGCACGTCCGGCCGGCTGCCACATGGGGATGAGTGTGGAGAGAGCACAGCCGCCCACCCGGGGACTCACCGCCCGTCAGGGAACAGCGGCCCGGCGTCCTGGGTCCCCGCATCCTCCCGGGAGCCAGCGGGGAGGCCGCCATCCCAGGGGAGCGCGCCCATCGTCGGAGGCACGAGCACGGTCCCCATGCCCCCATCGGGCAGCAACACGCCGCGCAGTTCATCATCCGCGTCCACGCCATCAACGACGCGGCGGAGGATGCGTCCATCCGCGCGCAGGGCGTACTTCGCGCCGGAGTCGAGCGCCGGAAAGCGCCGGCCGCACGCGGAGGGCTCCTCGTTCACATAGACGAAGAGCAGGCCGTCCTGCCGGAGAACACGGTACGTGAAGGACTCCGGCCGGCTGTCACAGGAGGACGCCGCGCTCCCCAGGGGAAACAGGTCCCGCGAGACGATCATCAGCGCGCGCAGCGTTTCGCCATCCAGCACGACGGGCACACCGGCCGCACCGACCCGGATGACGTCCGCACCGGTGAGCACCGGGAAGTGGACGGTCTTGTCATCGAGAACCGGGGCCGAGAGGGGCTCGGGCCTCCGAGCACATCCCAGCAGTCCCAGCCCCAGCACGACCGCTCTCAGCGTCACGAACCGTCCTCGCATGGAGGCCCCCTACCGCAGAAGTCCCGCCAACCGCAGCGCTCCCCTGCCCAGCAAGCAGAAAGACACGGGCCTGCCTCGGATGGCCGCCAAGTGTCGGCTTATCGATGCACGTGTCGGCCCCAGGGTTTATCGAGAACAGGTTCCCCCCTACCC
>NZ_RAVZ01000497.1 GCF_003611635.1 Corallococcus terminator | reverse complement strand
GCGGGAAGGCGATGGCGCTTCCCTGGGGCCCTACGTCCACGCTCGGCTGGGCATCCCACGGTCGCAGTGTGGGAAACTCCACGTCGTCCTGCATCGAGAGCAGGACGAACATTCCCCGCCCGCTCGCATCCAGCGGCAGCGCCAGACGCAGCCGGGACTGCTGTTCGTTGATGTCGTGCCAGTTCACCACATCGCCGGAGAGCAGCTCGAAGGTGAAGTCGCCGCTGGCCTCCGTGGTGGCGGTGCTCAGGGGGGAATAGACGCCGTCGCGCCGACGCTCGAGGGTGAGCGGCGCGCCGGCCAGCGGGGTGCCGTCCAACTGGCGCATGCGGCCGTACGCGAAGATGGGGTCCTCCGGATAGCGCTCGCAGCCGGAGTGGGTGAGGGCCAGGAGTCCCAGGCCCAGGACGGTGAGGGAGGCGTGGCGCATGTCAGTAGGTCGCCTTGAGCCCGAACAGCGGGAGGATGACGGGAATCTGGACGGGCTTGCGGACGGGGAAGAGGCCGGTCTCATCCGGGTGGCCCTCGGCGTAGTGGTTGTAGGCGATGACCTCCTGTTGCGCGGAGAGGTTGAGCACGTCGAGCGACGCATCCAGGGTGAAGTCCTGGTAGGCCCATGACTTCGCGACGCGCGCGTCCACGCGGAAGAACGGCGCCAGCCTGCCAGCGCGGTCCAGATCCTGGCGCACCCAGCGCGCGTCGCCGTTGGCATCCGTCACCCAGCGCTGCGTCTGGGAGGTGATCTGCCCGGACTCCGGACGGCCGGTGTTGAAGTGCACCACCGTGCCCACCGTCCAGTTGTTGCCGAACTTGTAGCTGAGCGCCGCGTTGAACACGTGCGCCTGTTCGAAGGCGAAGGGCAGGCTGCCTTCCACCGTCTCCAGCACCCGGTTGTCGTCGCCGATGCGAGCGAAGCGCGTCTTCCGCTTGCTCTGAAGGAGGCTGTAGGACACCCAGCCGAACCAGTGGTTGCCCAGCGGGTGGCGCGCCATCAGGTCCAGGCCATAGGCGTAGCCGGTGGTGGCCGGGTCCTGTCCCAGGCTGCCCCGGCGCCGGCGGTTCTCCGCCACGTCCACCAGGTCGAACTCCACCGCGCGGGACAGCGGGTTGAAGTACGCGTCCGCGCTCAGCTCCAGCCCGTCCATCGCCTTCCACTCCGCGCCCACGTCGAACTGTGCGCCGGACTGGAGGCCGTAGCGCAGGCTGGCGGTGTCCACGGCGGGCAGGTGCAGCAGCACGGTGGGCGGCTGGTGGAACAGGCCTGCGCCGCCCTTGAGCGTGAGGGTGTCGGTGAGCGTGTGGCGCACGGACAGGCGCGGCTCCACCGCGGTGAACGTGAGGCCCGGCACCAGGTGGTACGCGTCCACGCGCAGGCCCGGGGACACCACCCACTTCTGCGACGGCCTCCAGGTGACGGACGCATACGCGCCGGAGAAGGTGGCGATGGCGGAGGGCTTCTTGAGCGGATCCGCGTCGTCGGACGGGCGCCAGCCGGGAGGCCGCGCGGTGCCGGTGAGCGTGGTGGCGGAGCGGCGGTGCTCCACGTCCGTGCCCACGGCCAGCTCCAGTGAATCGGTGAGCACGCGCTTCCACCCGGCGCGCGCGGAGACGCTCGTCTGCTCCAGGCCGTACTCGCCCACGGGCCGGATGACGAGGGCGGTTCCGACGCGCTGGGTCTGCTCGCCGGTGAGGCCAAGGCCGTCCCAGCCCAGCGTGATGCCGACCTCGCCCTCGCCGCCCGCCAGCGGGTGCGTGCCGCGCAGGTCGATGCGGTGGAAGCGCGAGGTGACGCCGCCGCCCTCCGAGCTTTCGAGCTGCTCGGGCGACAGGCCCACGTCGTCGGAGCTGCCCAGCGCGAACAGGCGCAGGCGGCCCTGGCCCACCTTCTGTTCGACGCGCGCCTGGTAGTCCCAGAAGCCCGCGCGCACCTGCTCCGCTTCCGGACGGTTGAGCGCGTTGGCGGTGAGCGAGATGAGCAGCGCGGAGTAGCTGAAGCGGCCGGCCACGCTGACGCTGGTGCCGGTGGATTCGAAGGGCTGCTCGATGAAGCCGCCCGCGTTGAGCAGGTCCGCGTACGCGGTGAAGTGCAGCCGGTCCTCGCGCGGACGGCTGAGCCTTCCTTCCACCGCGCCGCCCAGCACGCGGCCGTACTGCACCGGCGGCGTGCCCGGATAGAAGTCCACGGTGTCGATGAAGTCCGGGTGCACCACCGCGGGCCCGAGCAGCAGGTGGTACAGCATCGGGATGCGCACGCCGTCCAGGAAGAAGCCGGTGGCGGCCGGCTGACTGCCGCGCACCACCGGGTAGCTGATGCCGGACGCGAGGCTGCCCACGCCCGGCATCAGCATCACCACGCGGAACGGGTCGCCCAGCGTGCCGGGCACCTCGCGGATCTCCTGCTCGTGCAGGCTGATGCGGGTGACCTCCGTGCGCGGGCGTTCATCGCGCACCACGGTCTCGTACGGGTTCACCTCGCGCGGCTGGAGCCGGTAGACGACCTGGAGCGTCTGGCCGGCCTCCAGCTTCTCCTCGAACACCGTCGTCGCGTGGCCCGGAGCGCGGACCTCGATGCGGTGCGCGCCCGGTGTCACGTCCAGCGTGAAGAGGCCGCGCGGATCGGTGGTGCCGGCGGGTTCCCGCGCCCCGTCGACGAACAGGGCCGCGTCGGCCAGCGGCTTGCGGGTGCCTCGCGCGCGCACCTCGCCGGTGAGGTGGGTCGTCGATGCGGGGACCTGCACGGGCGGAGCGAAGCGGTAGAGGAACGGCAGGCGCACCGCCACGGGTGTGCCGCCCAGCGTGGCCGGGGTGAAGCGCAGGCCCGGGGCGGCGGCGAGCGCCGCGTCGGTGAGGCGCGGCTCGGCGGCGGCGCGCGTCACCTTCGCCTCCGCGACGCGGCCCTCCACGTCCACCAGCAGCTCCAGCTCCACCTCACCGGCGGTGCCCTCCAGTCCTTGCGGCCATGCGGCGGGCGCGTCCGCGGTGAGGGTGGGGGGGATGAGCGCGGTGTCACCCGCGTCGGGGGCGAGGCCCAGGCGGGCGGCGTCCTCGGCGGAGAGGGTCTGTCCTCCGTCGGTGGACTGGACGTCCACCTCCACCGTGCGCGGCTCGCTGGTGCCGGACGGGACGCCCTGTGCGTGCGCACGCGTGCCAGCAAGAAGCAGGAGGGCCTGCGACAGCAGGACAGCACGACGGAGGAACATGGGTGGCCGATTCAACACCGGGCCCTCCCGGAACTGTCACCGCAGGCATCCATGGGACTCCATCGACACGTGTCCGGGCAGCCCTCCCGGCCCTGGATGGCGGGTGGCCCGTGAAGTTCATACGGCCCGGCCGGGCAGTTACGGCAACGAAATCTCGTGCGAAGGCTAGGGGACCTCGGTCCCATGGTTGCCATTGTGCTGCTGCGTCCCTCCACTCCCGCAGGCTCCCGCCAGTCCGCCCGCGAGGGTTGGCGGGATGTGCACGCGGACACTGCGGGATGCGCCCGCGGTGCGTGCCCCTGGAGGGAGGAACAGGGGGATCGCTACAGTTTTTCAAGTCGAGCGGAAGCCACGGCCAGGGCTTCCCATGGGAGGACGCATGCGCACGCCGAAGGATGAACTGCTGCTCCAGGCGATGGATCATGCGTTGTCCTCACGGACGATGGAAACGGTGGAGACCCTGGCGGCGCTGTACCGGCTGCTGGATGTGGAGCGGGTTTCGGAGGACGAGAACTACGGGGTGTTCGCCACGGCGCTGACGCGGAGGTTGGAGGGCGCGGCGGGGGCGCTGCACCCGTACCGGGCCTCGGAGGTGGATGGCGGCGGGAGGCAGATCGACCTGTTCCGTCAGTTGATGGAGCACCTGCCGCTGGCGTCGGCGGCGGACGCGGTGGCGAACACGCTGCTCGCGGGGTTCCTGCGAGGCCACGAAGAGGTGACGCTGCTGGACGTGGGCATCGGCCAGGGGCGGCAGGAGTGCAACCTGCTGCGCATGCTGGCGAAGGCGGACGCCCTGCCAAGGCACCTGTCGGTGGTGGGCGTGGACCCCTGCGGGGCGAGCCTGCGGGAGGCGCACGGCGCGTTGATGGCGGTGGCGCGGGAGGTGGGGGCGTCGCTGGAGTTCGTGGGGTTGGAGTCGCTGGTGGAGGACCTGGACGCGGCGGTGTGGCAGGCGTTGCGAGGGGTGCGCCGGCCGCTGGTGGTGAACGCGGCGTTCGCGCTGCACCACGTGGTGGACGGTGCGCCGGAGGGGCCCGAGCCGCGCGACGTGGTGCTCGGGAGGATCGCGGCGTTGGGGCCGGTGGGGGTGGTGTTGTGCGAGCCCCACGTGGATCACCACCGGGCCCCGGCGCGCGAGCGGCTGGCCAACGCGTGGCATCACTTCTCCCGCGTGTTCCAGTTGCTGGATACGCTGGCGGTGCCAGCCGGAGAGCGCCGCGCCATCAAGCGGTTCTTCGGCCGGGAGGTGGATGACATCGTGGGCACGGTGAACGAGTCGGAGCGGTGTGAGCGCCACGAGACGTCGCTCGTCTGGTGGGAGCGGTTGCGCAAGGCGGGCCTCCGGCCGAAGGGCGCGATGGAGGCGGTGTGTCCGCCGGACGTGCACCCCGAGGTGGGGCTGCGCGCGGAGGAGGGCACGGTGGGCATCACCTTCCGCGACGACGTGCTGGTGGCGGTGCTGGCGGCGGTGCCGAGGGAGGGCGCATGAGCAGCGACCTGGAGGCCCTGGCGCCGCGAGTGATTGCGCGCTGTCGGGAGTTGAAGGTGCGACTGGTGCTCGCGGAGGCGTGCACGGGAGGGCTCATCACGGCGGCGCTGACGGATGTGCCGGGGGCGTCGGCGGTGGTGGAGCGGGGCTTCGTGCCGTATTCGAACGAGTCGAAGGTGACGCAGTTGGGGGTGCCGCTGGATTTGTTGCAAAGGCATGGGTCGGTGAGCGTGGAGTCAGTGGGCGCGATGGTGACGGGGGCACTGGAG
>NZ_RAVZ01000496.1 GCF_003611635.1 Corallococcus terminator | reverse complement strand
GGGCTCACGCCCCAGGCCCGGAGCACCGGGACGGCCGGTCGAGGACACGGGCTCACGTCCCAGCCCCGGAGCACCGGGACGACCCGTCGAAGACACGGGCTCACGGCCCAGCCCCGGAGCACCAGGGAGCTCCAGCGGGCCTTCGTCCATGGAGAAGTCGAAGTCGAACTCGGTGCTGCCTCCGGAGCCCTTCGTGGGCGCGGGCGGAGTCAGGGGCTGGATGGGCGGTGCGATGGAGCGGCCCGTCGCGGACGCGGGCTCACGCGACAGCTCCGGGGCACCCGCGCGTCCGGCGGCGGAGCCGGGTTCGCGTCCCAGCCCCGGCGCGGCGGTGCGACCGGCGGCGGAGCCGGGCTCACGTCCCAGTCCCGGCGCGGCGGGACGGCCGCCGAAGGATCCGGGCTCCAGCGACATCTCCGGAGCCAGGGGGCGTCCGGCGGCGGAGCCGGGCTCACGCCCCAATCCCGGCGCGGCGGTGCGAGTTGCCGAAGACGCAGGCTCACGCGACAGACCTGGAGCCGCACGTCCCGCGACGGATCCGGGCTCACGTCCCAGATCCGGCGCACCGGGACGACCGGCGGCGGAGCCAGGCTCACGCCCCAGTCCCGGCACGGCCGGGCGCCCCGTTGTGGACACCGGCTCACGCGACAACCCCGGTGCCGCGGGACGGCCACCGAAGGACCCGGGCTCCAGGGACATCTCCGGAGCCACCGGGCGCCCAGCGGCGGAGCCGGGCTCACGCCCCAGGCCCGGAGCACCGGGACGGCCGGTCGAGGACACGGGCTCACGTCCCAGCCCCGGAGCACCGGGACGACCCGTCGAAGACACGGGCTCACGGCCCAGCCCCGGAGCACCAGGGCGACCCGTCGAAGACACGGGCTCGCGGCCCAGCCCCGGCGCACCAGAGCGACCCGTCGAAGACACGGGCTCACGTCCCAGTCCTGGAGCACCAGGACGGCCCGTCGAAGACACAGGCTCACGCCCCAGCCCCGGAGCACCGGGACGTCCCGCGGAGGAACCAGGCTCACGCGACAGACCTGGAGCCGCACGTCCAGGCGAGGACGCGGGCTCACGCGACAGCGGCATGGGCCGGTGACGTCCGGGCGAGGACGCGGGCTCTCGCGCCAGCTCCAGCGGGCCGTCATCCATGGACATGTCCAGTTCGAACTCGGTGCTGCCACCGGACGTCTGGAGCGGAGCCACGGGCGGCGGCGCGGGCCTCACCGCGGGCGGCGGTGCGACGGGCTGGACCGGCGCGACACGGGGCGGCGCGGGTTCGAAGGCATCGGACATGTCCAGCTCGAACCCACCGGCATCGCCGGAGGCCGGGGACGATCCGTCATCCTCCACCAAGAAGCCCATGTCGATGGGCGCTTCATCGAGCGGCTCGCCCATCGCGATGGGCGCATCCCCCATCGGAACCTCGAACTCGAAATCGAGTCCGGGCAATGGCTCATCACCGTCCGCCAGCACGCCCTGCACGGTGGGCGGCGGCGTGCCCGCGATGAGCTCATCCAGCGGGATGTCCACGTCGTTGGACGTGTCCGCCAGCGGCAGGCTGTCCTCGTCCTCGGGGGACCCCAGCGAGAACGGCTCGTCAGGAGATCCGAAGTTGAACGGCTCATCCTCCGGAGGCGGAGCGCTCGCGGGCGCCTCGATGTCGTCGAAGAGCGAATCGAGCGCGACCCCGCCCGGGGCCTGCGGCGCGGGACGCGACGGCGCGGCGACGGGGGGCATGACCGCGGCGGGACGCTGCGGTGGCGCGGCGACAGGACGCGGCGGAGCGGCCACGGGCGCGACGATGGGCGCGATGGACGGCAGCGGCGCCACGGGAGCCACCGAGGCAACACCACCCGGCTTGCGCTGGAGCATCAGCTCCACGAGCGCGCGGCTCGCCGTGTCCAGCTCCAGGAACTGCAACCCCATGCCCGGAGGACCGGCGGGGTCGTTCACCTCGCGCACCCAGCGCACCGTGGCGCTGCCCTGGAGCACGCGCACACCGTTGGCGATCTGCACCTCGAAACGCACGGGCGTGCCCACCGGCTGCGGCGTGCGCGAGCGGATGAACATGCCACCCGGGCTGAGGTTGGTGGCGAACTCCTCGGTGAAGCTCCCCACGGACTCATGCTTGAGCTTCACCAACAGACCGACCGACTTGCGGTCCGTGGTACGCCGACCTTGATCCATGGGTCGGCACTGTCGCGGCACAGGGCCTTTCCCTCAAGGGGGTTCTGGCCTCTCGGTCGGCCGTCCACCATCCCTCCGGGAGCCCAGGTGCGCTTACGACTTACCTGTATGTCCCGGCTATCCTGGGACTTCGTTTCCTGAACGAGGAAGTCCGGGTCCGCCGGACGGGAGTCCCCCGATGCAAGCGGTTCCCCAGTTCGCTCCGGTCCCCCTGCATGCACGGTGGTTGGTGGACCGACGGCATGACCTGCTCTCCACGGTGGGAGGCCTGGGCGCGAGCCTGGCGCTGATGGCGTTGCACGTGTTCGGCGGGGTGAGCGGGCCACCGCTGTGGTGGGCGTGGGTGTTGCTGTTGGACGGGCCGCACCTGTTCGCGACGGTGTCGCGCACATACCTGGACTCGCGCGAGCGGAAGGCGCGGGCGCGGCTCTTGTGGGGCAGCCTGGGGTGGTTCGCGGCGGGGCCGGCGGTGTTCGGGGGCTCGGTGCTGTTGGGGCAGCGCTGGCCGTTCGCGGTGTTCGTGACGCTGGCGGCGCTCTGGGCGTACTGGCACGTGGTGCGGCAGCACTACGGCATCATGGTGCTCTACCAGCGCAAGGCCGGTGAGAAGGACGCATGGGACCGGCGGTTGGACAGCCTGACGTTGTACGTCGGGTTGCTCGCGCCGTTCGTGGCGTTCGCGCTGACGCACCCGGGAGCGCGGCGGCGGTTGGGCCTACCGGCGGAGCCGACCTGGGAGGTCGCGGCGGCGCACGCGTGCTTCGCGCTGGTGCTCGCGGTGGTGGGGGTGCTCGCGGCCAGGCAGGTGTGGCGCTGGCACACGGGGCGCGGGGTGAACGGGCCGAAGCTGTTGATGCTGGGCGCGGCGCTGGGGCTGACGGCGCTGGTGTTCTGGCCGTCGGTGTCGCGGCGGATGGACTTCCTGATGTTCACCGTGGCGGTGACGGCGTTCCACAACGTGCAGTACCACGGCATCGTCTGGTTCTTTCACCGCAACCGCTACCACTCGGACGGAGTGGACCGCGCGTCGTTCGGCTGGGCGCCGAGGGTGAGCCAGCGGTTCATCATCTACGCGCTGTGCGGGCTCGCGTTCACGGTGGCGTACCGGGCACTGGGCTGCGGCATGGGCGTGCATCCGGGCTGCGGCGCGTTCGACACGAAGGTGGCGCTGGGCGGTTCAGGGCTCACGCTGCGCGACTTCATGGAAGGGTTCATCTGGGGCTTCGCGCTGCACCACTACTTCCTGGACCAGTACATCTGGCGCGTGCGCAGGGACGCGGGGCTGAACCAGGACCTCAAGCTGGGCACTGCGCCAGCCTGACACCCGGGCCGCATGGTGTGTCGGACCTGTCCATATTATCTGTACAACATGGCCAGCAAACACCGGAGACGCACCCCGCCCCGCCCCGCGAGTGCAAGACAGGCCTCCCCGAGCAAACGAGCCTTGCTACCGGCCGTCCCCGTGGAGGAAACGGGGACGACGCTGCCCATCCAGCGCATCGCGCTCAGCGAAGCGCGCAGTCAGCTCAGCGCGCTCGTGCAGCGAGCTGCCTCCCAGCGGGCCCTGACCGCCATCACCGTGCATGATGAGTTGAAGGCGTACCTCATCGCGCCCGCGCGGCTGAAGGCCCTGCTGGAAGCGGAGCGCCAGTCGCGCCCCTCGCGAAAGGGGAAACCAAAGCTGCGGGGCTCGCTGCGCATCGTGGGCGATCTGGAAGCACAGGGCGAAAGCCCCAGCGACCAGCTCCAGCGCTCGGCACTGGCCTCGGCGGAGGCGGTGGACCTTGAGTGAGGGCTACGTGCTCGACACGAACGCCCTGCTCTTCTACGCGGGCGACCAACTCCAGAAATTCGGGCCGAAGGCGAAGCGCGCGTTCACGGCCTTCGAGCAGGGACGCGGCTACCTCGTAGTGCCGGCGCCGGTCGTGCTGGAAACGTGGCTGCTCGCGCAAGGCGGCAGGTTGCGATTCCCCACCACGCTGGATGCATGGTGGGCGGACATCGCCCGTCCGGAACTGGTCCACGAGCCCATGAGCGAAGCGGATGTCCGGGAGGCGGCCCGGCTCGACTGGGAGCACTGGGACCATTTCGACCGGCTCATCGTGGCGACGGCCCGCCGGCTGGCGCTACCGCTGCTCACGCGAGACAGCGCCATCACCGACTGGGCCCAGAACACCGGAGGCATCGAGGTCGCGTGGTGACGCGGTCCCGATGCCCCTCGGATTCAAAGCATCCTGAAGCGCGGAAGCACCTCATGACTCAAGGTGGCCCCCACGCCATCGGCGCGGCTCACGGCGTCACGAGCCGCAGGAACGCATCCTGGTTCCACGCGGCACCCGCTCCATCGCGCTGCCAGCCCGACACCACCAGCCCCGCATCCGGCAGCGCGACCAGCGTCGTCGTCGCCAGCGAGCACGTCCCGCTGCCGCAAGCCTCCGGCGCCAGCATGTTCGTCCCCAAGAGCGCCCCGTCCGCCGCGTAGCGCGTCAGCGTGTTGCCGCACGCCACCGCCACCGGACCCGTGGACTCCACCGCGGCCACCGTGCCCACCGACGCCGAACCGCACGTGGGCTGCTTCGCCCACTGCTCCTGCCCGTCCGCCGTCGCGGTGAGCACGAACGGCCCACCCTCATCCAGCGTCGCCCCGTTCCACACCAGCAGGCCCACCGCTTCGCCCGCCACCGCCACGGTGCCATTCGCACCCACGGACACCGAACCCACGCGGCCGTTCACCCCCGGCACCTCGCGGCCCCACGCCAGCGCCCCGTTCGCGTCGAACGCGAGCAC
>NZ_RAVZ01000495.1 GCF_003611635.1 Corallococcus terminator | reverse complement strand
GCCCGCCACCCGCCGCCACCATCGCCGGCATCAGCTCACGGCACAGGATGAACGGCGCTGTCACATTCACCGCCATCACCTTCGCCAGGTCCGCGGTGCTCGTCTTCGTCAGCGGCGCGGACACCGTGATGCCCGCGTTGTTCACCAGCACCCGGGGCGCCCCGCCCGCGAGGATGGCCTTGCACGCGGCGAGCAGCGCGGACTCGTCCCCCACGTCCACCGCGTGCGTGCGGATGCGCTCGCCGCCTTCCTTGCGCAGGGCCTCCAGCGACTCCGCGGACCGCGCCAGCGCCCACACGTCATAGCCCTCGCGCGCGAACGCCAGGGACACCGCGCGGCCAATGCCCCGGCTGGCGCCCGTCACCACCACCGTCTTCGTCGTCTCGCTTGCCATGGGCCGGAAGCATAGCCCCGCGCCTGCCTCGCGTTGACGCGTGTTCGCGCTGGCCAGCGGGCTCCGTTCCCTTCCCGGCGTTCCTTGCTTCGGCCCGAATTCTTTTCGCTGCCCGCGATATGCGCGCAAAGGCCGTGCGTTTCATGGCGCAGCACCACGGGGCCAGGAGTCGCGGGCCCTGTTGGTTTCCTCAGTCACTCCCCCCTGACGAAAGGGTTTCCGCCTCCATGCGCCCCAGCGCATGACGACGGGAGCGCCTTGCCCCGAGGCATCATGAGCGTGAAGTCCCTTGAGCGTGGCCTGTTGGTTGTCGCATCCCTGTTGGCGTCCACCCAGACCTTCGCGGCGCCGCCCGCCGGCGCCACCGTCAACCCGCGCGTCCTGGGCACGCGCGCCATCGTCGCGTGCGACGCCGTGGAGAAGTCGTGCGGCGTGGCCAGCATCTCCTTCCCCGCGGGCATCAGCGGCCTGGTGCCCTATGGTCGCCCGGACGTGGCGGTGGCCACCATGTTCTACCCCTCGGTGGATGACGCCGAGGCGGTCATCGCCCGCACGGACGCGGGCGACACGGCCCAGACCGCCGTCGACTACGTGTTCACCGTGGATCCGTACGCGGACTACCGTCAGCTCGCCGCGGTGAAGCTCAACCCCAACGGCACCATCACGGTGGGCCAGCGGACCGGCGCGGAGAACGCCCCGGAGCGCTGCGCCGTGAAGGGCGCCACCTTCGTGGTGCAGGCCAACAACCAGACCACCCCGCTCATCTGCGGCGCGATGGCCACGGGCTTCCTGAACGCGAAGGGGAGCCTGCCGCAGCGGCTGCTCGCGTCGCTCAAGGCGGGGGCCCTGGTGGGGCGGGACCGCAACGGCGAGCGCTCCGGCGTCATCCGCGTCTGGACCTCGGAGAACGAGTCGACCTTCTACACGAAGGTGCTGGCGGACGCCGTCGTGCACAGCAGCAGGACCGCGCTGAAGGACCTGGACGTGGAGATGAACCGCTACCAGGCGGGCATCGCCGCGCCGTACGCGTCGGACCTCATCCCGCTCGACGCGGCCACCGCGAAGACCGTGAAGACCGCGCTGAACAAGATCGGGCACTACAACGGCGTCGTGGACGGGACCTGGAACGACGCCGCCGAACAGGCGCTGTCGGACTTCAACTGGAGCAACCTCTTCTTCCTCAAGCCCACGGTGGTGGTGGGCGGCCAGCGGAAGATCGATGGTCCGCTGGTCAACTTCCTGCGTGACGCGGACCCGAAGGCGCTCATGGTCGGGGGCGAGTGACGCACCGCGCGCGGGTTTGACGGCTCCGGGAGTGCGACGTTAAGCACCCCGGCATGCCCCGCGCCGACATCACCGACCTGTTCCGCATCGACGACCTGCTGTCCGCCGACGAGAAGGCCGCCCGCGACTCCGTGGCCCGCTTCGTGGACTCGGAGGTGCTGCCCATCATCGGGCGGCACTTCCGGGATGGCACCTTCCCCGCGCACCTCGTCCCGGGGCTCGCGGAGCTGGGCGTGCTGGGCGCGAACCTCCAGGGGTACGGCTGCGCGGGGATGAACACCGTCAGCTACGGGCTCATCCTCCAGGAACTGGAGCGGGGGGACTCCGGCCTGCGCAGCTTCGCGTCCGTGCAGGGCTCGCTGTGCATGTTCCCCATCCACGCGTTCGGCAGTGAAGAGCAGAAGGCGCGCTTCCTGCCGGGCATGGCGAAGGGGAAGCTCATCGGCTGCTTTGGCCTCACGGAGCCTGACTTCGGCTCCAACCCCGGCGGCATGCGCGCCCGCGCCCGGAAGGACGGGGACACCTGGGTGCTCAACGGCACCAAGGCGTGGATTACGAATGGCAGCATCGCGGACGTCGCGGTGGTGTGGGCGAAGACGGAGGACGGCGGCGCGGAGTCCGTGCGCGGCTTCCTGGTGGAGAAGGGCATGCCGGGCTTCAGCGCCCGGGAGATCCCCGGCAAGTTCTCCCTGCGCGCGTCCCTCACGAGCGAGCTGTCGTTCCAGGACGTGCGCGTGCCGGAGCGCAATGTGCTGCCCGGCGTCGTGGGCCTCAAGGGGCCGCTGTCGTGTCTCAACAACGCGCGCGCGGGCATCGCGTTCGCGGTGACGGGCGCGGCCATCGCCTGCTTCGAGGGCGCGCGTGAGTACGCGCTGGGCCGCACGCAGTTCGACGGAAAGTCCATCGCCGGCTACCAGCTCACGCAGGAGAAGCTGGCGGACATGCTCCAGGAAATCGTGAAGGCGCAGTTGTTGAGCCTGCGGCTCGCGCGCCTCAAGGACGAGGGCAGGAGCAACCCCGTGATGGTGAGCCTGGCCAAGCGCAACAACGTGAAGAGCGCGCTGGAGATCGCCCGCGTGGCCCGGAGCATCTACGGCGCCAACGGCATCACGGACGACTACCCGCCGGTGCGCCACATGCTGAATCTGGAGAGCGTCTTCACCTACGAGGGCACCCACGAGGTGCACACGCTGGTGCTGGGCAAGGCCATCACCGGCATCGACGCGTTCGGCTGAGCGAAGGTCGGCGGTGGAAGGCCGCGCCGCTCCCCTCGCTCCCGGGTGGGAGGAGGGGAGGGCACGGGAAGGGAATCAGGACTGCGTGCCGCCTTCGGTGCCGGGCTCCGGCTCGGAAGGCGCGGCTTCAGGCTCGGAAGCCGCGGCGTCGGACTCGGAATCCGCCTCGGCGTCCTCGGACGCGTCGGTGGCCTCGGCGGCCTCCGGCTCGTCGGGAATCTCCGGAGCGGTGCCAGCGGCCTCGGCGGCCTGCTGCGCCTTGAGCTGCTCGTCGTTCATGAAGCCGACGGGGCTCTCCTTGCGGTTGAAGAAGCGCACGGCCTTGGCGGACAGCTGGAACATCTGCTCGGCCGCGACGGCGGGCACGAGCGAGTGTTCGATCTGCGCCGGCTCCGGACGCTCCACCACGCCCAGCTCGCCGTCCTCCAACTGCTTGGCCTGGGCGGGGGACAGCTCCATGCGGCGCAGCTTCCCCTTGCGCGTCATGAAGTAGAACGTCGTCTCGCCCGGCTCCTGGGGCACCTGGGAGCCCAGGACCAGCTCGCGCAGGGCCCGGTCCAGCTCCACCTGCTTCTTGGACTCGGCGCGCTGGTAGGCCTTGGAGCCCGGCAGGGGCGGCAGCTTGGGGATGGGCTTGTCGCTGGTCGCGCCCGGACGGCTGGACGCGGCGAACCCGCCCTGGGGACCCCGGAAGCCTCCGCCCTCACGGCGCGGCGGACCTCCAGCACCCTGACGCGGCGGGCCTCCGGCGCCTCCGCCCTCACGGCGCGGCGGACCTCCGGCGCCCTGACGCGGCGGAGCTCCAGCACCTCCACCCTCGCGGCGCGGCGGACCTCCGCGGTCGTCTCGACGCGGCGGGCCTCCCGATGTCCGATTCTCATCACGTCCCCGGTGGGCGGGCGCGCGTGGAGCGCTCCCCTGGCTGTCTTCGGGGGAAGAGGCCGGGCGTCGCGGAGGCGCAGAAGACTCGGTCTTCTTGGCCTGCTCCTCGGAGACGAGGCCCGCTTTCAACAACTTGTCTCGCAGGTTCTGCATGGGTTGGGCGTTCTATCCCTTGCACGGCCGCACGCAAGCCACCGCTTGCCGCTCTTGTGGGGCCCACGTAACTTGCCGCCCCCGCCGTCCTGTTGTGGAGGTTCCGTGAGAAGTCTGACGAAGTCCGCCGCCGCCCTCGCCCTGGTCCTGGCCGCCACCGGCTGCTCGGACCCCGTGGACAAGGCGGCCAAGGCCCGCATCTTCTCTCCGGAGGACCCGCCGAAGGTGGTCGCCTCCGCGAAGCAGAAGCTGCCGCCGGAGGACGTCGCGGACAACCCCCAGGTGTCGCGCCGCATCCTGGGCATGGACGCCGCGGAGGTCACCGAGCGACTGGGCCCGCACTACTTCCAGTCCTCCCTGGGCTACGAGTGGGCCGGCCCCAACGGCAACACCCCCGTGAAGCTCACGGAGACGCGCTCCTTCCGCGCCGGCCCCGGGGGCGTCAACGGCGACTTCCACGGCATCCTGGAGAACTCCCGCGACCAGGGCCTGGAGGTCATGCGCGTGCAGGGCCAGGTGTTCGCCCGCAACCGCTACGGTCCCTACCGCCAGCGCCTGCGCGACCGGGGCATGGCCGAGCGCACCCGCACGGAGCTCACCGGCGCCATCCGCGACTTCGACAGCCTCTTCCAGGGCCGCATCAAGCTGACCCCCGCCGGCACCGTCACCCATGAGGGCCGCACCGCGTGGAAGTACGCCGTGTCCCTGGGCCCCGAGCAGCAGGGCGTCGTCGCGCAGAAGATGCCCGCCGCCTTCGCGCCCCGCGCTGGCGCGGACGAGACCACGAAGCGCCGCGCCAGCTTCTTCACCCACCGCATGCCGCGCTCGCTGGAGGGCGAGGTGCTGGTGGACGCGGACACGTCCGTGGTCCTCAAGGCCCGGCTGGACGGACGCATCGGCGTGCCCCAGGAGAAGACCCCGGAGGCGGCCGAATTGCGCATGACGCTGGAGTCCAGCCTGACGGAGATTGGCAAGGACCCGAAGCTCGCGCCGCCCCAGGACTTCCTGCCGGACGCGGACAAGCCCCAGGGCATCGCGGACGCGCTGGACCACTTCGGCATCCCGCGTGGCAAGCCCGGCGATTCGCCCTCCACCCCC
>NZ_RAVZ01000494.1 GCF_003611635.1 Corallococcus terminator | reverse complement strand
GGCCCATGAAGTCCACGTCGTCCACGGTGACGAGCTTCCAGCCCTTCACCTGCGACAGGCCGGGCTGCCTCGCAAGGCCCTCCGCCCCACCCACCGACTCCACCGAGCCCGCGGGCAGCAACACGAAGTCCGGCGCCGCCGCCACCACCGCCTCCGCGCTGAGCGGCTTGTAGCCCTTCAAGTCCCCCACCGCGTTCACCGCGCCCGACAGGCGGATGAGCGTGTCCGCCACGGAGCCGGAGCCCGCCACCATCATCGTGCCCGCGCCCCGCGCGTACACCGCGAGGATGCGCGGCGGCTTCGTGCCCTTCGCGGCGGTCACGCGTCCAGCCGCCCGCGCCAGGTCCTCGTCCAGCTTCGCCACCAGCGCCCGGCCCCGGTCCGGCGTGCCCAGTCGGTCCGCGACGGTCTGGATGCGAGCGCGCGCCGCCTCCACCGTGGGCTCGTTGGAGAACGTCTCCACCTGCATGCCCGTCTGCTTCAACTGCTCCAGCACCGCCGGAGGCCCGGCCTCCGCCGACCCCAGGAGCAGGCCCGCGCCCAGCGACAGCACCCCTTCGGCCGACAGCGCGCGCTGGTAGCCCACCGTGCGCACCTTCGACGCCTCCGGCAGCGCCCCGCTGGAGTCGTCCACGCCCACCACCCGGTCGCCCGCGCCCAGCGCGAACACCGTCTGGGTGATGGCAGGTCCCACGACGACGAGCTTCGGCGCGGCCTTCGCTTCCGCCTTCTTCGGCTCGGGCGGCGCCGCGTGCACGGACAGGGCGAACAGGGCGGACACGAGCCCCCACTTCGAAGCCATGCGCTTCATGACGCCACCTCCACCGCGGGCAGCGCCCGGCCCAGCTCTTCCATCAACGCCCGCCACGCCGGGGACTCCAGCTCCCCCGGCTTGCGCTTGCCGAACAGCAACCCGATGTTCTCTCCCGCGCGGTCGAACAGCTCCAGCGAGGTGACGGTGCCGTCGCGCGTGGGCTTGCGCACCACCCAGGCGGAGTGGACGTGGTCCGCGCGCACGTGGAGGTTGAAGCCCGGATCCAACACGTTCATCCACGGGCCCATGGGGCGCACCGTGCGCACCGGTCCGGTGTGGATCTGGATGGCCCCCGGGTTGCCCACGAAGATCATGATGGGAAGCGCCGACGACGCGGCACGCTCCAGCGTCCAGCCCAGCGCGTCCGGCGCCACCGGCAGCGCGAAGTCCGGGCCCGCGAGCCGCAGCGCCTGCGTGCGCGCCACCTTGAAGCGCTTGAGCAGCGCGAAGAACTCGTGCGTGTCCTGAAGCGCCCGCCAGCCCTCCACCAGCCCGGGCGCGTCGATGTCCGCATCCGGCAGGGGCACGGCCGGCGCGGCCACCGGCACCACGTTCAACACGTGGGACTGGTCTTCGTGCTTCAGCTCCGTCACCAGCGCCTCGAAGGCGGCGACGTCGCCCTCCGGCTGGAGGTAGATTTTGTGCACGGCGGTGCCCGCCGCGTCGAACACATGGAGGCTGCGGCGCACCTCGCCGGACACGTCCTCGCGCAGCGCGAACGCGAAGCACCACCGCGACAGGAACAGCCGCAGATCGATGTCCTCGTCCAGCACCAGCGCCATCGCGCCGTGCACCTCCACCTTGCGGTAGACGCCCTTCTTCTCATGCACCGCGGACGCGTTGCGCGTCAGGGCCATCACCCGGCCCAGCGACTCCAGCCGGGGCAGGAGCACGTCGAAGCGCGGCTCCAGCCGCACCAGCTCCCCGTTCAGCCCGGTGGCGAGCAGCTCCGCCTCGCTCACGCCCAACTGCTCCGCCGCGTCGCGGATGCGCGTGCGCGGCTGGGACTCCCGGAAGGCCTGCCAGCGCTCTCGCAGCGCGGCGGTCGTGCTCACGGACTTCTCCGCAGGGGTCGTCGTCATCACGGCTGCCCCCCGGCCGGCGCGGTGACCTTCGCCCAGCGCAGCTTCAGGTTCGCGGGCGTCCCGGCGGCGTCGTAGTACGACAGCATCTCCACCTTGAAGTACGTCCCCTGGTCGGAGCGGACGACGTAGAGCTGCGCGCGCGGCGTGAGCGTGTGGAACTTCAAATCGTAGAGGTACCAGTTGCCCGCCGAGTTGAAGACCGTGTCCGGCGTGGTGTCCACGTCGTCACCGTCCGCGGCATCCGTGGCCCAGCCCGTCGCCGGCGCCTGGGTGAGCTGTTCAAACGTCGTGTCCGCGAGCACGGCCACCTGCACGCCGCCCGTCCCGCTGACACCCCCGCGCGACTTCACCACGAAGCGCTGGAAGGACAGGTCCCAGGCCGCGTCCTCGGTCGCGCTGACCTCCTTGCCGATGTCCAGATCCAGGCCCACCCACAGCGTCGGCTCCGTCGCGTTGATGACCGACGTGAAGGACCCGTCGCCGTTGTCCTGGTGCTTGAGGTTGGCGCTGTCCTCCGGATGGACGACGGGGTCCTCCTCCTCCCCGGGCCCCGGCTGGGGTTGCAGGTCGTCACCGCAAGCGGAACTCAGGCCCGCGACGAGCAGCGCCGCGCAGGCACGGCCCAGGAAGCCAGGGCGGAACGGAATGGGGAACATGCGGACTCCTTGCAGGAAACACGGAAGGTGGAAGGGACAGCTCAGAACCGGGTGGACACCCCGGCCTGGAGGGTGCGGGGA
This sequence comes from Corallococcus terminator, assembly GCF_003611635.1. Classification (GTDB taxonomy): domain Bacteria; phylum Myxococcota; class Myxococcia; order Myxococcales; family Myxococcaceae; genus Corallococcus; species Corallococcus terminator. Next base: position 2,451 of record NZ_RAVZ01000494.1, on the reverse strand, counting down.
GGAATGGGCAAGTCGTCTGGATTGCCCGCGTCGGTGAGGTTCGTGCCGACGACGAAAAGCTGGAGCCCGCCCGCTGGCATGAGCCAGGCGATACGGGCATCCAGGGAGACGGTGGGGCTGGCACGGTAGGAATCCGCCACACCGTCTCCGTTGGTATCTGGGTAGAAGGGCCGCTCGCCCGTGAGCGCGCCGCGCACCAGGGCTTCCAGGCCCCAGGGGCGGTAGCGCCAGGAGGCCTGCGCGGTGAAACGGTGGCGCGCCTGGCCTTCCAGTTGGCGCTCCAGGTCCTGGTCGGTGCCGTCGGTGAGCGTGTAGCCCAGCTCCACCTGGACGCGGCCGGGCAGCGACTGGCGCACACCCAATTCGCCGCCGCGCACGCGCGCCCGGGCGATGTTGATGTACGAGTAGCGCAGGGCCTCGCCCTCGGACTGGAGCGACGCGGCGATCATGTCGCGCAGCGAGTGCTGGAACACGCCCGCCCACACCACGGAGTCGCGAAAGGGCCGCACCTCCACGTTGAGGTTGTAGCTGCGCGAGCGCTCCGGCTTCAGGTCCGGGTTGCCGCGCACGGTGTAGCCCACCGACGGGTTCTCGAAGTCGATGAGCAGGTCCTGGAAGCTGGGCGCGCGGTAGCCCCACCCGTAGCCGCCGCGAAGCGTGAGCCACGACAGGGGGTCGACCTTCAACGCAGCCCGGGGCGTCACCGCGAACCCGAACTGCGAATCCAGGTCCACCCGTCCGCCCCGCACGATGACCAGCCCCAGCTTCTCCCAGATGGTCCACGTGTCCTGCGCATAGAAGGAGCCGCGCCCGCGCCGCCCCTTGCCGCCGTCCAGCCGGTCCGAGTGCAGCCACTCGCCCAGGTACTCCGTGCCCACCACGAACGCGTGCGAGCCGGGCCGCGCGTCCAACTGCACGCCCAGGCGCGCCTGCTGGTCGCGCGTGTCCTCCACGGAGTCCAGCGCGGAGGCGTTGCGCTGGTCGCGCAGGTAGCGGCGCTCGTAGTGCCCGTAGGACAGGTCCGTGCGCAAGATCGCCTTCTGCCCCAGCTTCCAGGACGGCGACAGGCGCGAGGCGAAGGTGTTGTCGCGGGTGGCGCGGTCGAAGACGGCGTTGCCCGCGCCCAGGTCCACGCCGCGCTGGATGCGGTGGGAGAAGGACGCCGTGCCCTCCAGCGACAGCTTCTCCGAACCGCGCCAGTCACCGCGCGCGGACACGTCATACCCATCCAGGCTGCTGCCAGAGGTGCCGATGTCCGTCGGGTCCAGGTCATACGCGGAGCGGCGCTGGAGCCCCGCGCTCATGCGCAGCCCCCACGCGTCGCCGCGCGTCTCGCCCGTCGCATCCAGGTCCAGGCGGTTTTGCGTGCCGTAGGCGGCCCGCAGGTCCGCGCCCAGGGGCCGCTGCGCCTTGCGCGTGATGAAGTTCACCACGCCCGCCACCGCGTCACTGCCGTACATCACCGACCCCGGGCCCTTCACGATCTCCACCTGTTCGATGTCCTCCATCGACAGGCGCGACAGGTCCACGTCGCCGTCCACCTTGCCGGTGACGCGCTCGCCGTCCACCAGCACCAGCACGTACTCCGGCGCCAGGCCCTGCATGGACAGCCCCGCGCCAGAGAAGCCCTGCTGCACCACGAGGCCCGGGCGCGCGGAGAGCAGCTCCGAGGCGTCCCGCGCCCCGCTCGCGACGATCTCCGCGCGGGTGATGACCTCCGTCGTCACGGGGGATTCGCGCACGCGCTCCTGGCTGCGAGAGCCCGTCACCACTGTCTGGAGCGCGGGGGCCTCATCGGCCACTCCGGCATCCACCACCACCGTCTGGAGCGCGGGGGCCGCCTCGGCCACGCCGCCATCCACGACGGACGGCACGTCCTCCGCCCGGGCCACGCCGGACAAGAGCAGAAGACTCAGCAGTGCGTAACCACACCAACGCCCGGGCATCCCAGGTCCTCCCGGCACGAAAGCCGGGGGCCTCCGCGAAAGGGAAGCCTGTCGGGCGCTGGGCTCAAGGGCCTCGGGCCTCAGGAAACACACCACAACCACTTCCGGCGCCTCACGCGGCTCCGGACACTCCAGGTCTGCTCAGCCGCCTTCACCCCGGGGCGCGGGGGTGCCCCTGCGGGACTCCCGCGGAGGCGCCGAGGCCGAGGTCTCCAGCGGAACCACCTGCGTCCGGTGACACCGGCGGCACTTCAACTCCACGCCGCCCGGCACCAGCCGCGCCAGCAGGCTGCCGCACATGCAGCGCAGCTCCCCGGCACTTCCCTGTGGCCCGCATCCCTCGTGCATCGCGGCTCCCTGCGTTTGATGGGGCCGGACGATATTGATACTGAATATCAAAGTCAAAAGACTTCCGGTGAACACCTCAAGTAGGTGTTCGTATGAGGAAGCCCCTACTTCGTGCCCGTCTTCGCGGCGGGGCGGGGGGCGGCGGAGTCCTTGGGGA
>NZ_RAVZ01000493.1 GCF_003611635.1 Corallococcus terminator | reverse complement strand
GCCAGGGGGGTGGCGGGCCGGGCTTGCTGGGGGAAGGCAGGCTCATGACTCCTAAAATGTACCGCGCTCTGAAGGAAGCTTCAGTCCCCCCCTCCCTTCAGGCGCCCCCAACATCCAAAAAGGACCCTTGCCGGAAGGCACCACCATTCTTCCCGGGAACTGAGAAAGAGGGCCCCGGGGGCACTACTCCCCGCGAATCCGCTGGAGTTCCGGCACGTTGGCGCCATCGGAAGCCATCGGCGCGGCGTCCACGGGCGTCACCAGGGCGGCTTCCACCGGCGCGACCTGGGCGAGCGTCACCTGGGCCGCGACCGCATCCATGGCCTGCCCCTCCTCTCCCTGAGCAGTCGAGAGAGCCCGGAAACGACGCGCCAGCGAGGCCAGCTCCGCCGCTTTGAGCTGCGCCTGACCGCTGCGCAGGGACAACAGCGCCACGCGCGCGCGCTCCAACAGCGCCACCTCCGCGCGCAGTCGCGCGATGATCCGCTCGCGCCGCTGACGCATGTCTCCCAGCCGCTCCACCTCCTCGGCCAGCGACGCCGCCGCGACCTCCAACTGCCGCCGGGCCACCGCGTCGGTGCTGGCGCGGGCGCTCTTCTCCAGGCTGTCGCGCTCCGCCTGCAGCTCCGCGGTGGCGCGCTCCTCCAACTGCGCTTCCACGCCGGCCCATTCGGACGCCAGCTCCACCGCGCCGCGCGTGATGCGCGCCAACGTGCGGGCCAGCTCCTCGCGCGCGGGCTCACGGGGCAGCTTCGCCAGGGACTGACCGCATTGGCGGTAGAGGGACAGCGCGCGTTCGGACAGGGTGTGGAAGTCGCCGGAGAGCTGGGGCAGCAGCTCCTCCGCTCGTGCCTCCACCGGGTCGGCCGTCAGGCCCAGGTGCGCGGCGATGGCGCCCAGGCCCACGAAGAGCCCCACGATGCCGCCCACCAGCACCGCCGACAGCAGCGTCGGCGTGGCCACGGACGCCAGGTGCACGGCCAGAATCTTCGCCACCACGCCACCCGCCAGGGTGAGCCCCGCGCCCAGCACGCTGCCCAGGCCGTAGTGCACGAGGGTGGGGCGGGCCTCCGCCACCTGGCCCTCCTCGCCCAGCTCGTTGAGGCGCGCGCGCACCAACAGGGCGCCCGCCGCCGCGCCGCTCATCGCCACCGTCCACCCGGGCGACAGGCCCAGGCCATAGGGCAGGCCGACGAGCAGCAGGCCCAGCCCGCTCAACAGGCCCCGGTCCCACCGGTCACCCCTCGCGCACGCCAGCACCACCGCCGCGGGGACCAGCCACGTGAACGGCATGGGCATGCCCATGCGCAGCGTCAGCCACTGCACGACCCCCGCCCCGGCGCCCGCCGCCAGCGCGCGCGTGACGGTGTGCTCGAAGGCTTCGCGGTGGTGGAATTGCAACACGGCGGCATTCATCGGGACACCCCGGGAACGGCCCTCGGGCCGGGAATGTCCTTCGAACGCGTGGCCCGCGAAAAAGGTCTACGCCTTGGGGCGCGACAGCGGTCCCGTCTTCCCTTTCGTCACCCGCAGGTAGTCCGCGGGGGCGAGGAGAATCTGCGTGCCGCGCACCCCCGCCGACACGGCGACGGTGTCGAACAGCTCCAGCGTCTCATCCACGTAGACGGGGTATTCCTTCTTGCCCCCCAGCGCGGTGACGCCGCCCCGGATGAACCCGGTGAGCGGCTGCAATTCCTTGAGCGGGACGGTGTCCACCTTGCGGTCGCCGCTCAGCCGCGCCAGGGCCTTCAAATCCAGCTCCGCGTTGCCCGGCACCACCGCCATCAACACGCCGGTGCGGTCGCCCTTGGCCACCAGCGTCTTGAACACCTGTTCGGCGGGCATGCCCACCTTGGCCGCCACGGTCTCCGCGGACAAGTCGTCCGGGTCCACGTCGTAGTCGCGCAAGCTGTACGCGATGCCGAGCGAATCCAACAACCGGGCGGCGTTCGTCTTCACGGGCGTCACATCCCCAGGAGCCTGGCGGCGGCCTGCACGCGGGTGAGCGCGTCCTCGGGCGTGCTGCCCACCGCGGACAGGTGGCCCATCTTGCGGCCCTTGCGCGCGTCGCGCTTGCCGTACAGGTGCAGCCGGACGCCGGGCATCGCCAGCACCTGCTCGAAGCGGGGCCCACCCTCGTTCAGCCACAGGTCGCCCAGCAGGTTGACGATGGCCGCCGGACGCACCACCTCCACGGAGCCCAGCGGCAGGTTGCACACCGCGCGCACGGCCTGCTCGAACTGGCTCGTCAGGCACGCCACTTCCGTCGAGTGGAAGCTGTTGTGCGGCCGGGGCGCCACCTCGTTCACCAGCAGCGAGCCGTCCCCCAGCAGGAACATCTCCACCACCAGCAGCCCCTCCACCTTCAGCCCGGAGGTGATGTCGCGCGCCACCTGCGACGCCTGCGACAGCACCGCCTCCGGCAGCGGACCCGGCAAGAGCGACCACGCGAGGATGCGGTCCTCGTGGTGGTTGAACGCGGGCGGGTACACCGCGAGCTGCCCATCCGGCCCGCGCGCGACGAGCACCGACAGCTCCGCCTTCAAATCCAGCGCGGCCTCCACCACCACGGAGCGCTCGCCCAGCTCCTTCCACGCGACGGCCGCCTCGGAGGCGCCCTTCACCTCGTACTGGCCGCGCCCGTCGTAGCCGCCCTCACTGGACTTGATGAAGCACTTGCCGCCCATCGCGCTGATGGCCGAGGAGAGCTCCGCCTCCGAGTTCGCCTCGCGCCAGGGCCCCAGCGGGAAGCCGCCCTTGGCGAGCCAGGCCTTCTGCCGTCCCCGGTGCTGCACCACGGACAGCACGTCCGCGCCGGGCCGCATGGGCGTGTGGCGCGCGACGGCGTTCAGCGTGGCCAGCGACACCTTTTCAATCTCCAGCGTCACCACGTCGCACGAGCGCGCCAGATCCTCCGCTGCGGACGTGTCGGAGAAGGACGCGGTGAGGCAGCGGTCCACCACCGAGCGGGCAGGGCAGGTGGAGTCCGGATCCAACGCCTGCACCTGATAGCCCAGCGTGCGCGCGGCGAGCGCCATCATGCGCCCCAACTGCCCACCGCCCAGGATGCCCAGCGTGCCGCCGGGGAGCACCACGCGCGCCGTCATCCGGACACCTCGCGGTGCGCCAGCACTTCGTCCGTGCGGGCCTTGCGCCAGGCGCCCAGCCGCTCGCGCAGCTCCGGGTATTTGAGGCTGAGGATGGCCGCCGCGTGCAGCGCCGCGTTGGCGGCCCCCGGCTTGCCGATGGCCTGCGTGCCCACCGGGACGCCCTTGGGCATCTGCACGATGGAGAGCAGCGCGTCGAAGCCGTTCAGCACCGTCGTCGGCATGGGCACGCCCAGCACCGGCAGCAGCGTCTTGCTGGACACCATGCCGGGCAGGTGCGCCGCGCCGCCCGCCGCGGCGATGATGACCGACAGGCCCCGCGCCTCCGCGGTGGAGGCGTACTCCATCATCCAGTCCGGGGTGCGGTGCGCGGACACGACGCGCACCTCATGCGGGATGCGCAGCTCAGCGAGGATGTCGATCGCCGGTTGCAGGTGTTCGAGGTCGCTTCTGCCGCCCATGATGACCCCGACCCACGGGGTGCTCGCGCTCGCCGCCATGCTGTCTCGCGCCTCCAGTGCGCCCTTCCAGGGCTGAAGCCTGGAAGAACGCGCAGATAGGGCCACGCGATTCCACAGGTCAATCGCGAAGATGCCGCTTCGCGTCGACAAGGGGCCGGGGAGTCGAGCGTTCCCCACTCCAGCCCACCTGACGTCCCAGCCCTGTCGTCACATCCGTGTGACGACAGGGCCGGAAGCACTGCCTCAGTAGGTGGAGCCCATCCGGCCAAAGCCCTTGAGCGCCTTCACCTTGCTGCTCTTCACCGCGGCGCGCTGGGACTCCTCGCTGTCCGCGTCGTCGTAGGCCTTCATGGACGCGGCCTGCTCCGCCTGGTCTTCGGCCACCGCCGCCGCGCCCGCCACGCTGCCGGCTTCCAGGAAGAGCGCCTGGTTCTGGCGCAGGTAGAGCTGGGCCTCGTTCTTCTTGCCCTGGCTCATCGCCTCCGCGGCCTTCTGGAGGTTCTGCGCGCCGCGCGCCCGGGCCGCGTACACCGTGGCCTCCTTGTCCTGGCGCTGCACGACTTCCTCCTGGATGTTGGTGGCCACCGCGGTCAGCCGGGACTGGTCCTCCACGTTCTTGTGGGCGAGCAGGTCCGTGTACGTGAGCTTCAGCCCCGTCACCTGCACCGTCTGGCCCGCGGAGCCCGCGGTGACGTTGAGGCGCACCACCACGCGCTCCACCTGGCCCGCGGAGAAGTCCGGCATCGCCACGCGCACGGTGTTGCCGGCCTGGTGCGCGCGGTAGCCCAGCACCTCGCCCAGCGACGTGCCCGGAGGCAGTTCGAAGGACAGCTCCACGTTGCGCGCCACCGCGGTGGTGGCCTGCTGGAGGTCGCGCTGGAAGAGGGTGGACAACTGGCTTGCGTCCTCCAGGAAGCCGTACGCACCCGCGCCGTACTCCGCGAAGGCCTGCATCAGGTCCTCGTTGAAGTCGGTGCCCACGCCAATGGAGCTCACCGTGATGCCGGAGGCGCGGATCTCCCGCACCACGTTCTTCAGGCCCTGCTCATCCGACACGCCCTCGGTGGGCTGGCCATCGCTCATGAGGATGAGGCGGTTGACGGTGGCGGAGCCCCCCATGGCGGACGCCAACTGCGTGCGGCCCACGGACAGACCCGCGCTGATGTTGGTGCCACCATCGTCCCAGATGCCGTCGATGAACTGGGCCATCCGCTCGCGGTTGGACGGCGTCGCCGGCAGCGACGGCAGGCTCTTCACATCCGACCCGTAGTGCACGATGGCCAGCCGGTCCTCATCCCGCAGGAGCGTCACCAGGTGCCGCGCGGCCTGCTTCGCCTGCTGCAGCTTGTAGCCGCTCATGGAACCCGACCGGTCGATGACGACCGCCAGGTTCACGGGGCTGCGCTTCGCGCCCGCCACCTCGATGCCGGTGAGGTCCACCGTCGCGTACGTCTCCGACGCGCCCACCGGGAGGTACGGGTGCGACAGCCGGCTCTTCACGAGGATGGAGCCCGCGGCCCCGACC
>NZ_RAVZ01000492.1 GCF_003611635.1 Corallococcus terminator | reverse complement strand
GAGTGCCCGGGCGTGTCAGGTTCACCAGATATGTCTGGTGGGGCGTCGGGTGGACGAAACCCGACATGCACACTGCGCACGGAGGCCCAGGCGCCGTAAGGTGCGAGCCTCGGTGGCTGTCGATGTCGTGGAGGGGTCATGCACGAGTGGTTGGAGGCACTGCGCAAGTCGGCGAAGGCGACCTCGGAGGGTGTGCTGGCGGAGGAGATCCGCCGCGCCGAGACGGAGTGTGGCGTCCCGTTCCCGGGGGAGCTCACGGACCTGTACCTGACGCTCAACGGCGGTGAGTTCGAGGGCGAGGTGCGCCTGTACCCGCTGAAAGGGGCGGAAGGGGCGCCCAGCGTCCTGGAGAAGACCCGGCTGATGCTGGTGGGCCTGCCCGCCGCCGGCGTGTGGCGCTTCGGGCTGAAGGGGCCGCACCGCCACCTGTTCGTCGCGCGCAAGTCCGCGATGGAGGAGCAGGGGGATGGGGGCGTGCCGCTGCCCGGATGGGTGGACGCGCTGGAAGGGGACGACTGGGTCTTCGGCACCTGGGAGAACGAGAAGAAGGAGATGCGGCTGTACCGCACGCTCAAGGACATGCTCGAGGTGCTGGTTCCGCCCGTCGAGGTGGAGAGCTTCGGGGAGCGCACCTTCGCGCGAGCCCTGAACGCCGTGTTGCAGGGAGCGCTGTCCGGCGCCGCGGCCGAGGAGGGCGAAGCGTCGCCCCCCAACGAACGCAACCGCGACTATTCGAGCGACCTGGCCGCCCTGGCCCGCGAGGTCGAGGAAGCCGAAGAGGCGGAGGACGAGGACGAGGACGAAGCGTCCGGTGCCGGTGCCTCCGACGACGGCGATGAAGCCGGGGCCTCCGCTGACGAGACCGAAGTCTCCGACGAGGACGACGGCTCTGGAGCCGATGAGGAGGAGTTGGAGGCCGGGGAAGTCGAGCAGGAGGAACTGGTCACGGAGTCCAAGCCAGCGCGTCCCGCGGTGAAGAAGGCCCGGCCTTCCGCATCCCGCCCGGCGGCTGAAGTGTCCGCGGGAAGCACGCGCAAGGCCGCCGCGAAGAAGGCGTCCACCCCGCGCAAGGCCGCTGGCAAGAAGTCCGCCGCGAAGAAGACGGCTCCTGCTCGGGGCGCCGCGAAGAAGGCCACGGGCAAGGCCGCAGCGAAGAAGGCAGCTCCTGCTCGGGGCGCCGCGAAGAAGGCGGCTCCTGCTCGGGGCGCCGCGAAGAAGGCCACGGGCAAGACCGCCGCGAAGAAGGGCGCCGCCCAGAAGCGTGGCACCACCGCGAAGAAGGCCACGGGCAAGGCCGCCGCGAAGAAGGGGGCTGCCCAGAAGCGGGTCGGCGCTGCCGCGAAGAAGTCCGTCGCGAAGAAGGGCGCTGGCAGGTCGGCGGGGGGCCGCAAGCCCACGGCGAAGAAGTCCGCGCGTCGTCGGTCCTGAGCCACACCACGACGGTGGGAGGGGCCCCCCGGGGCTCCTCTTGAAACAAAGGGCGCGTCTCCCTCCCGGGGGGACGCGCCCTTCCTTCAACCGCCACCGGCTTGAGGCCGTCTACCCCTCGGGAAGCAGGTCGGGCGTCTGCGCACGCGGGCCCGGGTCATCGGGCTGCGCGGTCAGCTCCCGCTCCTCCTCTTCCTCTTCATCTCCCCGGCGGAACTCGTGGATCTGATCCGGAAGGATGTCCCGGGCCTCCGCCTCCTCCTCCATCGGGGGGGACAGGGCCATGTCCTGGTCCGAGATGTTGATTTCCTCCTCCCCGGTCATCGGGTTGCGATGGCGCAGCGAGGTGGACTCGCCCACATCCTCGTCTCCGAGCTTGTTGAATCGCATGGGGTCTCCTCGACAGGGAGGGTTGAGAAAGCTTCCGTGTCCCCAGGAAAATGGGCCCCCGGGGCGGGGCCGGCAATCCGAGCCGGCCGCCTGCCTGCCGGGCCCGTCCCGCGTCAGCGAGGGGCTGCCGGTGGCCGGCTGTTGAGGCTGCCGGGCTCCACTTCCAGCACCACCATCGCCAGCGCGAGCACCCGGGAGAGCGTCTCGCGCAGCGTGTAGCGCCAGGGGGTCGCGCGGCCCTCGTCCGCCGCCACGCCCCACGCGTCGATGCCCACCGAGTTGGCGATGAACAGCGCCCGCGACAGGTGGAAGCGCTGGGTGACGAGCACCGCCCGGTTCGCGCCGAACACCGTGTGCGCCCGCAGGCAACTGTCGTAGGTGGACAGCCCCGCCTCGTCGCCCAGCACCACCGCGTCCGGCACGCCGCGCTCCACCAGGTAGCGCCGCATGGCCCGCGTCTCGTCGTGGAAGGGCGCGGAGTTGTCCCCGCTCACCAGCAGCGCCCGCACCTTGCCCTGCCGCCAGAGCGCGATGGCCGCGTCCAGCCGCTGCGCCAGCACCGGCGAGGGCACCGCGCCCGGCGCCAACCCCGCCCCGAACACCAGCGCCAGGGGCGCCTCGGGGGCCCCGGCCAGCGGCACGATGCGGCCCTGGTAGCGCAGGCGTACGAAGTGGGACAGGCCCAGCACGACGGCGACGCCCAGGCCCAGCAGCGCGACGAGCACCGCGGCCACCGCCAGCATCACGGAGGTGCGCGAACCGCGGGGGGACTCGGACGCATCGAAGGTGTCCGGCCCGTCATCCTCGTCGAACCCCTGCGCGTCGTCTTCGTCCTCGGCCTCGACGGCAGCGGCGCGGAAGCCCTTCCGGAGCGGCCGGCGCTGCGACTGGAAGCCCATGGTGGATTCGTCGTCATCCGGATCCGACGACCGGCCCGGCGTTGGATCCGTCTTGCCTGCCCCGGACATGCCCGGGTCGGTGCTGAAGCGCTCGTCGTCCTGGGGGGACGGACGCGGCGGAGCGCGGACGTTGCGCGCCCCTGGATTCACGGGCGGAGCGGAGCGGTTCGCGTCGCTGGACAGCGTCCCCGGACGTCGAGCCCCCGGGCCCCCGCGTCCCTCCTCGACCGACGGACCCGGAGGCCGACGGGAGGAATCCGCGCGCCCGTCATCTCCGCCAGGAACGCCCATGCGCCGGGGCCCCGAGGCCAGCGGTTCAGAACGACCGTCATCCCCGCCAGGAACGCCCATGCGCCGGGGCCCCGAGGCCAGCGGTTCAGAGCGTCCATCGTCCCCCGGGGGCACGCCCATGCGCCGGGGTCCCGAAGCCAGCGCTTCGGAGCGACCGTCATCGCCAGGGCCACCGCCCGGCCGGCGCGAGCCCGGAGGCGGTGGCGGTGACGAGCGCTCGTCCGAAGCGTGCGGAGGCGTCCGACGCGGAGAGGGCGAGAACGGGTCGCCATCCACCGGACCGCGCGGCATGGCCACGCCCGGCGAGGACATCCGGCGAGCGCGATCCGCCTCCCCACGCTCCACCGGAGGCGAGGGACGCGGCGGCGGTTCCGCGGCGGCCCCACCCCTGCGCACCGGCGCGGGCACGACGCCCCGGGGCCGGCGCGCACGCAGCGGCACGGTGGAGTCCGCGTCTTCGTCCTCTTCGTCCTGCAACGTCTCCGGCTCCAGCACCGGCTCCAGGTGCCGGCGCGGCGGGTACGCACCGGGCATCGTCCCGACGGCGGTGGACTCGTCGAAGTCCTCGTCCTCCTCGTCGTCGTAGTCGCGCGTGGGCAGGTCGCGAGGCCGCGCCATCTGCGTCTCGGGCTCGCCGTCCTTCTCGTCGTAGGCGCGCAGCACCGCGCCTTCCCGCGTGGGCCTCCGCGCGGGCGGCCGAGCCACGAGCCCCGCGGGCGTCACCGCGCCAGGGCCCGTCCGGGGCGGCACCCGGCCCAGCCCGGACGCGGAGCCCCCCAGGGGCAGCGTGCGCGCGGCGGTGTCCTCCACCTCATCCGACAACGGCAGCGTGCGCGCGGCGGTGTCCTCCACCTCCGACGGCAGCGGCAGCGTGCGCGCGGCGGTGTCCTCCACCTCTGACGCCAGCGGGAGCGTCCGGGCCGACGTGTCCTCCGGCAGGTCCGGAACCGGCGGGGGCGGAGGCGTCCGCAGGGACGGCAGCGGAACGGTGGCCTCGTGCCGGCCCGCGCGCTTCGCCGGCGGGATGTGCAGCACCGTGCGCTCGTCGGCCTCCCCGAGCAGGCGCGCGATGTAGTGCGGGATGTCCAGGCTCTGCTTGAGCACGCCGGAGGCGAGGAACGCGTCCAGGTCCGCCCTCACGGCGGAGGCCCGCTGGTAGCGCTGGGTGCGGTCCTTCACCAGGCACCGCATCACGATGCGCGACAGCTCCTCCGGATAGTCCGGGCGCACCAGGTGCGGCGGCGTCGCCTCCTCGTGGCGGATGGCGTAGAGGATGCCCTCCGTGGTCTGCCGGGAGAAGGGCTGCTTGCCGGTGGTGATTTCGTACAGCATCACCCCGAGCGCGTAGATGTCCGCCCGGTGATCCAGCCGCTCCTGCATGATCTGCTCGGGCGACAGGTAGAGGAACTTCCCCTTGATGACGCCCGGCTTGCTGCGCTCCATGAACGCGCCGGCCTTGGCGATGCCAAAGTCGACGAGCTTCACGCGCCCGTCGTAGCTGATCATCACGTTCTGGGGACTGACGTCCCGGTGGATCAGCTCCAGCGGCCGGCCATCCACGCCCCGGCTGAAGTGCGCATGATCCAGGCCCGACGCGATGTACGCGCAGATCCTCGCCGCGACCCCGTAGGGCAGGCAGGAGCCGAACTTGGCCTCCTCCACGAGCACGCGGCGCAGGTCGACGCCCTCCACGTACTCCATGCAGATGAAGATGTTGTCGCCCTCCTTCCCCAGCTCGTGCACCTGCACGACGTTGGGGTGGTGGAGCTGGGCGGCGATGCGCGCCTCGTCCAGGAACATCTGGACGAACTCCGGCTCCTCCGACAGGTACGGGAGGATCCGCTTGATGACCACCAGCTCCTGTGACGGAGGCTTGTGCGCCAGGAACAGCTCCGCCATCCCGCCCAGCGCGAGGCGCTTGATGAGCAGGTACTTTCCGAACGGGGTGGCCGTCTGGGGCGAGCTCAAGGACGTGGAGGGTGTGCGTCTGCGGGTGGGACCAAGAACTGCTACCGGAGCCTACCTGCATTCCAGGCCCGGGGGGAGCCGGCCGACCCGCCCGGGTAACGACTCTAGGCAACCCGGCGTCCTCACGCGAACTTTCAGGCCCTCCCTGCCC
>NZ_RAVZ01000491.1 GCF_003611635.1 Corallococcus terminator | reverse complement strand
CTATGCCTGGAAGCGAACGGGGCCTTGCGCGAAGGATGCGGGGGCCCCCAGGGGCGTTGGGCCTTCGCAACGGGCCCGTCACGCGGCAGGAGGTCGACGGTGAAGATCGTGATTCCAGGTGGCACGGGGCAGGTGGGCGCACTGCTGGCGCGGGCCTTCCTCGCGCGGGGTGACGACGTGGTGCTGATCAGCCGGGGCGGCCGGGGTGTCGCGCGCACGGTGTCCTGGGACGGGCGCACGCTGGGGGACTGGGCGAAGGAGGTGGACGGCGCCGACGCGGTCATCAACCTGGCGGGGCGCAGCGTGAACTGCCGCTATTCGGAGGAGAACCTGCGCCAGATGATGGACTCGCGGGTGGACTCCACGCGGGTGGTGGGTGAAGCCATCGCGCAGGCCGCGAAGCCGCCGCGCGTGTGGCTGCAGATGAGCACCGCGACCATCTACGCACACCGGCTGGACGCGCCCAACGACGAGGCCACGGGCCTCATCGGAGGGGATGAGCCGGACGTGCCCGCGTACTGGAAGCGCAGCATCGACATCGCCCAGGCGTGGGAGCGCACGCTGGGGGAGGCGAACACGCCGCGCACGCGCAAGGTGGCGCTGCGCAGCGCGATGGTGATGGGCCCGGACCGCGAGGGCATCTTCGACGTGCTCCTGGGGCTGACGCGCCGGGGCCTGGGCGGTACGGCGGGAAGCGGCCAGCAGTTCGTGTCGTGGATCCACGACCAGGACTTCGTGCGCGCCGTGCAACTGCTGCTGGAGCGCGAGGACCTGGAGGGCCCCGTGAACCTGGCGGCCCCGAATCCCCTGCCCCATCGCGAGCTGATGGCGAAGCTGCGCGAGGCGGCGCACGTGGGCGTGGGGCTGCCGGCGATGAAGTGGATGTTGGAGGTGGGCGCGTTCTTCATGCGCACGGACACGGAGCTTCTGCTGAAGAGCCGCCGCGTGGTGCCGGGGCGCCTGCTGGAAGCGGGCTTCACCTTCGAGTACCCCGAATGGGGAGCGGCCGTGCGTAACCTCGTGGAGCGCTGGCGCAACGCCGAGCCTGTCCGGAGCTGACCTGTGGCCTCGAAGAAGCCTGGCGTCCGGTGGGTCCGCGTCCTCGCGCTGCTGCTGGTCCTGGGGGCGGTGGGGTTTGGGGCGCTCACCGCGGTGCGAGGCCTGCGCACGGCGGCGTCGCTGGTGCATCCCTCTCGCAGCCCGGTGGTGCGCCCGTCCGGGCCCGAAGCGCTGACGGGGCTGGAGGACGTGTCCTTCCAGTCCGCGGGGCAGGTGCTTCGCGGGTGGTATCGGCCTTCGCGCGACGGCACGGCGGTGGTGCTGGTGCACGGCTTCGCGGCGAACCGCACGCAACTGCTTTTCGAGGCAGGCGTCCTCGCGGCGTCCGGGCACGGCGTGCTGCTGTTCGACCTGCACGGCCAGGGGGAGAGCGACGGCGACGCGATTGGCTGGGGCGACAGCGAGCGCGAGGACGTGAGGGCAGCGCTGTCCTTCGTCCGTGCCCGGCCGGAGGTAACGCCAGGAAGGGTGGGCCTGTTCGGCTTCTCCATGGGGGGGACGACGGCCCTGCTGGTGGCGCAGGAGGACCCGCGCGTGAAGGCGGTGGCGGCAGTGGGTGCGTTCCCGGACCTCGCGGGGGACATGGGCTCGCACTACGGCGCGAGCACCTGGGCCGTGCTGTGGGGGCTGCGCCGGGCCGGCATCGACGTAGGGGCGGTGCGGCCGTTGGACGGAATGTGCCGGTTGGAGGGACGGGGGCTCTTGCTCATCAACGGAGGCAGCGACCCTGACGGGCCCCAGAAGCTGGGGGCCAGCCTCTACCGCGCGGCCTGTGAGCCCCGACAACTGTGGGAGGTGCCAGACGCGGCCCACGGGGAGTACGCCCGGAAGGACCCCGAGGGCTACGCGCGGCACCTGCGCGAGTTCTTCGACCGGGCGCTATGAACGGCGCCCCTGGGAGATGAACTCACCCCGGCTTCCGACCTTCACCTTCCGCATGATGCTGGCCACATGCTTCTTCACCGTTTGCTCTTTGCATCCAATCGCAAGGGCGATGCCCTTGTTGGTAGCACCGAGAAGCAGGGACTCGGCCGCATCGCGCTCCTTCGGGGTGAGCTGTTGGGCCCAGTCCTGCCGCAGCCCCTGGCTCCGCTCCAGGATGCGCACCTGCCAGGTCAGAAGCCCGGCTTCGATGGCCGAGGACGGCGTGAAGGTCACCTGCAACGACTCGCCATTTCGACTCTCCTGCAGGGTGGTCGAAACGGGTTCCGGAGGCCCCGCGAGGGACCGCTCCTTCACGTGAGTCACCCACTTCTTGGGCACACCGTCAGAAGCAAGGTCGTCACGTGAGAACCACTTCGTCACCAGTCGGGTGGCCGCGTCCGTCCGCACCCGCTCGCGCCCGGGGGCCGTCAGCACCATCGTGGCGCCCGGCTCGGTTGAGACCGCCTTCAAGAGGTCTCTTTCGAAGCGGACGGAATACAGATACTGCACGGCCGTGACGGCGGCCTTGATGGACGGGAGGAGTTCCTGGAGCATCCACTGGTCCCGGGGCGTGAAGAAACGAGAGCCCTCGCCGTACACCGCGATGCCGCCTTTCAGGCCCTGCTGTCCTTCGAAAAGCAGGGCCGCCAGCGTGTGCTCCAATCGCAACTTCGCGTCACGGCTGCGCTGATAGGTTTCCGTGCTCTCCAATGCGCGGCCCTGAAGCATCTGCACCTCATTGAGCACGACATTGGGCTGGACCACCGTGGCCTGGAACACGAAGTCGCGAGAGGCCCACTCCGTGTAATCCTTGAGCAGCGGCATCGCGGTCGCCGTCTTCCATTGGAGACCCACGGACCCATCCAGGTTGGCGAACCCCACCGCGAGATGGTCCGCCCGACACAACAGGAGGATGCGGCTCTCGATGGCCTTGTAGATGTCTTCGTAGGTACGAACGCCAATGAGGTCCTGATGCATCTCCGCGCGGAAGGCTTGCTCGCGCGAGGTGAACTTCAAAGCCCTGGCCATGATGGGTACGCCCCCGAGTTGCAATACCTCCCAAGCATGGCAGGCCCGGGATCCATGCCCATCCCCCCTGGAAGGTATGTCACCCATGACACCCTGGCCCGCTCGGCAACCATCCTGCCCCTGAGACTCTCCTGGACGCGTCCCCCCCAGGCAGGTCAGCCTGGACCGCCCTGGAGGACGCAACCCGCATGGCCACCCCGTCGAACCCCGACTCCCACTTCCACATCGAGGTCATCAAGCTGCTGCTCCAGGTGGCGACCAGCGATGGCCGCGTCACTCGCGAGGAGATCGATCAGATCATCGATACCGCGCGAGGCTTCAGCGTCCCCCTCTCGGAGCTCGCTGCCCTCACCCACTGCCTCCAGGAGGGAAAGCCGCTACCTCCCCCGAACGTGGGCGTGCTGCGCGAGCAGCCGAACGCCGTCCTCGAGGCCGTCCACGCCCTCATCACCGGCGACGGCCATGTCCACGAGGCCGAAATCGAGATGACCCGGCAGATTCGCGAGATGCTCGGCATCACCCCCTGAAGTTCACACCGCCGCGCGCGCCGCCGCGCCCCCCCAGGGCCTCCGTCACGGCTTGCGCCCTCAGGCCGTCACGTGGAGCGGGACGTCCTTGTGCTCATGCGCGTCCGCCAGCCTGCGGGTGAGGCGGCGGCGCACGATGTCCAGGTGTTCGCGGAAGAAGTACAGGTTCTCCTGGTAGGCGAGCGGCACCGCGATGCGGTTCACCTCGCGCTCCGCCTCCTCCAGCCGCTTGAGCATGGCCTGGAGCAGCTCCTGATCCGGGTCCTCCTCCAACTGGATTTCAATCTCCTTCAACCGCGCGTACCAACGGAAGATGCGCGAGCGCACCCGCCAGAGGAACACCGCCGGCACCGCGCGCATCAGCGGCACCACCACCGCGATGATGGGCACCAGCATCACCCACAGCCGGTCCACCAGGTTCGCCGCCCAGAACGGCAGGTAGCGCTGGAGCAGCGGCACGCCGGACGCGTAGTAGCGCTTCGCCTCGCTGCTCAACGGGAAGCCCGCGGCGAGCGGCGCGGGGAACTCCCCCGTCTTGTCCAGGATGCCCGCCGTGCCGGAAACCTCACTGGCCGCGCGCATCAGGAGGTACGCGAGCGCCGGGTGCAAGGTGTCGCGCGCCACGAGCAGCGCGTTGGGCGCGAGCAGTTGCACGTCATGGTCCGGCACGTCCGTCGCGAAGTCGAACACGCCCCGGGGCAGCACGTGGCGCGACAGGTACGGGTAGCGGCGCGTGTATGCCTCCGCGCGCGTGAAGCTCAAGAGGCGCACGTCCTTCACCGCCGCCAGCTTCTGGATGCGCGGGGACTCCGCCGGGGCCACCAGGAACACCGCGTCCACGGTGCCATTCTTCAACGCGTCGATGGCCGCGTCCCGGTCCAGGGGCAGCAACTGCGTGGGCTCCGCGTCCGCGCGGTTCGCCTTCAGGAGCGTCATCGCCAGCGCACGCGTGCCGCTCTCCTCCGGCCCCACCGCGATGCGCTTGCCGGACAGGTCGCGCACGTCCTCCACGCGCTCGCCCCGGTAGAAGACCCACAGCGGCACATAGGAGAGGCTGCCCAGGGACACCACGTGCTCCGACACCTCCTGGCCCTTGCCACCCGTCGTGCCGCTCTGCGCGAAGGCGATGTCCACCCCGCTGTCCTCCACGTCCAGCAGGCCCACGCTGCTGACGGAGCCCTTCGTGGGACGCAGTTCCAGCGTCACCCCGTGCTGCGCGAGGAACTTCTGGTAGCGCTTGGCCATGTAGCCAAAGCCGCCTTCGTCCGGCGCCAGCGCCATCACCAGCGTCTTGGGCGGCGCGGGCTTGACGAAATAGAACGTCACCGCGAACGCGACCGCGATGAGGAGGGTCGCGGGGGCGATGGCGATCCACAGGTCGCGCCGCAAGGTGCGCTTGAGCTGCGCTTTCAACGAGTCCGTCTTCATGGGGATGCGCAGTATACCGACCGCCCCGTGCGAGGCCCTGCCGTACACCTCGTGGGTCCAGGCAGGCGAGCACGGCCCGACCCGGGGGCACTTGGCGCATCCGCTTGCGCGACACACCCTCCCTCCCAGGCCTTTTTGTAAGGGGTGTGGCATGGGTTGGCGCGGCGGGTGGGTGGTGTCCTTGCTGGTGGTGGG
>NZ_RAVZ01000490.1 GCF_003611635.1 Corallococcus terminator | reverse complement strand
GTGCACCACGCCGTGCTGCTGGGGCCGGACGGGGCGGTGCGCGCGAGCGCCCGGGCCGACGCGGCGGATGGCACGTGGCTGGGGACGTTGAGGGGGAAGTGCGCGGTGGGGGGCGCGCTCTTCTGTGCCACGGACGCGGGGCTGACGCGCGTAGAGGCGCGGCAGGGGCGGTTGGAGGCCGTGCGCGAGTTCCCGGACGCGGAGCCGTTCGTGGACGCGGGGTGCCAGTTGCTGCTGTCGCGAGAGGGATTGATGGTGGTGGGGGCGCAGGTCCTCACCGTGTTGCGGATGACGTGAAACACGCAAGGGGGATGGACATGAAGAAGACGACCGTGAAGGAACTGCCGCTGCCCGGGTTCTACAATGCCAACCATGCGGCGGAGTACGGCTACGGCTCCAACGCCGGCAGGTTGCAGCAGGAGGCCGGCGCGTGGAAGGCGGCGCAGGGTGCGAAGGTGTCGGCGACGGACACCTTCAACCTGCACCTGCTGCTCATCGACGTGCAGAAGGACTTCTGCTTCCCGGATGGCTCGCTGTACGTCGCGGGGCGAAGCGGGCGGGGCGCCATCGACGACAACCGGCGCATCGCGGAGTTCATCTACCGCAACCTGGGGACGCTGACGAACGTCACCGCGACGCTCGACACGCACTTCGCCTACCAGATCTTCTTCCCGTCCTTCTGGGTGGACCAGGACGACCAGCCGTTGCAGCCGTATCGCGAAGTGACGCGTGAACAGATTGAGCGCGGTCAGGCGCGGCCGAACCCCGCGGTGGCGAAGTGGCTGTGCGGCGGCAACTACCCGTGGCTGCTCAAGCAGGTGAAGTACTACTGCGAGGAGTTGGAGCGGGCAGGCAAGTACACGCTGTACCTGTGGCCGCCGCACTGCCTGCTGGGCAGCGACGGGCATGCCCTGGCGGGCGTGGTACAGGAGGCGCGGTTGTTCCACTCGTTCGCGCGCGGCGTGCAGTCGTGGGCGGAGGTGAAGGGCGGCAACCCGCTGACGGAGAACTACTCGGTGCTGCGGCCGGAGGTGCTGATGCGGCATGACGGCCAGCCGCTCGCGCAGCGCAACACGCAGTTCCTGAAGACGCTGCTCACGTCGGACGCGGTGGTGATTGGCGGGCAGGCGGCGAGCCACTGCGTGAAGAGCTCCATCGACGACCTGCTGGGGGAGATCGTCGCGCAGGACGCGGCGCTGGCCCGGAAGGTCTACCTGCTCACGGACTGCATGTCGTCGGTGACGGTGCCGGACGGCAAGGGCGGGTTCGCGGCGGACTTCACGCCGCAGGCGGATGCGGCGCTCAAGCGCTTCGCGGACGCGGGCATGCACCTGGTGAAGTCCACGGACCCGCTGGCGAGCTGGTCCGACCTGCACTTGGCGTGACGTCTGGCATTCCACAACGAAAGGAGACACGGACATGAGCAAGGCGAATGGTGGCGGGGTCCAGAAGCTCTTCGAGGATGCGCACGCGGAAGGGGTGCTGAGCCCCGCGGGGTTGCAGGCACTGACGGTGGTGGACCTGGGGGCCCAGATTCAGGCGGGCCTGGGTGTGCACGTGGACGACGTGCAGGCGAGCGAGGTGGTGCTGGTGACGGTGATGCCGGATGACTCGGGGAGCATCTCGCACTCCGGGCACACGAAGACGGTGTGCGACGGGCACAACCTGGTGCTGGATGCGTTGCTGGCGAGCCAGCAGAAGGACGGCGTGTTGTTCCACACGCGCTACCTGAACGGGCACGTGCTCAATCCCTTCCGGCCGCTGGAGGACGTGGTGCGGATGCACTCCGGCAACTACTCGGCGGACATGGGGACGCCGCTGTATGACAACGCGGTGGTACTGCTGGGCACGGTGCTGGCCAAGGCTCAGGAATTCAGCGGCAACGGGGTGCCGGTGCGCACGGTGACGCTGCTGATTACGGACGGCGCGGACCAGGGTTCGCAGAAGGCGCGGGCGAAGGACGTGGCGGCGCTGGTGAAGGACCTGCACCGGGTGGAGAACCACATCGTGGCGGCGATGGGCATCGACGACGGCACGACGGACTTCCGCAAGGTGTTCCAGAGCATGGGCATCGCGGACCGGTGGATCCTCACCCCGGGCCAGAGCGCCCAGGAGATCCGCGCCGCCTTCCAGGTGTTCAGCCAGTCCGCGGTCCGCGTCAGCCAGGGCGCGGCCAGCTTCAGCCGCACGGCGCTGGGCGGGTTTGGCCGCTAGGGGAAGAAGTCACCCTTCTGCTAAAATCAACAGCCCGGACCGGAGGGGGAACTTCTGTGCATCCAGGTGCGAACTATTGAATGGCATCGTCGTCACAGGGCTTGGCCTGGCGAGCAGCCTGGATGAGGTAGTCACCGCATGCGCTGCGGCCCGGGCCGGCATCAACCGTGCCCGGGAGATTCCGGCTTTCGGGGCCATCGACGATGACGTCATTGAGTTCGTTCCAATTGCGGGGCATGAGTGTCACCCCCTGACGGAGGGGTTCCAGGGAGATGCCCGGCTGATTCGTCTGGGGACCGCCGCTCTCAGGGATCTGCTCACATACTCCGGGCTCCAGTCAGACGACCTCTCGCGAACGGCTTTCTTCCTCAATGTGGGAAGCTCCTTCCTTTCAAGTGTTGGAGAGCCA
This sequence comes from Corallococcus terminator, assembly GCF_003611635.1. Lineage (GTDB taxonomy): Bacteria > Myxococcota > Myxococcia > Myxococcales > Myxococcaceae > Corallococcus > Corallococcus terminator. The sequence continues at coordinate 2,554 of NZ_RAVZ01000490.1, read as the reverse complement.
TCCGAAGGCTCCCCGGAAGGGATGCCCGTCGGGCGCGGTTCATCCACACCCCTGGTTGATGCACTCTGCCTGTTCGGCGCTCTGCCTATCCCCAAGGAACTTCGCTTCGTCCTGCGGGGAGACCACCATGGTATCGCAACAGCAGTGCACGAGGCTTGCGAGCTACTGAAGCGGCGCGTTGTAGAGCGCTGCCTCATCGGAGGAGTTGATTCGTTTCTTGAGCGGAAGACGCTCGAAATGCTGGCTCGATTGCGGTTGCTCAAGACAGTTGGAAACCCGGTGGGGTTCATGCCAGGGGAGGCTGCGGCATTCTTCTTTCTGGAAAGGGCGGTCCCGGCCCGCCAGCGTGGCGCACGTATCGAAGCGGAGCTGGTGGCCACCTCCCTGACCACCGAAGAGCCGCACCGCTTCTCAGGCCCCTCACATGGAAGCGGTCTTGCGGCGGCGATGAGGAACGTCTTGGAGGACGTTCGCGAAAAGCAATCCGGGTCCGCTCTGGTCATCCACAATCACAATGGGGACCCCTGGCGTGCGATGGAGTGGGGCACGGCTCTCGTCCGGTTGGCTGGCGTGGAGATGATGCGAGAACCTCGGGCATGGTTCCCTCCTGCGTCGTTTGGTGAAACCGGTGCCGCGACGGGCCCGCTCGCGGTGTGCATGGCCGTGCGCGCGTTCGCACGACGTTACGCGGGCTCTCCCTATGCACTCATTGGCATGTCATCCTATGCAGGAACCAAAGGCGCACTGATGCTGCGCGCTTTGACACGGGACGTATCCCAGGGGCACTAGGAACCTCGAAAGCAGGGGGAAGCCATGGCTCAGTCCGCGGAACACATCACGCAGATGACGAAGAATGACCTCCACGACAAGGGAGCATGCATTCTTCGCCATGAGTCGGCCAGAAAGAGCAGTCCGTGTGACTATCAATGGAATGGATATCAGCTCAGCAAGACGGCGGCACGCTCAGGCATGTACAACAAGCCGCTCCGCCGCTCTTGGATCGACCGCGACAAGGCGGATCGCGACATCTTCGAGGCCGCGACCCGGAAGGAGAAGCGCTCGGGAGAGACGTCCGGCGAGTTCGGCCTGAGGTTGCGTGACTTCGTCAAGAAATACCGGCTCAGCGTTCGCTACACCAGCCGAGTTCTGGAGCGCGACCCGAAGGCATGGTTCATCGGCGAGCCCACGCACCCGAAGAACTTCGTTCCCATGGCGCATGATCCTGAAGGGGGAATGCACCGCCCCTATTACCACAACTGGCACCACATGATTCCGAACGGGGCCATCAACGAATATATCGGCGGTGGTCCGGACGGAGCGAAGCGCTTGTTTCTGTTGATGACGTCGCTCTACAACATGAACTGCGGCCAGAACATCGTTCTGCTCCCCAAGGAGAGCTTCGTGGGTCGGGTGCTGGGGCTGCCCATTCATTGTCCCTATGGCCAGATGAGCCACCCCACGTATTCGCAAGCTTGTGAGAAGCATCTGCGTCGGATCGCGGCTCAACTGAAAAAGGTGCTTGCATCGGGTAATCCGCACAAACTCAATGACGAGAACGTCACCCAGATCAAGAAGGCGATGAACCTTTTGTCCGACAAACTCCTTGCCACCCTCAAGGCGATGCCCCCCGGGGTCTCGTTGGACGAACTGGAGTCCATCTAGGCTCTTGGAGGATTTGAGATGCCGAGCTTCACCTTTCACATCGTTACAACCCCCTACGATCCCAGATTCTGCAGCATCAAACGGACGCCGGAAACCATCCTCAAGGACTGGCGATTGCTGGAAGGCGTTCCGTTCGGATCGGACTTCCCTGCGACTTCACGCTTCGAAATGGACAAGCGCGCGGGGGAGATGGCTCCTGATCTGCTTCCGAATATCCTGTCGCTACTGATGATTTCCCCCCGAGTCCGCACCTTGTTCGAGGCGGAACGGGTCTCGGATGTCGAGTACCTCCCCTTCGAACTGGCGAACAAGAGGGGCTCGGTGGTCAGCAGGGACTACGCCGTGGCCAATCTGCTTGGCAGCGTGGATTGTCTGGACGCCGCACGATCGAAGTTCGACGAAGATCCGCTTGAGCCTGGAGGCATTGCCAATCTGTATAAGCTCAATCTCCATCTCGACAGGATTCCCGAGGACAAGAAGCTGTTTCGCCTGAAGCAGATGATGCACGAATTCATCATCCGTTCGGACCTGCTGCAACTGCTCCGAGAGCAAGGGGTGACAGGCTTGGCGACGCTCGACCTCGATACGGAAATCATCCTCTGAACGGGCCACCGTGCTTTCATGAAGACAGAGCTCGACATCACCGTTGATAATCTCGCGTTCGAAATCGCCCAGAGGCTTCCGCGCGCGGTCGGCACGTTGGCTCAGGGCCAACTCGACGGTGCTGCGTTCCTGAGAATCTGCCTGGACCACCGCCGGCTGGCCCCCCCAGTGTCAGCGTAGTTGTCGCCTCGGCTGAGCAGCCGAGGTGACCACCTGAGCGGGGCGAGCAGGAAGACAACGGTGCCGTATACGGACGCATTCAAGAGTCAGATGGTGAAGCGGATGCTGG
>NZ_RAVZ01000048.1 GCF_003611635.1 Corallococcus terminator | reverse complement strand
AGCCGGACTTCCGGTACCTGGGCTTCTGTGGTTGATGGCTGCTGCATGGGAAGTCTCGCTCCGCCCCCTCCTGTTTCTTCAACAGGAGGCCGACTGCGGTCTCTTCCGAACTGCAACTGTAGGACTAGGGGGCGCAACTTCCAGGGATTCTATGAGATAATTCCAGGAAATCGTGAGGCGCACACCGCCTCACTCATCGCCTGAATCCAGGCGAGGGGGACCCTCATGTCGACCATCCAGCGTGGCAATCCGAAGCGCGTCGAGACCCGAACCGCGGAGCGCACGGAGGGTCAGGCGGTCACGAAGCCGGCCGTGCGTGACAACGCGGTGCGTGCCGAACGGGCGCGGGACGCCTTCCAGGCGACGCCGGTGACGCGCAACGCGGTGAGCCTGGGCGCGGAAACGACGACTGTGCGGGCCACCAGCACGACGGCCGTCGCCCCTACGGCGCTGACGGCGTCCGAGCAGAAGGCCGCCGAGCAGGCCATCGCCAACGCACATGACGGCCGGGACGCGAGCTACGTCGCCGACTGGCTGAAGGCCAACCCGGATCCCGCCAAGCAGGCGGCGTTCATGGACCTGATGTTCAAATTCGGCCCCGTCGCCGGCGCCATCCTGGACGACGTGCAGCGGCTGCCGGAAGCGGACCGCGCGGGCCTGTCCCGCGCGCTCGACAATGCCTATCGCTCGGGCGCGGTGTCCCCTGGTGAGCTGGAGGAGGCTGTCGCGTCGGCCCACCGCGGGGAGCTGCCGGGGGAGACGCACGAGGGCCTGGCGGGCATCGTCGCGGGCACGGGCAACGCGGACCTCATCGAGACGTACGCCAAGAAGGAGATGGAGATCATCCGCGCGGACGGCGGGTATGATCAGCAGCGCAGCGCGGCGGTGGCCACGGCGCTCGCGGGCATGCCGCCGGACCGGCTCCAGTCGTTCCTGGCCGAGAACAAGGACGGCATGGCGGACGTCCTCAAGAACATCAACGCGGGCATGGATGCGTCCTACTCGCCCGCGCTGGGCAAGCTGCTGGACGCGGCCGGCCGCATCAACCCGCCCACCCCGGAGTCGCTGAAGCTGTTCACGGACTCCATCGACAAGCTGGGGGAGAACAGCGAGTCGCGCGCCGCCGCCGCCCGCTTCTTCACCCAGCATGGTGATGCCGTGCTGTCCTCGCTGCAGGACAAGGCCGGCTCGCTGACCCTGGACGGCGAGAAGAAGATGTCCGAGTTCTTCACCCGCACGCTCTTCTCGCCGCCGGAGTTCGAAGGCCAGGCCGCGTTCCGCCAGGACGTCATGTCGCGGCTGGAGACGATGGGCGCCGGCCTCGAGGAGCACGCCACCGAGAACCCGCCGTCCCAGGACGCCAAGCGCGACGCCCGGCTCATGGGCAGCCTGGTGGGAGCGCTGGAAGGCGGCTTCCAGATCGCCGTGGACGAGCTGAACAAGCGCAACGACGCGGTGAAGGGCATGGTGGACCTGCTCTTCTCCGCCAAGTCGTTCCTGCCCGACCTGCCCATCCCCGGCGCGGGCAAGCTCAAGGACCTGACCATCGATCAGCTCCAGGGCTGGGTGACGTCCAACCTGCAGGAGAAGGCCCAGAACGCCTCAGAGGCCATCCCGTTCCACGGCGCCTTCGGCGAGCAGATCTCCAACCCGGACCTGCGCACGGACTACGACGCCGCCCGCGTCAGCGCGTTCGTCAACCGCCAGCGCGGCCTGAGCTGAAGCGCGAACCCCTGGATGGGTGGGGACCGGCTCAGGGCGTCCGGTGCTGCTTCGCCCACGCCGCGACTTCCGGCGTCTGCGTCTCCACCCACCGGCGGAATTCGTCGCTCGGGGATCCCGGCCCCTGGCGTGCGCCTCCCAACTGGGGACTGCTGAAGAACCGGCGGTGGACCTCGTCCGCGAGCGTGCCGACGTCCATGTCGTGGGCCTTCGCCAGCCGCTCCAGGAACTCCGGGTAGTCCGCGCCCTTCATTCCCATCACGTTGGCGGCCTGGTTCAGGCTGTCGAACTCGTAGCGGAATCGCGTGAGCTCCGGGTGGTCGGTGATGAACCGCTGCACCTGCTCCGGCGACATGCGCGCTTCCTGCCGCAGCCGCTTGTCGAGCATGTCCGGGCCCAGGCTGATGAGGTTCTGCGCCAGCGTCGCGTCCATGCCGCTTTCGGTGAGCAGGCGCACCTGGGCCTCGCGCGTGGCCTTCGTGTCCGGGTCCAGGTACTTCACCACGAGCCCGCCCAGGAACAGGGCGGCGCCGACAAGCTGGGCGCCGGGAACCCATTCGACCAGCGCGCCTCCTGCCATGAGGAGGGCGCCCAGCGACTGGGCACCGGACGCGCCGGCCTTCCAGTACTTGCCCTCCTGCACGGCCTGGAAGGACTGGATGCCGTCACCCACCGCGCCCAGCAGGGCGCCCACGCCGGACGCCTTGCCGAGCACCTTGGAGAGGGCCGGCGCCGACTTGCCGAGCGCTTCGAGGATCAACGTCCCGCCGTCTCCGCCGACGCTGAGCCCGTCGCCGACAATCTTGATCTTCGCGGCGAAGTCCGCCTGGTTCCAGCCCGCCGCGTCCCCGATGGCCGCCGACGCGGTGACGAGGATTCCCAGCCCGCGCAGCGCCTGGCTCCGGGGGGAATCCGGGTCGCCCGGCATTCCCGTCTTCTGCTCCCGCAAGAGGTCCCGGAGGGACTGGGTGATGTCCCGGACCTGCTCCTGCGTCGAGTCCGGACCAATGCCACGCAGGAGCTTGACGTACTTCTGCATGTCGTTCGGGCCCATCCCGAACAGGTGGGAGTTGCGCGCGAGCCCGTTGAAGATGGCCTCGGCGCCTCCCTTCGACTTGAAGCCGGCCGCGAGGATGGCGCCCGAGCCCGCGCTCTTCACGAGCGCGAGGGCGAGCTTCTCGTCGAAGTCCTTGAGGTCCTTCAGCTTGCCGACGGTGTCGAGGAACGCGGGGCGGTTTTCGCCCTGGGCGGTGAGCTGGGAGGCGAGGTACTCCGCGCCGGACTGCGTCGCCGCCATCCGCGGCAGCTCGCGGGCCAGCGCCGTGAGCTCCGGTCCCAGTTCGCCCGCGGGCGGGCCATCCGGGGCCGCGCGGGCCAACAACTTGCTGAGCTGTTCGAAGTCCGCGAGGTCCTGCTTGCGCTCGGGGGCGTTGAGGTAGGTGGCGGTGAAGGCCTGCTGCTGCTCCGAGGTGAGGAGCTTCGCCGGACCGCTGAGCAGCTCCGTGAGTTGCTTCTGGTGCTTCTCCGCCTTGTCCGCGACCGCTGAGAACCGACCGCGAAGCCCGTCGATGGAGCTCCACAGCGTCCGGTGGATGGCCGTGGCATCGAGGGCGTGCGTGGGCCCCTTGAAGCCTGGCGGATGGATTTCGAGCTTCATCAGCGCGCGCTCCATGTCGAACGCGAGGCGCGTGCCGATGCCGAAGTTGACGGCGGTCCTGATGGCGTGGGTCAGCGAGAGGTTGGCGAGGCCCGGCGGCGCATCCCGGGTGAAGGCCTTGCCCACGAGTCCGGCGGTCGGCTCCCCCAGCAGCTCCGTGGCACGCGCCAGGCTGAGGTACGTCTTCTGCTCGATGGCGGACTCCGCCTCCGCCAGCGTGTCGAGCAGCGGCCGGTCATTCACGAGGTCGGGTTGGCGCAGCGGTGGACGGGGGTGGAGCTTGCGGTCCGTCTCCGGTGACACGCCGGCGAAGAGCTGGCCCATCTTCGCGAGGGACGGCTCCGCGGCGCGGACGAACGCCTCCTGGTAGGCGGGGTCCGGGTTGCTGGCGATGAGCTGCTCGAACTGCCGGGCACCCTGTTCCAGGCTGTTCTGGAGCGTGCCCGCCAGGGCCTGCGCGTCCTGCTGCGCGCGTGTCTTGACGTCCGTGCCGGCCGCGTTCGCCGTGGCGACGCTGGCGACCCCCACGCGCGTCGGGGGCGTGAAGGGCTCCGGCGTGATCGGTGCGAAGCGCGCGGCGGCCTGGTCCAGCAGCAGCGCGGCGGTGGTGCCCGCGCTGGCGCCCGCCGACGCCGCTGGAGCACTGGTGCCCCGCGAGGCCCCCTGCAGGGCGTTGAAGGACGGCTGGCCCCCGGTGGGGGAGAAGAAGACGCTGAGCTGCTGGCGCGTCATCGCCACCGGGCCCCCGGTGTGCAGCGGGTCGGCGACGAGGTACTTCCCCTCCGGCGTCTTGCCGAGGATGGCATTGAGGTGGCCGATGTCGCCGTTGCCCATGCGCTCGGGGAACTGCGAGCGCCAGGCCGCGTGGGTGGCGCCGTTGGCGATGACGGGGTTGCCCGCCGCGAGCTGCTGGTCCAGCGACTCCCAGCCCTGCCCGTAGCGCGACGTGAGGCCCGCGTTCTTGATGCCGTCGGCCACCATGGTGCCGCCGGTGAGATCATGGTCCCGGTCCAGCATCGGCACGCGCGTGCCGTCCGACGCCTTCACGAAGGTGAACTCCGACTCGCGGCGCGGGCTCATCAGCGCGCGCGCATGGTCCACCTGCTGCTCCTTCGTGAGGCCCGGGGGCATGTGGCCCGTGTACGCCAGGGACATGGCGAGGCTGGCGGGACCGCAGTTGGTGCTGCCGCGCGGGCCATTCGGATTGTACTGGGAGGTGAACTGGGTGATGAACGCGGCCTCGGCGGACATGGCCGGGCCCTGCGTCTTCCCGCCCGCCTGCGCGGAGCGCGTGAGGGACTTCGACAGCGCCTCACGGGTCGCCGCCTCGTAGTGGCCATGGGCGGTGACGCCGTTGTCCCCCTGGAACTTCTCCAGCGCGGCCTGCGTCTGCGGACCGAACAGGCCGGGCCCGGTGGCGACCTGCTCGTGCGTCAGATAGCCCAGTTGCACCAGCGAGTCCTGGAGCTGCTTCACGTCCTCGCCGGTGTCACCGCGCTTCAGGTTCTTCTCTGGGACGGGCCAGGGCTCTGGAGGCGGTTCGGGAGGGGGAGGAGGCGGCGGGGGCAGCAGCCGCTCCCGGTGCGCCGCGGGCGCATCCTCGAAGCGGGAGGTCGAATCCGGACCTTGCGCGCCGGGTGCTGCCTCTTCCCGGACGACGTTGGCCTCGGAACCCTCGCGGGCTTCAGCCTTGCCCGTGTCTCCAGAGGAAATTGTATGGGTTGAAAATGATGGACCGTCGACTCGCATGATGTGCTGCCCCCCCTCGATACATCCGAAGCACTGCGGTCCTGATTCTCCGCAGGACGCTTCAAATACGCGATGGAGGCGAATCGATTGCGGCGCGGACCGCTACCCGTTCCGGGTCGTGGGTGATGGAGGCGCCCTGCGCACGGGCAGCGCTGGGTGCTGACAGGATTCTCTGACCAGTCGATCCGCGGCTGAGGCTCAGCGGGCCGCGCCCCTGGCTCGTTCGACCTGGCGTGCCCGGGCACAGCCCTCGTTGATGCCCAGGTCACACGCCTTCTTCAGGTCGGACAGCGCGGCCTCGAGATTGCGCAGGTGGTAGTGCGTCCCACTGCGCTCGAGGTAGGCGAGCCCGTGGTCGGGATTGCGCGCGAGGAAGGCATCCCAGAGCGGGAGGATCTCCGCGAAGCGCCGCTCTCGCGCGAGGGCGTAGTCCCGCTGCTGCACGGCGCGAAAGTCATCCGGCACGTTGGCCTGCTCCTCCCCGACCCGCGCCTCCGCGTGCAGCGGCGAGGTCACGACCCGGGCGCGCCAGCGCGTCACCTCGGGGTCGCCCGGGGCGAGCTCCCCCGCGAGTTCGAGCAGGCGCAGGGCCTCCTCGCGGCGTCCGGCCTCATGCTGCTCCCAGGCCGCGGAGATCAGCCCCTTCACCACGCCAGGTTGCAGGGACCGCCCGTCCGCGTCCGTCGCATCCAGCCGCAGGCCGTGGAGGAGATCCTTTCCCGAGCGTTCCCACTTCTGGCTGGAAGCGAGGACCCGGGCACGCTCGAAGTAGACGTCCGCGCGAGCGGGCCGCAGGGCCACGGCCAGGTTCGCCTCGACGAGCGCGGAGTCCAGGGCCCGGGCGCGGCGCAGATGCTTCGCCCGCGCCAGCCGGAACTCCCAGAAGTCACCGGCCGACAGTGCCTTGGCGAGCAGGGCCAGTGCCCGGTCGTTGTCGCCCTCGGCCCGCAGCGAGCGCGCGCGGTCCCAATCGGCGAAGCCGCGCAGGAAGCCCAGCTCGGGGTGAGCGCGCCTCTGGGCCTCGGCGAAGGCGTCCATCTCCGCGTAGGAGCCGCCCCAGCGGGGGGCCAGTCCGTGGATGTAGGTGGTCCGGACGTCCGCGCAGGAGGGGCACTGCTCCGCGGCGCGGGTGAAGGCGCGGTCGCGCGCCTCGGGGTCGCTGAGCGCGTTCGCCACGTGGATCAGCGGTCGCGCCGCGGAGACCGCCTTCGGATGGAGCGTCCAGGCGAGGTTGAGATCAGGCAGCGCGCGTTCGAAGGCCTTCCGCATCCCGGCGAACTCCTCCGCCGACGTCTCCGCCCCGAACCGCGTCCCGCGCCGCAGGTAGCCCACGTTCACCCAGTGGGTCCCCCGGGCGAGGTAGGGCGCGAACGAGCGCGGCGATGCCTTCACCCACGCGTCGAGGAGCTCCGTCGAATCGGGGGCCCCGTTGCCGAGCGCCTGGATGCCGTCCGTCATCCAGTGCTCGTCCCGGGGGTTCGCCTCCATGCCCCACTGGAGTTGCTCCACCGCCAGCGTCAACTCCTCGAACTGGCGGCGGAGCAGGAGCGAGCGCAGCGCCACCCCGTCCACGTGCCCACGGGGGACCTTGTCCTGCTTGACCCCGGCCGGCGCGACGACGGGAAGCCCCTGGGGCGCTGGGCCCGGAGCCGGCGTCAGGACGGGCTCCTGGCGGGCCGCGATGCGCGCTTCGACCGCTGCGCGCCGCTTCTCCTGGAAGGACTGCACGGCAAGCCCCGCCGAACCCAGGCCCAGCAAGAGGACACCCACGCCGAGCGCGGTACGGAGGGAGAGCATGCGCCGCACCCTAACAAGGGTGGTCCGCTGGGGGCCGCTCCGGCCGTCTTCTGGACAGCGGTCGCATACCGGGGGAAATGTGCGCATAGATGGCCTCCCGACCGCCCTCCGCGCGAGCCTCGTCCGTCCGGACGCAGAAGACCAAACAGCTCACCTCTGGCGCGCGGCGCGTCGTCGGGAAGCGCTCCGGCCCGGGCTGGGGCCGCTGGGCGCTCGGCGGGTGGCTGCTGCTCGTGCTCTGGCTCAGCATCGAGTACGTGCGGCTGCCTGACGTGAGCACCCTACGGACGCAGAATCCGCGCACCACCGCGCTCATGGATCAGCGAGCCGAGGAGGCGAGCGAGGCGGGCAGGCAGCCGCGCATGCGCCAGGCCTGGGTCTCCCTTGGCGCGGTGGCTCCGCACGCGATGGACGCCGTGCTGATCTCCGAGGATGCGCGCTTCTACCGGCACGAGGGCGTGGACTGGACCGAGGTGGAGAATGCCCTCGAACAGTCGGTGCGCGCGGCGCGCCTGGGGCGCGGCGCCTCCACCCTCACCCAGCAACTGGCGAAGAACCTCTACCTCTCCACGGACCGCAGCCTGCTGCGCAAGGGCAAGGAGCTGCTGCTCGCCCGCCGGTTGGAGGATCACCTGGGCAAGCAGCGCATCCTCGCGCTGTACGTGAACGTCGTGGAGTGGGGGGAGGGCGTCTACGGCATCGAAGCGGCGGCGCGCGAACACTTCGGCATCTCGGCGCGCGCGCTCAGCGTGGCGCAGGGCGCGATGCTCGCGGCCATGCTGCCCGCCCCGCGCCGCTGGCTGCCGGCCCAACGGCCCGAAGCCCTGCGCACCCGCGCTGGAGTCATCATCGGGAGGCTGGAGCGGGAAGGGCGCATCAGCGGTGCGCAAGCCCGCGAGGCTCAGGCGGAACTCTCGCGCTTCTTCGGCGTACCGCCCGCGCCCGGCCTCGTGGCGGAGGCCAGCGCCGGGCTGTCCGCCGGGAGCTGAGGCGCAAGCCCCGCGTCGGGCTGCATGAAGCCTTGTCCGAGTGTCAAAAAGGCGCTCAGAGTTCGATGCCGTAGGCGGCGGCCACCTTCTTGGCGAAGTCCTCGACCTCGGGCCTCGTGTTCGGGCCCAGCGTCACCCTCTGGTTTCGACCTGAGAGGGGGAAGATGACCATCGTCGTCTGCCGGTCATGCACGAATGGCGGCGGGATCGAGAGGTCGTGGACTTCCTTGATCCGGCTGGCCGCGATGAGCAGCGTCGTGAGCCGATGGACGTCCGCGCCATGAACATCCAATTGGTGTGTGGCCGTGCGATGGAAGCGGCCATCGGCGAAGACCTCCAGCGAGTAACGCAGCGTGTTGGGCATTCCGGGTGACTTTGAAAGCCCAAGAACGCAATCGTCCGCGGAGAACTCCCTCGCGCGCCCGGGGTGGTGGAGTTCGGAACGCCCCTCGCTCAAACGTGGCTGAATCAACGGAGAGAACCGGATGAAGTCCTTGAGCGAGCCTTCGACCACGTCAGCACACGCACCGCGCGTCCAGCCGTCCACGCCTTCGAGGCGATAGAAGACCTCGTCGACGTACCACTGCGCCTTGCCATTCCAGACGACGAGGACACTCGAACGCTCGGAGCGTGGCTCGACGAGTGTGCCGAACGCGCGCCGTTCGGCCTCATCGTGGTGGAGATAGCCATCAAGGCTCCTGGGGAGAAGGTCACCTCCCGGCAAGTCCAATCCCTCGGCCTGGGCCTTGAAGTATGCGCCAAGCGTCGTCTCGGGCTTCGGGTCGCCGAAGCAGGGGAGGAAGACCAGCTTCAGGGCAAGCGGATCCACTCCCGCGGGTGGCACGAGCACGCACCGTTCGACGAAGGGATGACCGTTGTTGCCTGCGTTCGCGTTGCCGCGCTCGACTTCGCGATAGAGTTCGAAGCGCAAGGTAGCAGCGGTTGCCACGGGAACGCCTTTCTTTGAGTCCGCCGACGCCGTGCGCAACTCCTCAGGTTCGAGATGTCGCGACGACCCGTTGAATCTACCCGCCCTTGGAATGTAACGCATCCGTCGTGTCCTCGGGTTCCAGCGGCACCTGGGCCGGTCCAATGCGGTAGCCTCTGGCCTCCCCCGAAGTTCCCCGGAGCACTTCCATGGGCCGTGGTCCGCGCACCGCCTTCCTGTCGTTGATCATGTTCCTCGCGCTGTCGGCCCCCGCCGCCCGCGCGGATGGCCTCTCCGTCATCCCCTACGGTGACAACTGCTGGGGCACCGGCACGGACGCGGACCGGGACGGCCTCAACGACGACTGCGAATACCAGCTCGCGAAGTGGTTCATGCCCCTGTTCTGGTTCGACAGCGGCGAGAGCGGCATGGGCCGGCGGCCCTACTTCGCCGTCAAGAGCGAGGCCTTCGCCACGCGCACCGTGCGCATCGTCTATCTGGATACCTTCTTCGAAGACACCGGCGTCACCACCGGGCACGACGGCGACCCCGAGTTCCAGATCTTCGAGGTGCACTTCTCCGGTGGGCGCTGGTACCTCGACTGGGCCTACCTGTCCGCCCATCGCAAGAGTTCGTGCGAGTCCTCCGCGTGGTACGCGTTCGACCAGCTCGAATATGACCTGGGCGATTCACGCAATGGCTATCGCGGATGGCCTGTCCTCTACATGGCCGAGGACAAACACGCCTCCTACAACACCCTGGCCGTGTGCGACCGGGGCTGCTTCCTCCAGGACTACTGCAGCCGCACCACCGCCCAGTACCTGGATCCCACCGCGAACAAGCTCGCCGCGCGCAACGTGGGCTCCACCGCGGTGCCCCTCATCAACACCGTCGTCCTCGACGGCAAGACGGAGCGACTGCTCGACGACGTGGCGTTCACTGGCTGGGATGATCAGTGGTACCGCCCCAACTCCCAGGGCTACCGGCGTCACCTCAACGACTTCGGCTTCTGAGGTCGCGCGCCCATGGACACCGGACGTGGTGGACGCGGGTCTGGGAGTGGCCCCGCTCGTGCCCTCCTGGTGGGGGGAGGGTTCCTGGTCATCGCCATGGCCTGGGTGCTGGCCCGGAATGACAGCGCTTCCCCCATGCCCGCTCCGCCTCGCCTCGTCGTGACGGAGCCCGAGAGGCAGGGGGAGGCCGCCGCGCGCCCCTCGCTTCCCGCGCGGCCCTTGCCCGCCGCCACGGAGGTCCCGTCCGCCGCGACCGGTGAGGCCCTCTCCGCCGCCCTGAACGAGGAGCGCGTGGTGCTGGCGTCGAGCGCCGTCATCGAGGGGCTCGACGCGGACCGCCCGTGGGTCTGCGCGGGTGAACTGCTGACGCTGTCCGCGCGCGTGGGCGGAACCCCCGAGCCAGGCGTCGTCCCGCGTTGGGTGTGGCCGGGGCAGGAGACCGGGGCGGAGCTGCATCCCGGCGCACGCCTTGCGTGGCGTGCTCCCGCGACAGCGGGCCGGTACTTCGTCCGCTTCCAGCTCTGCCGCGACCTGGGAGGCCGCCGAGTCGGCGTGCTGGCCGAACAGGTCGCTGGCATCGACGTGCGCGCCTGTGGCGCGGGGGAGGGACAGGCCCACCTGCTTCGCATCGAAGTCACCCAGCGCGACCCCACCGCCTTCGACCTCCGCGCGGTGTCTCCTGCTCCCGCCACCGCGTACACCTGGGACTTCGGTGACGGAAGCTCCACCGTGACGACGGTGCCTGAAGCCACGCATGCCTTCGCGCCGCCCGCGCCGGGGGAGCAGGACGTGCGGGTCTATCCCGTGCGGCTGACCACCGGGGGCCCGGGAGGAGGGCAGGGCGCGACGGCGTTCGTGCAGGTCCGCGCGCAGCCTCCGCCAGAGGGTGTTCCCTCGGCGAGCTTGAAGCTGGAGCGGGTGGCCGCGCGCTCCGCGAACGACGGCTGGAGGACCCAGCTCCAGGTGGATGTGCCCGAGGACACCCACGTCGTCTGGGAGCGCGTGGAGCGCCTCACCGTGAGCTGGGACGACCAGGTGGAGACCCGCACCCACGGATGGCGGGAGCTCATCACCGTGGAGGAGGACCTGGGCCGTGGGAGCTTCCGGGGTGAGGTCACCGTGCCCGCTGGCGACGTGCGGCCGGAGGTGAAGCAGGTCCTCGACACCCTCCACGGGCGCGATGCGATGGGCCGGGAGGTGTCGTTGTCCTGGGCATCCTTCAAGGCGGAGCCGCAGCGCCCGCCACCGCCGCCGCCGCAGCGGCCCCTTCCGAAGTAGCCGCCTGCGCGTCCTGCATCATCGCCTGGGCGTCACCGCAGCCAGCGGAGACCCACGCGCCCATGTGTCGCTCAAGCCGCGCTCAATCCAGAAGCACCGCGCAGCGCTTGTTGAAGTACGCCTCGCCGCCATCTTCTTGAAACCGCCAGACCGAGTCCCCATCCCCTACCCACTCAAGGACTTCACCAATCACTGCCTTCCGAATGACGGCGGAGCTACCACTCACTTCCCTCCAGACGGTGCATCGCCGGATGACCTGGAGTCGTCGCGTCGGGTGCTCTTCGAAGACTGGCACGGGCGCATCCTCGACCGGATGAGCATGCCTTCGTGTCGCACGACCGATGGACTGGCAGGTTGGAGCAAGCACCAACCCCAGAGGAATAATCAGGGCTAGACACATTGTCGCCAGGAACAAGCCCACGTTGAATGGAGGAGGCGGCGGGATGAAGACCGCGCTGCTCTTGCATCGAGGGCAAACTGCCGACAAGTCCCTGCCCCTTGGGAACCACGTGGCGCCACACGCCGAGCATCCATTCAGCGGACGAAGGCGCCCCCTTGCGAACGCGGGAATACGGATGGGCCGAAATTTCGGTGCCTTGGGTACCCTGAAGGCTTTGGGCGCCTTGTACTTGGGCGTCTTGAAGGTATTCGGCGCCCGATAGGAGCTACGGATCCGGGGAAACCGATATCTGGGAGCCTTCCATCGGGTCACGAGCTCGCACTGTAGCAAGGAGAGCGGGGTCCAGTCGTGGCCGCGCCAAAATGCGGCGCCGTTCGCTCCGCGATACGGATGGGCTCGCCATCGTCCAACTGGCCATCGCGCCGCCCGGCTCACCGCTCGCAGGGCAGCGCAACCGCGTAAGGGCTGTCGAGGTAATTCCCCCCAAGCGTGGGCAGTGCCGAAGCCACAAGCGTTGGGGTCGTGGACTTGTTGAGGTTGTCAGTTGGACTGGCACTTCTCATACGAAGTCGGGGCGCCGGGCAACTCGCGGCGGCAGCACATGCGGACCTCGTTCTCGTCGACAGCCAGCCTGTCGGAGTTGCCACACCTGCTGGCTCGCAGGCGCGCTGCCGCCGTTCAACTTCCAGAGCGGTGCTTTCTCTGGAGCCGCCGGCCATTTCACGCAGCAGGTCATGCTCACGCTCCGGACTTCCCAGCGGTGCCTGCCGTTGGGGGGCGCCGGCTCACTTCACGGCTTGATGTTGAACGGGTAGGCCCTGGTCATTCATGACGCAACGTCAACAGTGCTTTGACGCTCATGGCGTTTATCGCAACGGGCGAGTTGCACATATTGCCGAGCGACCCGGGGCGCTGCGCTCCGGAGTTCTTCAAGGAGAGCACGGTCATGGCAGCGAAGATCGGAATCATCGGCAAGGGGAGCGTGGGGGGCGCGCTGCAACGCGGATTGGCACGCGCCGGGCACGACGTGAGGGCCGTGGGGAAGGACCCCGCAGGCGTACGTCAGACGGCTGCCTGGGCCGATGTTGTGTTCCTCGCGGTGAAGGCCTTCAACACGGTCTTCGCGCAGCACATGGACACGGGGCACGTGAAGGGCGAGAAGCTCAGCCTGCTCGTCGCCGCCGATGATGCCTCCGCCAAGGAGCGCGTTCTCGGCCTGGGACGGGACCTTGGCTTCGATGCCATCGACGCAGGGCCGCTGCGCAACGCTCGGTGGCTTGAGTCGTTCGGCTATCTCAACATCCTGCTCGGCTACGTGCAGAAGCTGGGGCCCGACATCGGGTTCCGTCTCGTCCGCTGACACCTCGCCCGCGTCAGTGGCGCATGCGAACCGGGGCTCTCAGGGTGCCCGTCGCTTGGACGTCGGCAAAAGCCCGAATGCTGAGGCGGTTGCTGCAATCCGTGCCGGCATCGACGCCCTGACCGATGTCCCTCGGCGAGCCTGCGCTCCACTCGCTCAGGCAGACGCGTTTTCTCCCACCCACCGAAGATGGCTCCACAATGCCTGTTGTTCGTGTCAGTTGGTTCGAAGGCAAGGATGCGAAGGCCAAGAAGGCCGTCGCCACCGAAATCACCGACAGTATTGTCAAGAATACGGGGACCGATCCGAAGTACATCTACATCCTCTTCGAGGACATCAAGCCGTCCGACTGGGCCGGGGCGGGTCAGCTCTTCGGCGAGGAGCCGGGAACGGCATGACGCCGGTTTGAGGGCTCGAAGAACCGACTCGGCGCGTGCCTCGCGATACGCGCCGCGGACTGCGCGACATCGAACACCCTCCCATCACATGGGGGCCACGGAAGAGGGTGACGCTCAGTCTCTTGGTTCCGCCAGGATGGCGGCACTCCGGAGCCCGCTCTCGGAAGAGTTGCAGAGCAGGACTTCAGTCCCTTGCGCATACCCTCGCGCGAAGGCCTGGGTCGCCATGCACAATGAGAAGGCTCCCGAGGCGGAGCCCACATCGCCGAAGCTCGCGGCAGGCATCCAGCGCCGTGTCTCTCGCAGCATCTCCAGTTCCCCCGCGAGATGGATGAGCGTGTTGCCCCACTCCATGGCGCGGACGACCTGACCGTTCAGGTCATGGAGGATGACGCTGACATTCCGGGCACGGAGAGGAGGGGCCCGCACCACGTCCCGGATGGCGCTCGCCAGGGCGCGCCCATGAGGGATGACGCCCTCATCGGAGAAGCTGTATTCCTCATCCTGAAGCGATACAGGGCCCACCTCCGCCAGCACCCTGGCGCCACGCTTCCGCGCATGGGCGGCCCGCTCGATGAGCACCACGGCGGCGCCTTCCCCCGGCATCAGTCCCACCGGGTGGTTGGGGTGCTTCAGTTGCCGGGTTGCGTAGAGCCACTCCTGGGTCAGCAGGTCCATGAGGCTGTCCACTCCGCCAATGACACAGGCTTCATGCCGGCCCGAGCGGAGCAGTTCCTGCGCCGCGCTGAGCAAGGCCAATCCTCCCGCATGACCTCGCTGGGTGACCTGGAGCGCCCAGCCGCGCCCCGAGCTCCCCTGGGTCAGTGAGAGGCCCTCCCCCAGGCGGCCCTCCAGGTCTCCCGGCACCTTCTCCCACTCCTCGTCCAACTGCTCCTGCAGACCCGGCCGCTCCTCCACGGGCGGAGCCTCCAACAGCAGCGGCAGTTGGCCCGGAGGCAAGGACGTGCCTCCGACGAGGTCCTCGATGGCCAGGTTGAGCAGGGCCACGAGCCGCCCCACCCCCGTGAACCCTTCTACCCACGGACAGGGATGCCCGGTCACGGGCAGCGGGACCTCGGTGTCCGGCCCTCCCACCACGAGGTCGAGGGGGGCCGTCCGGGTGACACCCGCACGCGCGGCGGCGCAAGCGCCGATGGCAGGGCCCAGGGACGAAGCCATTCCGATGCCGGTGATGACCAGCGCGTTGGTGGACATGGAGAGGGCCTCATTCAGGGCAGGATGAGTTCCTGCTCATTCACGGGGTGCCCCAGCAGGAGGGAGACCGCGCTGGGTGCGAGGGTTGGGGCACTGCGCGCGAGCGGCGGAATCAGCCGGTAGATCTGGTCGGGAACCCAAAGCCCTTCCTCTTCGGCCAGCTTCAGCACGGCCATCCCTTCCAGCCAGATGTACCTTCCCACCGCCAGCGCGGGAGGGGCGCCTGGAGCCTCCGCGCGAATTCTCAGCTCCCTCACAACCTCCTCGTTCCACGCCTGGAAGGCCTCCGAGAACAGGCGCCCATCCCTGCGCGACACCGCCCGGTAGACCTCGGCCCGAGGCGTCTGCCTCCCGAGGTAGTCTTCCATGCGCTCACAAAGGACCTCCAGGTCCGCGGGTTCGCCTCCCGCGACGAAGCGAGCACGCAGGTACTGCTGGAGGAGTAGGGCGGAGAGGAACTCGTCGTCGTATTCGGGCGGAGTGGGTGCTCGCGCCGAGAGTGCCGCCAGCTCACAGGCGAAGCTTCGGGGGCCACAGCAGATGGCTCCCAGCAGGGGGCCATTCCAAGAGGCAGGCACCCTGGCGCCGGGCTCATGGTCGCGAGCATGTTCCAGCAGCGCCTTCCAGTGGAGCGCCGCCCGCATCAAACCCCGCGAGAAGCCCAGGGTGTCTGCCCGCCCCAGCAGTGCGCAGAACGCGAGCGTCTCCAGCGACTGGCAGAAGGCTCGGTACACACGCAGACGCTCCCGGAAGTCACACGTCGGTTGGAAGCCCTGGAGCAGTTGCTGGAGCTCATACCTGGCGATGCTCGCGTGGAGATGATGCGCCATGGTCAGTAGAGCGCCGAGTTGTATTCGTGCTCGGGGATGAAGGCCGCTCCTTGGATGCCCGCTGCTTCGAGGCGCTCCTTGAGCGATTGCTTGAGAATGTAGGTTGTCGGGCCGTTGCTCAGTCGGAAGAGCTCAACGTCTTCGGGAATCCGGTCGTCGCGGAGCACGAGCCGACTGCAACTGGCGAAGGTCGAGGGCTTGAGCGGCTCCGGCCTGAAGATGGATCTCTCCAGGTCCATGCAGTCGACGGCACCCTGGATGTTCGCGATGAAGTAACTGGGGCTCGCGACCTTCCCGCGATGGTCGAGGAGGGTGACGGGGAGGAACTCAATGTTGGCATGGTGGCCTGATTCGAGCACGTCCCTGCACCGCCGGGAGATGATGAGCAGGCTGAGCGTGTTGCTCTGGAAGTCGTAGAGCGCCCGGCGGTCCGGCCACTGCGGGGACATGGGATACGGGGCGTTCACGGGCACCCAATCCTTCAGGGGAACCCCGCGGCGGAACCGGAATGCCTTGTCACTCAGCTCGGAAGGGTGGTCCGAGAGGATGGCGGAATCTTGGAAGCGGGTGTCTCGGACGATGACGGAGTTGGCCATGGGAGGGAGAAGCAGCGGCAGGGCTAGGTCAGCTTGCGCATTCCAAAAGAGCGCGACAGGTATTGGAATGCTTCGGTTTCCATTTCGCGGAGCGTTGCTTCGGCGTTCTCGGCGATGGCCTCGTGGGGCTCGTCATCTTCCTTCTTCTCATTCAGCAGATCCTGGAACTTCTGGAAGTCGCCCTTGAGTCGGATGTCGTAGTCGGCATGCGAGCTGCGGTGGAACGGGAGCTTGTGGTGCAGCATCCCATCGGGCTTCTCCGGCAGGAAGATGATGTTCGAGCCGGCGTTGATGTCGTAGTTCGAGGAGAGGATGACCCGGACGTGCCAGTCCTGGAGGTATGTGTAAAAGCAGTTCATGGGCAGGATGTGGTGGGCCTGCCATTTGTAGGGAAACGAGCAGCCAACGACCGATGCGGTGACGCTGGGATTGAGCGACATGCCCACCTTGCCCCGGCAGATGGCGGCATACTGGAGCTGTGCGTTCTCCTCGACGCTCCGGTTGGGCAGGCTCTTGTAGTAGGCGACGAACTCCTTCAGCTCCTCGTAGCTCCCGATACTGCGGTAGCCGCCGAGCGATTTGATGGGAAAGGCTTGGTGGAAGTTCGGCTTTTAGTCGGGCTGGTAGAAGTCATACCAGGCGCATGGCGCCCCACGGTAGATGTCGCGGACGTCACCTCTGGAAAGCGAGCCGAGGAAATTCCATGCGTTCCAGGCGTAGTACTCCTTTCCTTCCGCGCGGGAGACCTTCTTGCCCTTGATGAACGCGTAGGAATGCACGCCCTTGGCCAGGTTCCCCTTGATGAGGGCCTGAGCGTCGAGGTGTGGCTCCTTGTCTTCGGTCGTCCTGGTGTCTTCCCTGGGCGGCTTGGCGCGCTTTGGATCGACCTTATGGCTTTCATGCCGCAGCCAGATGTAATCCTTGAGGACGCTCTGTCGCTTTTTCTCTTGCTGCTCAGGAGGAAGCGGAAGCTGCGCCACAAGAGGCCTCCAGGTGTTCGCCCATTGGCTTGGGAGCTGAAGATTGACGTGCTCGCGATGCTAACGCGCAGGTGCCCATCCTGCCTAGTGCTCGGGTCGGGAGGTGATGAATGGGCAGGGCTCCAGTGTGACGAAGCCCACGTGGCCACCGTGCTCGGTCAACTGTGGCGTTGCTGGTTCCTCCGACTCGGACGAACCTATGGCGGAGCCCCGCGCCCGTCACCGCTGCCGCCCCTTCTGAAGTAGTCGCCAGAGAAGCCATAGGAGATCCCATGTCCCACATTCCTCGTCGTCGCCTGCCCACCGTGGTCTTGTCATTGGCGGGGTTGCTGACGCTCGCTGGTTGCGAACCAGAGGCCCCCAGCCCTGACGTGGCTGTCCGTGGCGCGGCGTCCTCCCTGAGCGTCGGGCTTGGAGGGGATACCACCTGCACCTGGGGAAGCCCGGACTGCAACCTGTGCAGCCCGGACGTGCCGCTCCGCTTCCAGGAGCTGCGGGACCACGGCGAGGCGCTGGGCTTCCACCCCGGGCCGTTCAACCTCAACGTGGCCTACCCGGGCGGCAACCACTGGCAAGGCATCCAGCGCCTGACGTTGGGCTCCGGCCGCTACCTCGTCGTGTCCAAGCGGGATGACGCGGCCTTGGGGAACGTGGGGCACCTGGTGCGGATGGAGAGCCGCAACGGGGAGGGGCGGCGCTTCCGCTCCAACCGGCTGGCGGTCTCCACCCAGCAGCCCGAGGACACCGCGCCTCCGGTTGGGGACGTCGCGGTGGCGGCGCTGCCGGTGCCAGGCGGCTACCGCCACGGCGGCGGCATGCAGGCGGTGGGCAACGTCCTCGCCCTGCCCCTGGAGGAAGGGCCGGGCCTGGGCCGCGTCGCGCTCTATGACTACAACCCGGGCCTGAACCCGAGCCCCCATGCCTACATCCAGGGCCTCACGTCGAACGCGGGCACGGCGTCGCTGACGAAGCTGTCGGACGGGCATTCCCTGCTGCTGCTCGGGCAGGAGGATGCGGAGGCGCTGGAGGTCTTCCGCTCCTCGGAAACCAACATCCGCTCCGCGAGCAATCAGTGGCAGCGCGTGGACTTCTGGGAGAAGGCGGAGCTGGGGCAGGGGGAGTGGGGCGCGTTCCAGAACCTCAACTTCGTGACGGATTGCAATGACTCACAGCTCTACCTGGTGGGCACGCGGCTGGGCGGGCTGCGCTGGGGCGCGGTGAGCGACGACTACGCCCACCTGTATCGGGTGAAGCTCGACGGCCACATGCGCATCGAACACGTCGCGTCCAAGCACCTGTACTGCAGCAATGACGGGTCGCGGCAGTGCAACCTGGACGCGGCCGCCGGCCTCTTCGTGGGGCCCGACCGCAGCCTCATCCTCTACGCCACCGAGCACGCGGATGACGGCCCTGGCTCGACGGTGAAGATGGTGGAGTTCCGCAGCGTCTGGGCGGACCCCTTCTGCCGCGCCGACCTCCAGCGCGCCTACGTGGACTTCTACGACGACTCCGACTTCAGCGACCGGGGCGTCATCTTCGACTACGAGGACCAGGGGTTGAAGAACTGGGCCCGCTTCAACGACGTGGACAAGTTCAACGACAAGGCCTCCGCGGTCCGTTGGTGCATCCCGCCGGGCCATCGCGTGCGGCTCTACAACGACTCCAACCATCAGGGCAGCTACAAGGACCTGGTGGGCGACGGCATGCTCCACGAGGTCAACCTGAACCACTGGAGCTTCGGGGACAAGGTGTCCTCCGCGCGGTGGCTGGCCTACTGAGACGGAGTGCAAGCGGAGGAGGACGTTCGACGGTGACTCTGGAGCACCTGGGCTTGCCCACGGCAGGTCACGGCAGCATCGTGATCTTGTCGTAGATGACGTTCGCGGTGGAGTTGCTCCCCATGCTGATGTTCGTGCCGGTGTTGCTGAGGGACTCGACCAGATCGGTGCCGACGGTGATGTTGTTCAGGTCCCCGCCCACGCTCACGTAACCGCACTTGGACAGTTCGTTGGCCAGATCGTTCTCCTTCTTGTTCAGCAGGTGCGCGAAGGCGTGCCGTTCGTCCTTGGGTCCGTAGGTGAGGCTGAGCATGTTCTGGCGGGTGCCATCCGTGAGCGTCAGCAGGCACGGCTCCAGGTCGAAGCCTGGCTTGGGGACCTGGGTGTTGAGGAACAGGTAGCCCATGAAGGCGTGCACACCCAGGCCGTCGGAGCTCTTCCCCTTGCCCTTCGTATCGTCGGCCTTGCTGGCGTTGATGACCTTCAGGTCGAAGCCAGGGGCCTGCGTGGGCGTGCCATGCACATGGGTCTTGCTCAGCGGGAAGCGTTGCCGCTGACCGCCGGGCATCTCGAACTGGAGGACCAGGTCGAGCAGTTGCTCATGGATGGACAGCGTGCATTCCCCGACGATGAGTAGCAGGTTCGCCTGCTCCGCGTGGGTGATCTTGATCAGCTTGTCAATCAGCCCGTTCCTCAGGTTGTCCACGTACGCCGAACGAGGGTCGTGCACCGCCAGGGTCTTGGCCTGCTCTGGATTGAAGGCACCGGCGCCCTGCAGGAACACGTTCAGGCTGGGCTGCGAGCCGAAGTTCCAGGCGGTTCGCGTGTTGGTGTGCTGGTGGCCGTGTTCGAGCGAATGGTAATAGACATACAGCGACGGGCTGTCCTTGCTGGGGCGTGAGAGCCTGGCGATGAAGCCCGCGTGATCGCTGAAGACGCTCGTTTCGTGCTTCGGCTGCACCTGATGCAGCATCTCGATGAGCGTGCCATCGGGCGTCGTCGCCTGGTTGGGCCGCTCCGAGGAATTGTTGACCTTGGTCTGGTGGCTGAGCAGGTACTCGAAGGTCTTCTGCTTGTTGTCGTAGACGTTGGCGCCCTTCATGAGCGGAAGGAGCGTCTGCCTGGGCGTGAGCTTCGTGAAGTTCAGCGTCCCGTTGAACTGGGTGTCGAAGCTGTACTCGATTCCGTACTTCTGGAAGAGCATGGCCGCGAGCTGCAATTTGGTGGGTGAGTCCGTCGAGAGGACATTGATGGCCTTGAGGGCCTCGAGCACCACCTGACTGCTTTCGGCGCGGAGCTGTGTGTAGACGTCTTCGATGCCCTCCATCGCTTCCTGGAAGCGCTCCGCCGTCACGCGGCTCTTCTCGAAGTGGCCCTGGATCTCCGGGGCCATGAGTTCGGTGTCCTCGTCGTTGACCGTGTCGGTGGCTTCGATCAGCGCGAGCATCTGCTTGTGGTAGCCCTCGGTCAGGTCGGCCATCTTCTGCGCGAGCACGCGGGGAATCTTCGCTCGCTCCAGGAGGAAGCCGAGCTTGGGCTCGACAGCCGGCACCGTGCCGGACTGCGCCTGGAAGAACGCCTGCCGTGCGCTCTTCCGGCCGAGCTGACTCTTGAGCCCCTGCTCGATCTGCGCGTAGGCGCGCTCCGTCAGCGGCTTGACCGTCTTCGCCCGCCCCGAAATCCCCTCGAGCACTGGACCCGTGGGCGCCTTCGGGTCGAACAGGGAGGAGGCGGTGTTCATCTTCAAGACGGGCATGGCGAAACTCCTGGGGGCGTTTTCTCCTGCCGGAGGTTCAATCGTCCGGTGGACCCTGGAAGTCTACGTCGAAGTGGGGTGGGGACCCCGGCAGTCCCCACGGCCATCTGGCGGCCTGTCTCGGTCGCCAGGCGTTCCTGCTCGGCTACGCAGCAGCGGCTTCATCTTCCAGAACGGGTTCGTTCCCCGCTTCCAGTGCTTCCCGGCGCCGGTCCATCCGCGCCTGGAGGGCCTGGAGGACCCGCACGTATGGAGGGAGGGCAGCGGTGGCGTCAGTCCAGGAGGTTCGCCAGACCCGCGTACGTGTTGGGGCCGGGGATGCCGTCGAGCGGCCCGGAGTAGCCACCGCGGTGCGCCAGGGACTGGAGCACCTTGTAGGTGTTCGTTCCGGGGACTCCGTCGAGGGGGCCCGTGTACCCGGCGCCGCTCAGGAAGGTCTGGAGGCCTCGCCACGAGTTCACGCCCATGGCTCCATCGGAAGGGCCCATGTACCCGCCCAGGCGCGCCACCCGCTGGAGCGCCGCGTACGACTGGGAGCCCATGACGCCGTCAAGGGGGCCCGTGTACCCGAAGCCCCGCAGCACGGTCTGCACGCCCTTCCAGGACTGGGTGCCCATGGCACCGTCGGCGGGGCCCGTGTAGCCGCCCTTCGCGGCGAAGCGTTGGAGCGCCGCGTACGACAGGGTGCCCATGACGCCATCCACGGGCCCTGAATAGCCATAGCCACCGAGGACCTGCTGGATGCCCTTCCACGTGCTCGTCCCGGGAACGCCATCCACCGCGCCGGTATATCCGCCCGCGCTGGCAATCCGTTGCAGCGTCAGGCCCTGGGCCTGGGTGACAGCCGGCACGGGGCCGGAGGACCCGTCCAGGTACGCCTGGATACCGTTGTAGGTATTGGGCCCGGGGATGCCATCGATGGGGCCTGTGTAGCCACCGTCCTGGGCCAGCAACTGCAATCCCTTGGAGGTGTTGAGGCCCGGGATGCCGTCGGCGGGCCCCGCGTAGTAACCCAGCTCGCGCAGGACCTTCTGGACGCCCATCCAGCTCTGCGCCCCCAGAGCGCCATCGAGGGGGCCGGTGTAGCCGCCCCGGCGCGCCAGCTTCTGCAGGATGATTCCCTGCGCGACGGTGATGACGGGGGCACCTCCGCCCACGCTCCCTCCGGGGATGGCCGTCGGCGGAGGCGGCGTCACGCCCAGCGGGGGCTGGGCCAGTCCGGCGAACGCGGACAGCTTCGCGACATTCAGGTCGAGCGGAATCCCGTTCTGGTTTCCGGACGACGTGTACTGGTGGATCTCCCACGTCGGATAGGCCGTCCCCACGGACGGGTTGCCCGGCGTGCCCGTGTAATGGGCAATCCAGAGCTTCGAGCCCACGGCTCGGGTCTGGGACCAGGAGTTGGCCTGGAGCAGGCTCGAGTACGTGTACAGGAACGGGGCTTTTCCCAGCCGCGTCTTGATGGCCTGCATGAAGCTCGCGGTCATGGAGTCGTTCCAGAAGATGCCGTCGTCGATGGCCTCGTTGTCGAGCACCAGCAGGTCGCCTGGGCGGTGGTCATACAGGTGGTCCGCGAAGTATTGGGCGTCACCGGCGGGGTTGTACGAGCCCGCCATCCAGTAATGCCCCACCAGGAGCCCGGCCGCGCGAGCCCGGGCGACCTGCTGGGTGTAGTAGGGCGCGACGTAGAGGGGCGAGACATTGGAGCCGCCGGCCTTGACGATGGCGAACTGGTAGCCGGCGCTCCGGATGGCATTGAAATCCAGATCCCGCTGCGTCGTGCCGACATCAATCCCATACACACCGCTCATCCCCGACGGTGGAGGCGTCCCGGGGCCCTGGGCCAGCCAGGTGTTGAGCCCCGCGTAGGTGTACGGACCCGGGAAGCCATCCACGGGGCCCGTGTACCCGCCGAGCTGGGCGAGCCGCTGGACTCCCTTCCAGGTGTTCTCACCCGGCAGGCCGTCGATGGGGCCGGAGTAGAAGCCCTTGCCGGCGATGACCGTCTGGACGCCCTTCCACGTGTTGACTCCGGGCACGCCATCCACCGCGCCCGTGTAGCCGCCGCGCTGGGCCACGCGCTGGAGGACCTTCCCCTCGTCGATGCTGACCTGGATTCCCCCGGAGCCTCCGCCGCTGCCAGTACCTCCGCCGCTGCCGGTGCCGAGCACGTTGCGGATGAGCGGCGCGGGGTCGCTGACGTTCTCGCCAAACGCGCAGCGGTCCGTGGTGCCCCGGGTCATGTGGAGGTGGGACCCGCTCCACGCCGAGCCATGGTCATCTCCGGAGCCCGCCACATAGGCGAGGATGTCTCCCTGCTGGACGGAATCGCCCACCGCGAAGCGCGTCCGGATGACGTGGGCATACCCGGAGAAGTCACCGGGGGCGGACTCCACTGCGATGGTGTGCCCCACGACGGAGGAGTACTGGACGCGGCGGACGATGCCCGAGCGGAGCGCGGGGATCGCCTGGCCCGCGCCCGCGGGGAGGTCGAGCCCCCGGTGGCCCGCGGGACCGTAATAGGGACCCGTGACGCCAAAGCGGGTGCCCCACCGGGCTTCCGCGTAGAAGGCCTGCACGTTGGCTGGCGCAAGGGCCTGTTCTGCCTGGGTCACCCCGTCGGGGCTCCCCGAGCCCTCCGGCTCCAGGCCTCCACAGGCAGTCAGGACGACGAGGCCCCACAGCAGCTTCAAGGGGGACGAGGCGAGGCGTTGGATGAAGTTCCCTGGACGGGCTCGGGTGTGCATGCGGCTCCCTGGATTGAAACAGGCTTTTTGAGCTTAGCCTGCTTATCCAGGGTAGGGGAGGGTTGACGCACCTTCGCGCTTCCTTTCGTGCTCAGAGCGCCTTGACGTAACCCGAGACTCTTGGATTGCAGGCGCCCGCGTTTTTCAGCGCGGCCTCGGCTGCATTCTTCTTCGAGTGAATCCCCGTCACGATGAACAGCCCCGGCGTCAGGCGCTTGAACGGCTTGGTTTCGAGGACCAGGAAACTGCTCGCGCAGGCCTGCTCCAACTGCGCGCCGTCGCGGTACGCAATCGCCTCCTGGGCTGTCTTGAAGCTTCCAATGATGGCCGCGTGGCGCTCGGGCCGGTGCCGAAGCTCCTTCACCGCTTTGCGGCCCGCGGCATCCCAGCGGTAGGCATCGAGCTTCCACTGGTCGGGCTCGCCGCTCTCCCTGTCGGCGGAAAGAAACGCATACTCCCTGTAGAAGCCCTCGACCGGTGAGCCCGGCGCCAGCGGGTACGGGCCGACGTGGGACATCTCCGGACCGGCGAAGTTCTCATCCCCGTTCCAGGCTTCCGTCACCCCGCCGTCCTTGAGCGCGTAGAGGCGGTGCCGGCGATGGACATGCTCGAACCCGCTTTCCTGGGTGACGAGGAGTCCCCACTCCCCGGCCTCCAGCCGCACCGGCTGGACGGAGGTCGTGACGTTGCGCTCCTCCTCGCCCGAGGTCCATGTCCCGGAGGATGCGGCCCCTCGGGATTCCTTCCGGATCCCGTGAGCCATGCCGTCGGGCAGCCTCGCCTTGCGCGTCCCGTCCGTCCCATCGCTCAGCTCGAGTTCGAGCCGGCAGGTGTCGCCCGCCTTGCGGCAGCCGGAGGCGCGCAGGACAAACATCGCTTCGGTCTTTTCGCTCGCCTTGAAGCGCATGAGCTCAAGACCGTCCGGAGCTGCGGCGCTGCTCGCCCCAGGAACGACCGCGCCCAGGAGCACGATGAACACCGAACCCAGAGCGGACCGCTTTCCAACGCCCATCTTCCCTGCCTCCCTGATTCCAGCCTCACGGGCCTCCGCCAGAGCATTTCACGCCGGCGCCCCCGCCTCCAGGACTCCTCATCCCCTGACAGTACCCAAGCAGGCGTCCGCATTCGTCTGACGAGCAACGGCGCATGAGCTACTGGGACAATGTCCAGAGCCGCCTTCCATTGCCAAAACTCCTCGCCATGTCTGTCGCAGGGAGATCATTGTCCTTCAGCAATCTGGCTGCAAGGAATTGTCAATGAGGAAGGCTGCCTCATGAAGAAAGCATTCACTCCGTTGATGCTCGCGCTCACCGTGTCGCTGCTGGCGGGCTGCTCTGATTCCTCGAATGATCCCGGCTCGGTCCGGTTCGCGGTCTCTGTCAGCCAGACCCTCGCCTCCAACATCGCTCGCGTCTCGGTCACCTCGAGCGCCGCGGACATCCCCACGGTGACCGTGGACCTGGCTGCGACCAACGGCGGGTGGGGAGGCCTCATTGGCAACATCCCCGCGGGCTCCAATCGCTCCTTTCTGGCCCAGGCCTTCGACTCCTCCGGCCTCCTGCTCTTCGAAGGTTCCGCCACGGGAGTCACCATCACCGCCAACCAGAGCACCCTGGTCGCCATCACCCTTCAGCAACTCCAGCCTCCGCCTCCCTTCGACAACGAGGCTCCCCTCATTGACTCCCTGGTGGCCTCCTCCACCTCCGTGGCCGCAGGTGGCTCCATCTCCCTGACCGCCACCGCACATGATCCCAATCCCGGCGATACCCTCTCCTACGCCTGGAGTGCGACCGCGGGCTCCTTCTCCGCTCCCTCGGCTGCCGCCACGTCATGGACCGCGCCTGCCTCCACGGGCATTGCGACCCTGAGCCTGACCGTGACGGACTCGCGCGGCCTGTCCTCCAGCGTCGTGCTGGCTGTCAACGTCACGGCTGGCGGCGAGGGAGATGCGGACCTGTCCATCTCCTTCAACAGTTTCCCCGTGGTGGCCGCTCTCAGTGCCAGCCCCACGTTCCTGGCCGTCGGGCAGACGACGTCTGTCTCCGCCTCGGCTTCCGACCCGGACGGTGACAGCCTCTCCTACGCCTGGAGCGCCTCTTGTGCCGGCAACTGGGCCCAGGCCTCCTCCAGTGCTGCTCACTTCACGCCGTCGGTCCTGCCCGCCGGTACCTGTAACAACTGCCGTCTGACCGTCACGGTCACCGATGGGCGCGGCGGACAGAACACCGGCACCGTCGCGCTGTGCGTCAGCAACACGCCCCCGGCCCAACACTTCAACCCCGTCATCATCCGCTCCTACCGCTCCTCGGACACGGCCTCCCCGGGCCAGGAGCTCACCTACGAGGTGGTGGCCAGCGATCCGGAAGGTTCCGCCCTCACGTTCTCCTGGGAGGCCAACACCGGTTCGCTGGGCACGCCGGCCAGCGACGCCTCCCACAGCCGCATCACCTGGATGGCTCCGTCCTGTGCCAGCGCGCCCCCTTCCATCACCGCCACCGTCACCAATGCCTTCCAACTGACAGCCACCCGCACCTTCACCGTGACGGGGCTGCCGGCCTGTACAGGGGGGAGTTGGGCCTTGACTGGCTCCATGGAGGGGCCTCGCTCCAGCCATAAGGCAGCGCTGCTGCCCAACGGCAAGGTGCTCGTCATGGGGGGAGATAGAGCGGATGGCGAAGCTCTCGCGACGGCGGAGGTATACGACCCGGCCACGGGGACCTGGAGCTCGACGGGCTCCATGGCTGAAGCGCGTTCGCAGCCCACGGCGACGCTGCTACCCGATGGCAAGGTGCTTGTCGTAGGGGGACTCAATTCCAATGTCTTTCTCGCGACGGCGGAGGTGTACGACCCTGCCACGGGGACCTGGAGCCCCACCGGCTCCATGGAGGATCGTCGCTCCAACCATACGGCGACGCTGCTTCCCAATGGCACGGTGCTCGTCACGGGGGGCATCAGCGACATCGGCGGGCCCTTGAGGGTGGAGGTGTACGACCCGGCCACGGGGACCTGGAGCCCGACTGGCTCCATGGCTGCAAGTCGTTGGGCCCACACGGCGACGCTGCTGTCCAATGGCAAGGTCCTCGTCGCAGGGGGACTCGGTCCCCCCACTCAGGCGACGGCGGAGGTGTACGACCCGGCCACGGGCACCTGGAGCCCCACGGGCTCCATGACCGAAGTTCGCGCCTTCCACACGGCGACACTGCTGCCCGATGGCAAGGTGCTCGTCACGGGAGGAGTGGACATCTTCGTCTCCTCCCTCGCGACGGCGGAGGTGTACGACCCGGCGACGGGCACCTGGAGCCCCGTCGGCTCCATGGCCGAAACTCGTGCCCTCCACACGGCGACGCTGCTGCCCGATGGCAAGGTGCTCGTCGCGTCGGATCAGATGCCGCAATTGTACGACCCGGCCACGGGTACCTGGAGCCCCGCCGGCTCCCTGGTCGGACCGCGCTCGGACCATACCGCGACGCTTTTGCCCAATGGGCAGGTCCTCATCGCAGGGGGAGGGGGGAACACCGGCTTCCGGCTGGCAACGGCGGAGCTGTACACGCCCTGAACGCTGTCGCAACGCTCGCCGAGCGCCGGGCATGACCGGCGCTCGGCCCAGACTTCGCTGCTGGCAGGGTCTGCTGTGAACGGCAATTCTTGCCGTGCTCCTCGCGGGCTCCCCGGGGGGAAGCGCCAGGCGAGTGCGGTGCATTGCCACGGTGCGCATTGACGGCAAGGAGTACGCGAGAACACGATCCACGGGTCGTTCGACAAGGTGTTCAGTCCCCCATCCGCCTGGATGGAACGAACGACATCCACCGCATGACCGGGGAGCGCTTCGCCACCGCGAGCCTGCTCTCCGGCAAGCAGAACCCTCGGTGCAACGACCAGGTCTGCCCGCGCAACGTGGTCATCAACCAGACGACGGTGACAGTGCAGGCCTTCTGCTCGGCTGATGCGATCATGAAGGCAGCCTGGTTGGCCCCACGGATGGGCCGCCGCGCTGCCTTTTCCCGGAGGTTTCATGCAACACCGAGGTTCGCCCGGCCCGCAGGGACTGGAGCACCTTGTAGGTGTTCGTTCCGGGGCCACACGGTAAGGTGGAAGTCCGACGGAGGTGGACGAACGGTGGCTGCATCGAGGGCGACGGGGAGGTCGATGGCGGGATTGACCGCGGGACTGCTCGTTGGCGGGCACAAGGTCGCGAGGTTGTTGGACGCCGAGCTCGCAGCCACGGGCCTCGGTGCCGGAGAAGCCGTCCTGTTGACCACGCTCGCGGCTGGCTCCCTGACGATGACCGGAGTCATGTCGGCGCTGCACATCGGAGCGTCCACTTCGACCAGCCTGGTGTCGCGGTTGGAGCAGCAGGGCTACGTGCAACGCGCCCGCAACCCCGCAGACGGACGCTCCTGGCTCGTCTCGATCACCGACAGTGGCGCTGCCCTGTGTAAAGAAGCCGAGGCCGCTTTCGCGCGAGTCGACAGGAAGCTCGCGGAGGTAGGACCCGATGCGGTCCGTGGCCACAACGCATTC
This sequence comes from Corallococcus terminator, assembly GCF_003611635.1. Classification (GTDB taxonomy): domain Bacteria; phylum Myxococcota; class Myxococcia; order Myxococcales; family Myxococcaceae; genus Corallococcus; species Corallococcus terminator. Next base: position 10,972 of record NZ_RAVZ01000048.1, on the reverse strand, counting down.
ATGAAACGGCTCAGCGGAATCTCCTGAACCTCCCGCGACGGTCTCCTCCTGGACTCCCCCTTCTTTCATTTCCTACGTTTTCGTACTACGTTTTCGTACTACGTTTTCGTAGTACATAGCGGAGGGATGACCATGGATGACAAGACTTTTCTCGAACGATTCTCACGAGGCGAGCTGAGCGAGTTCCCGCATCTCGACCACGTGCGGGTGGTCTACCTTCACACCCGCGCGACCGACAGGGACACCGCCGTCGAGCTCACGCGTACTGGACTGAGGCTCCTGACCCATCGGCTCGGAGTTCCGGAGAAATTCCACGAGACCGTGACGGTCGCGTGGGCGCGGCTCGTGGGTGAGCGGGCGGCAGTGGAGCCGTGCCGCGACTTCACGTCGTTCCTCGAGCACCACCCACGATTCCGTCGCAAGGACCTCCTCGGCGACTATTACTCTGGCGAGGTTCTCTTCAGCGCCGAAGCGCGGGCCCGGTTCGTTGAGCCCGATCTGCGGCCCCTGGCGTGAACCGGGGCGGTATCGCCAGCGGCACCCCAAGCTGCCGGCGCGCGCCGTGCAACCCGCGCCTTCACCCGAGCGCGCGCAGCGTGTCCGCCACCCGGCGCAGGTCCTCCTCGAAGTGGACGCGCGCCTGGGCCGGCGCCCGCTCGTCCGGCATGCGCAGGAGCGCGGAGGGGTGGAAGGTCGCCATCCACGCCTTCGCCCAGGGCGTACGGACGTGCTGTAAGGTGGGTGGTGATATGCGAATCAATCTGTCGTCCTTCAAGACCGCTTTCGATGAGCTGCTTCCCCAGTTCGTTCCGGGCGAACTCTTCGAAGATGAGAACACGGATGGGCTGACGCCATGGCGAGAGCCTGCGGTGGGCACCTACGCGGAGCTCTTCTCCGAGATGCGAAGGGCCGGCGCCACGCCCTGGCGGCTCCATGCGCTGGCCCAGGTCGCCGCGCGGTGCGTGGGGACCGCCCCGCCCACGGAGCGGACCTCTGGCGTGGAGGTGGGTCACAGCGTCTTCGTCCCCGGGGACTTGAAGGTCGCAGGGGCCATCGACGTGGCGGGCACACTGGTGGTCCTCGGCAACCTGGAGGTGACGGGGCTACTCACGGACAGAGGGCCCGACTCCAGCGTCATCGTCCTGGGGAATGCCGCGGTGGGCGCGCTTCGGACCAGCGGCGATGTTCGCGTGGGGGGCCATCTGGACGGGGGCGACGTGGTCGTCGGCCACTACAACGACAACTCGCTGGTCGTCGGTGGGCGGTTGAAGGCCCGGCTGCTCATCGAGGACGAACACGACGTGCGCGCCCAGTCGTTCGACGTGGAGCACCACTACCCGATGGAGACGTTCCGGCAGGGTCAAGGCAAGGGGGTCCTGGCTTCGCTGAAGAAGGCGCTGACCGCGGGGGCCCTGGGCAAGGACGAGTCCGTGGAGGTGACCCTCACTGACACGGGGGGCCGGAGCCCGGAGGTGCTGGCCCGCATTGCGGCCATCACCGGGTTCCCGGCACCGTACCTGGACCAGAAGCCGCCGCCGCTCTGGCTCGAGTTCCCGGAGACGATGCGCAGGACTCTAGGGACGATGCGGAAGTCGCCCATGGACCGCGCGGAGGCGGAGGCCATCGCCGCCGCGGTGGCCGAGGCGGGTGGCCAGGTGGAACTCAAGTTCAACGCCCGGGCCGTCTACTCCGAGGAGGCGCTCTTCGCGGCGTGGCGCCAGGGCAAGCTGTTCAAAGCGAAGAAGTGACTCAAGTGACTCCCCCAGGCCGCCCGAGATTTGGACCTGATGGAGTCAGCACTGCGGCTGTGGGTCGAGCAGACGAAGACGGACCGGTGCGGGGGCAGGCCTGGAGCGCTGACGACGGTGGAGCGCGAGGAGCTCTCCCGGCTGCGCAAGGAGAACCGGGAGCCGCGGCTGGAGCGGGATTCAGATCGACCGGACCGGTGCGGCGCGCGCCTGACGCTTCCGCTCCCGCGCGCGATTGCCTAGCGTGAGGCGCCCGAGTCAGGAGGAACGCTCATGGCCAAGAAAGTCGCAGCCAAGAAGGCGCCAGTCAAAACGCAGAAGAACAAGGCCTCAGTCGCCGAGTTCATCGCCGCCGTCGATGACAACGCCAAGCGCGCAGACGCCAAAGCGATCGACAAGATGCTGCGCGAGGTCACCGGCGAGAAACCCGCGATGTGGGGGCCGTCGATCATCGGCTATGGCTCGTACAAATACACGAACACGATGGGCGAGGCGGATTGGCCGAAGATCGGCTTCAGCCCACGCAAGGGCGCGACCGTGCTCTACATCGTGCCGGATTTCCTCGCGTCCGATCCGCTGATGAAAAAGCTGGGTAGGTACAAGAACGGAAAGAGCTGCCTCTACATCAACAAACTCGCCGACGTGGATCAGAAGGTGCTGCGCGAACTGGCCATGCGTTCGTGGACGCACATGAGCGAGAAGTACGGGTAGGAAAAAGGGAAGCGCCCCCTGTGTCAGGGAAGCTGTCGCCTCGGCTGCGCTTGAGCACCACGCAGGCTCCGAGGCCCTGCGGCGTGCGGGTCTGGGCGAGGAAGACTCGCGCGCCGACACGGCTCTGCCCCATGTCCCGGAAGAACAAGCGGCTTCTCCACCCGCCCGGCTCACGGCTCCGGTGGCCCCCGTCAGCGGCACTCCTGGGCTCCTCCGCTCCAGCCCTCGCCCGCCACAGGGTCTTTATCCCGCCGATACGCCCCCTGGCGGACCGGAGTCGGATTGGGCGAGGCTCCCGCTCCATGTCCATCAACTCCTTGCAACGTTCGAGACTCCTCAGCGCGGCGCTCTTCAGCGCAGGGCTCGCGCTCGGCTGGCCATTGTTCGCGGGCGCGAAGCTCCAGGGCGGAGTGTGTGATCCGCTGGTTGACGAAGCCGAGGGCTTCCGGCTCCAGCTCGTCTCCGCCACCGCGGACGGCGTGTCCATCATCCCGGAGGAAGGCCTGGGACCGGAGAAGGAAATCTACGCCGTGCGAGCCGTGCGCCCCGAGGACGGGACGGCCGGCGAGGCCATGGCGGCCACGGTCTTCGAGGCGAAGCCCCTCCGCGGCACCGCCGAGCTCTACCGGCAGCTGCGCCTCCAGAGGCAGCCATGAAGAAGCTCGGCATCGTCCTCGCGGGCCTGCTGACAAGCGGCCTGGGTTCGGCCTTCCTGACGGCCTGCTGCCCGGATCGCGAACCCCGCAAGTTCTTCAAGCTCCCCGCTGGCGTCTACAGCATGCGGGACAACGCCCGCACGCCCGAGGGTGACACGGGGTATCGCCTCGTCATCTCCGACGACGGCCTGCGTGCCGTCGAGGAGTTCGAGCGTGAAGGCAAGGCCTACCGGCAGGAGTACCGGATCACCGAGCGATGGGAGGGCGATGTCGCTCCCTGAGGTCGCTCACGGGTCTCCATCCCGCTGATACGCACCCCCGAGAGTCCCCAGGAGGTGGCGTCCTTCAACACCTTCGACGAGTTCCATCCGCGCAGCACCGACAACCTCTATCCGGGTCCAACCCCTGGCTTTGCATCGCGGAGTTGGAGCGTCGCCTTGAGGTCGCGGTTCTCGGCTTCCAGCCCCGCGATGCGCTTCTCCAGTCGCTGAAGCGCCTGGGCCACCTCGGAGGCATCGAGCTTCTGGGGAATGTGCTTCGGGCAGTTCACGTCCCAGGCGCTCACCGTGATGAGGATGATCTGTTCGGGGCGCGCCCGGGGCTCCGTGGGGGTGAACCGGGCCAGCAGTGCGTCCGTCGCGGGGACGGCGCGCGCCGTGCCCCAGACCTTGACGCGGCGCTGGTGCGCGTAGTCCATGAGGAAGAGGCAGACCCGATTGTTCTCCGACAGGTTGCCCGTCGAGACGTACTGGCGGTTGCCCACGAAATCGACGAACCCGAGCGTGTGATCATCGAGCGCCTGGATGAAGCCTCGGAGGCCTCCTCGATGCTGGACGTAGGGCTGTCCATCCGCGCTCGCGGTGGCCAGGAACCCCGTGTCCACCTGCGCCAGGAACTCGCGCAGGCTCTCCGTCACCTCGGTCTCGAAGCCCCCGGCGCGCTCCATCCGGGCATACGCCGCCCTGGAGCCGCGCTCGCCCTGCACCTGCTTCACCGCCGGGGAGAAGGCCACATCACTTGAGATGGGTTTCATGGACAAGAACCTCCAGGTTTCCGGCGGTGGGGTGGCGGCCGCCAGCACTGCGACCGTAAACCCAAGGTACGGACCTCCCACTCCGTCAACAATGGCGCATCCGTGGTAACAGTATTCCAGGAGGTGGAACAATGGATCGAGTCGGGGAGTGGCGCCTCTTCGTGTCCGTCGCGAGCCTGGGAAGCTTCATCGAGGCGGCGCGCGCCCACTCACGTTCCCCGCAGAGCGTCACCCGCGCCGTCGCCGCGCTGGAGAAGCGGCTGGGCACGCGCCTGCTGAACCGGACCACCCGGTCCGTCTCGCTCACGGGGGAAGGGGAGCGCTACCTTGAACGCAGCCGCCGGGCGCTGGCGGAGTTCGATCTCCTCGAAGCGCCCTCGGACGCCCGGGCCGAGCTGCGCGGCACGCTGTCCGTGACGGCGTCGGTGCTGTTCGGCCAGCTCCACCTCGTGCCCGTGGTGGCGGAGTTCCTGGAGGCCCATCCCCAACTGGACCTGCGACTCACCCTGCTCGATCGCGTGGTGTCACTGGCGGAGGAGGGCATGGACCTGGGCGTGCGCATCGGCGCGCTCTCCGACTCGGCTCTGCGGGCCCGCGGGGTCGGCCACGTGCGGTCCATCCTCTGCGCGAGTCCGGCGTACTTGAAACGCGCGGGCGTGCCGAAGGAGCCGGAGGCGCTGGCCCGCCACGCCTGCATCGCGTTCACGACCACGACCCCCATCGCGGACCGGTGGTCCTTCCCGAGCGGCGGAAGGCGGGAGCGAGGCGTCGCCGTGCATCCACGGCTGATCGTCAACACGGCCCAGGCGGCCATCGAAGCCGCGCTGGCCGGCGTGGGGCTCGTGCGGGTCCTCTCCTATCAGGTGGACTCGCTGCTCGCGGACAAGCGGCTGCGCGTGGTGCTTGAGCCGTTCGAGTCGGAGCCTGTTCCGGTGCACCTCGTCCACCTGCCGGGCCCCCAGCGTCGGGCGGCGGCGGCCTTCCTGGACTTCGCCGCCGAGCGACTGCGCAAGCGCATCGGCTCGCGGGCATGACGCACTCCTCCGCTCCAGCCCTCACCCGCCACAGGGTCTCCATCCCGCCGATACGCATACGCTCCTTCGAACAAGGAGAAGGCGGTGTTTGCGGACACGAACATGGGGCAGGGCGTTGCCGCGATTGCTGCGAAGGTTGCCTGGAAATTCAATTGGAAGATTCTGCTGAACCCCCTGGACCCGGGAGGCATGGCATGGTCGAACTGAGAATCTTGAAAGAATCCGACCTGGAAGACTGGTCGCGATTCATCGACAGTGCGTCGGATCTGATTGTTGCACACTACTTCTATCGAGGATCGAGGGCGCCCGCGCGCAGGGTCTTCGGCAATGGAGACGAACTCGCCGCGTATGTTCGCAAGGAAGGGCGCATCGGCGACTGTTTTTATTGCTGGTCGTTCGAGGAGTGCTGCACTCCGGAGCAGGTCAAGTTCTCGGTTATCGTTCCGGATGTGGACGGCAAGGCCCCGGATGATGGCGTCTACTGAGGACCCGTGTTGCTTCTTGGGTGTGCTCAAGAAGCAGGCAACTCCACAATGAACGTCGCACCCTGCCCGGGTTGGCTCTCCGCGAGCAGGGTGCCGTGGTGGGCTTCGTTGGCGACGGCAATCGCGTCCGCCAGCCGCATCAGGTCCTCCGTGGTGGCGCTGGCGTGAATCGCGCCCACCGAGCATCACGGGGCGCAGTAACGGAGGGACCGCAGGGTGTAGGTCCTGGGGTTGTCCGTGGCGGTCATCATGAGCGCTCCCAACTGATGCCCCGGCAGCTCATGCAGCCGCACCCAGGACGCGGTGACGTGGAGGGGGATGGGATTGGTGCCGGGAGTCCAATCCGTCACGACACCTGACGGGCTCCGGCCCCAGAGCCGGCCCTCCCAGGCGAACGAGGCATCCTGGCCGGAGCCAGGGACGGAGAGCATGGAGAGCCAGGCCAGTTGGAGCCCCCGTGAGGTCATCGTGGCGCCAAACAGGGGGGTCTGGCTCTGCGTCGTGGCGGTCAGCGTCTCGGGCGTGCCCTCGTTGAAGAGGGACCGCACCTGCAGCAGCCGGGGATTGAATCCATTCGGCTCACGGTAGAGCAGCGTCGGCGCTCGCACGCCGCCCTCTTCCTCGGGGGCCGTCAGCAGCAGTTGGGGAAGGGCCCCATACTTCACGGTGAGGATCCGCTCATCCCCCACGGCGAGGAGGTCGCGGTCATGACGCCGCAGCCAGACGCGCGTGTCATCGAACGAGTCAGTGTTCTCGAGGGCCTTCACCAGGAAGCCTCCATCCTCCAGGGCCAGCACCTCCGCACCAGAGAGGTTGAGGGAGTCCGACCGGTGCACCACGCGGGGGGCTGACAGGACCTGACCGGCGGCGTCCACGGTCATGCCCTGCACTTCGCGGGCACCCGCGAGACCCCAGGTCCAGACCACCGCGAGCCGCTCACCCTCCATGGATGCGGCCACGTGCCCCGACGCCCAGGTCTGGGGCCCTTCGAAGAGGACGACGCCCTCGGGGGAGGCGACGGGCGCGCCCAGCTCATCGAGTTGCACGAGGCGCCCCTGGACGAGGTCGTCCGGCTGGGAATACAGCGCGATGAAGAAGAGCGCCGGCCCGCGCGCGGTGCGCACCAACCGGGCCCCGGTCACGCGAAGGGGAGCAGGCGCCAGCGGCAGGTTCACCGTGCTCCGCAGCGTCAGGGCCGTGTCGAACCGGAGGAGCTGGAGGGCCGCCAGGCCGTCGGAGGAGACCAGCAGGAAGCCCCCTTCCACGGGCAGGCTGTCCACCCAGCTTTCGGAAGGAGCCCACTGCATCGGCGCGGCATCCGCCCGCGTCGTCGGGTCCGTCACCCCGTCACAGTCGTTGTCCAATCCATCGCAGCGCGCCTCCGACGCCTCGTAGGCCGCGCCATAGGAGCGCGCTGTGCAGACAGGCTCGTAGGCGCCATCCACCCACGCCCGCTTCGCCCCCGCGCACACGCCCTGGGTCTTTTCGCAGGGCGGGCCTTCCGCCACGCCGCTGTCAGCCGTTCCCGCGTCGTTCGCGACGCCCGCATCCGTGCCGGCATCCACCTGCGTGCCGGCATCCACCTGCGTGCCGGCATCCGGCACGGGGCCCGACGGGCTTTCGGAGGATCCACAGCCCGTCAGCAGCAGGGCCACCACCAACGACAGGCCCCCCCGCATCCCTCCCCACGACTTCATCCGCGATTGCATGTTCCCCTCTTCGTCCTGAAACACATCCAGGCTCCAAGGCCCGAATCCTACCGGGTCGGGGCAGGGGATGTTCCGCCAGCCGGTGCGAGGGGACCGTGACTTCAGGGCGTGGCAGGAGTGTGGGGTGTCGGTCCTGTTGGCTCCGTGGCGGCGCTTCGCCGCCGCGCGACGAGCCCGCGAAGGGAGGCCTGAAGCACCCATCCCAGCGCCGCCAGTCCGGAGAGCACACCCACCGCGTCTCCGATGCGCGCATAGAGCGTGGACACCCGCCCCACCGGCAGCTCCGCGCGCAGCACCCGCTCCTGCGCTGTGAAGTGATCCAATTCGCCATACACACGCCCGTAGCCGTCCACCGCCACGGAGAGCCCCTGGTTGACCTGGCGCACCATGCTGAAGCCTTGCTCCACCGCGCGGAACACCGCCTGCCGCGTGTGCAGCGGGCTGATGCCCTCCCAGTCGCTCGACGGCAGCAGGAGCAGCTCAAGCCCGCGCTCCGAGGCGCTGGCGAACACCCCCGGGAAGTCTCCGTCAAAGCAGATGGCGCCCCCCAGGATTCCCACGCCGGAGGCCGGGCCCACCGCCGGCTCCGGGCTGCCCGGAAGGGAGTGCTCCGCCTCCCACCCTGGCACCGGCCGGGACTTCACGTAGCGCCACGCCACCGCGCCGTCCGGCCCCACCAGGATGAGCTCGTTGCGCAGCAGCCGCTCCACCTCGGGCGTGAAGCTCGCCACCGACATGCCCAGCCACACGCCCCGCTCGCGCGCCAGCGCGCTCCCCCGCGCGACGAGCGCCTCCAGCTCCCCGGCCAGCACCACCGCGTTCCCCTCGGACCAGAGGAGGAGCTTCGCCCCGCTCGCGGCCTCCCGCTCCGACAGGCGCAGCAGCTCCTCGTTCACCCCGCGCGAGGCCTCGGCGAAGGCGCGCCAGTCCTCATCGCCAAAGGCCTCGCCCTTCATGAGCCGGGACAACCCGGCCTCGCGGCCCGTGGCCAGCTCCCCCGCCACGGTGATGCCCGCCACCTGGACGGGCTTGCCCACGCTCCCCGCGCCCGCGAGCCGCAGCGCGCCGAAGCCGAGGATGGCCGCCAGCGCGGCCGCGTACACCGCCACCCCGGGCAGGACGCGACGCCCCGCCTCCCGGTGCTCGAGGGCCCAGTTGGCCACGGTGGCGAACCACACCAGGACGAACGTCAGGCCCCACAACCCCGTCACCGACACGAGCTGCACCAGCACCGGCACCCGGGCCTGGGTGTAGGCCAGCACGCCCCAGGTGCCGAACGGGTTGCCCAGGCTGCTGAAGTACTCCACCCCCGTCATCGCCGCCGGCAGGAAGAGCGTCCCCGCGAAGGAGCCCCGCGGCCCCACGATGAGCCGGTCCGCCAGGTATCCCCCCGCGACGACGACGGCGCCCCCCAGGGCCATGCCAAAGGCGCTCTCGGCGGAGCCCGGGAACACCCCCAGGTTCGCCACGCCAGCGGCGACGGTGTTGGCCACCAGGAGCCCCACGAAGCCCACCACGGGGCGCTGCCGCCGGGAGAAGTAGAGGAACAGGGCGCCCATCCACCAGCCGGGCAGCACGGCCCACTCCGTGTTCAGCAACAGCAACAGTCCGCTGCCCACGCCCAGGGCGAGCCACGGCATGAACATGGGCAGACGCCGCGCTCCTTCATCCGGATGACCGCTCATTTCGCCTTCCTCTTCTTCGTCGAACCGGGTGTCCGCTCCATCCGCTGGAGCGCCTCTCGCGCCTCGTCACACCAGCGCAGGTGCGCCTCCAGCCCGAGCAGCCCCGCGCGAATGGACAGATGCCAGTAGGGCCGCTCCGGGTCGTCTCCCCGGGAGTGGCGGACGTTCTCGTCAATGAGGCGAAGCGCCGCCAGCAGTCCCTCCGCTTCGGAGCGGCTGCGCTCCACCTGGGCCAGGGAGTCCGTGGGTCCCACCTGGGCCCCGAAGAAGAGCTTGAGCAACAGCTCGTTGCGCTCGACGTGGGGGAGCACCGGCCGCCTCAGCCATTGCGCGAGCGCCGTCCGCCCCGCCTCCGTCACCCGGTACGCCTTCCGGACCCGTCCGCCCCGCGAGGGCTCCTCCGGTTCGAGCTCGACCAGGTGCTCCTGCGCCATCTGCTTCAGCGTCGGGTACAGGTTGCCGTAGCTCTCCTGCCAGAAGTGCCCCACGGACCGCTCGATGGCGCTTCGCAGGTCGTATCCGCTCATCGGCTCCCGGCACAGCATCCCCAGGATGGCGAACCGACAGGTGCTCTCCCTCGCCATGGCAACCTCCTCCACGGCGATATATCAGGCTGATATATCCGGCCGCCAAGCCTTTATGCGCTCGTACGGGTGTACCCCTTCACGCCTGGCCACCATCGCCCAGGCAAGCAGAGGCGGCGGTTCAGGGGCGCAGCAGCCGCGCGGCGATCGGCAGGTGATCCGAGGGCTCGGTTACCGACGGCATGGGCGTACGGTCATCCAGCTCCGGCAACCGGTCCGGCTGCGCCCGCAGCGCGCGGGAGTGGAAGATGAAGTCGATCGCCTTGGCCCTGTCGTTCGCGTTGCAGGTCGGCTGGTGCCGCCCCTCATAGGCGTCGAGCAGCCCGGCCGCCGCGAACGCTCGGACCAGTGGTTCCCCGGGCTGTGCGTTGAAGTCGCCGCACACGACCCACAGGGCCTCCGGGTCCCCCCGGACGAACTCCTCGAGCAGCTCGGTCGCCTCCTGCATCCCCTGGTGTTGCTCCAGGGGCCTGTCCGGCCGGTCCCAGCGCAGGTGCGTGCACGCCACGCGCAGCCGGTCCCCTCCGACATCGAAGTCCACGACCAGCGCCAGGTGCCCCGAAATGCGCCCGTCCTCCAGCCGGTCCCTGAAGTAATGGGCCCGGTGGCCGAGGCAACGCTCCAGCCGGTGGAACACCGCGCAGCCATCAGGCCGGCCCTGTTGCTTCAGGGCCAGTACGCCCGAGTACCCGCGCGCCTCCATCGCCTGCTGGAGCGCGGCGAAGCAGTCGGGCTCCACCTCCTGCAGGCAGACGATGTCCGCGTCCAGCCCCGCGATCCGGCGGGCCAACGCCTCCTGGCGCCCCCGCGGACGGAGGAGGTCCGCGGGCGTGTGCGGGAACCACTCGGGCTTGACGTAGGCGTCCGCGAGGATGTTGTACGAGGCGATTCGCAGCTCCAGCGCCATTGGCAGCTTCTCCTGGTGCCGCGAGCATAGGCGGAAGGGGCGAACAGGCGCTGCCATCCTGGTGGGCGAGGCGCGAACGAAGCCGTCGACTCCTGCGAGCGCGTCCCTCAGTGCATATCGATTCTGGAGTCCATGCGGATCCAGACTGGAAAGAGCAGCTCGCCGGATTGCGAAGCTGCCTCTCGCGAAGCGTGCCAACAGGCGCTGCGAGGAGCAGAGGCCCCCACCTTCGCCCTCGTCCTGTGCACGGACCAGTACGACGCGGAATGCTTCGCGGCCGCGGTCCGGAGGGAGCTGGGGGACATTCCGTGGGCCGGCTGCTGCGCGGCAGGCGTCTTCGCGGGAACCGAGCTGTTGCTCCAGGGCGTGGTGGTGGCGCTCTTCTGCGGGAAGGACTTCCGTGTCGGGGTGGGAATGGGT
>NZ_RAVZ01000489.1 GCF_003611635.1 Corallococcus terminator | reverse complement strand
CCTGATGGTCCTGGCGGCCCGCAAGCTGTTCGGCCGCAAGCGCCCGCCCGAGGCCCCCCGCAAGCCGCCCGAGCAGGCGCCCCAGCTTCCCGCCGAGCGCCCCGAACTGCGCGTGGAGTTGCCGCCCTCCGACACGGAGCTGGCCCTGCGCCGGGACGCGGAGGACGCCCACGCCCGCACGGAGGACCTGCGCCGCCAGCGCGAGTCCGCGTCGCTCGCCGCCCGCGCCACGAAGGACGGCGCCGAGCGCGCCCGCCTGGAGGCGGAGGCCCGCGCCCTCAAGGAGCGCGAGGAAGAGGCCAAGCGCGTCGAGTACCGCGCCAAGAAGGCCGTCGACGACGAGACGCGCGAGCGCCGCAAGCGGGAGGTCGCCGAGGGGGTCCGCCTGCGCGAAGAGGCCCTGGCCCAGGAGGCCGCCCAGGCGGAGGCCGCCCGTCAGGCCGAAGCCGCCGCCGCGCGCGCCAAGGTGGAGGCCGAAGGTGGCCGCACGCTGGCGCAGGGCCTGGACCGCACGAAGAGCCAGGGCTTCATGGCCCGGCTCAACGGGCTGTTCGGTCAGCAGCGCGAAGTGGACGAGTCCGTGCTGGCGGAGCTGGAGGAGATCCTCTTCACCGCCGACATCGGTGTGCGGACCGCCAACCACCTGGTGGAGGTGGCGCGCGAGAAGCTCAAGCGCAAGGAGCTGAGCGACCCGGAGCGCATCAAGGGCGTCATCCGCGAGGAGGTCGCGCGGATGGTGGACCTGCCCGTGCCGCGCTCGCTGGAGGGCGGAGGCCCGCCGCACGTGGTGATGGTAGTGGGCGTCAACGGCGCCGGGAAGACGACGACCATCGGGAAGCTGGCCGCGCAGCTCACCGGCCAGGGCAAGAAGGTGGTGCTCGCCGCGGGCGACACCTTCCGCGCCGCCGCCACCGAACAGTTGGACGTGTGGGCCGAGCGCGCCGGCGCCCAGTTGGTGAAGGGCACCGACGGCGGAGACCCGGGCTCCGTCATCTTCGAGGCGGTGAAGAAGGCGCAGGCGGAAGGCGCCAGCGTCGTCATCGCGGACACGGCGGGCCGGCTGCACACCAAGGCTCCGCTCATGGAGGAGCTCAAGAAGGTCAAGCGCGTGATGGACAAGGCGCTGCCCGGAGCCCCCCATGAGGTGCTGCTCGTGCTGGACTCCACCAACGGGCAGAACGCCATCATGCAGGCCAAGCAGTTCCACGAGGCCGTGGGCGTCACCGCCATCGCGCTCACCAAGCTGGATGGCACCGCCAAGGGCGGCGTCATCATCGGCATCTGCGACGAGCTGAAGCTGCCGGTGGTCTGGGTGGGCGTGGGCGAGAAGATCGCCGACCTGCGCCGCTTCGAGCCGCGCGAGTTCGTGCAGGCCCTGTTCGACTGACAGCCCCCGTCACTGCCCCATAAGCTGGGGGATGAGCTCCTCCAGCAGTTTCTGCGTCTGGGCATCCAGCTTCACGTCGCCCAGGTCGCCGCCCATGGCGCCCATCAGGCCCTGAAGGTCCGCCTTGCCCAGGTCCTCGTCGCCGTGGGCCTCCTCCCACCAGCGCGTGCGCAGGGCGCCCAGCGCCTTCGCGTTCGGGGGGCTCGCCTTCGCCAGCTCCTGCGTGAAGCACGAGCGGCAGGCCCACTTGAAGCGGTACGTGTCCACGTACGCGCGCAGGCCCTTGAAGAAGGCCTCATCCCCCATGAGTTCGCGCGACGCCTGGTGCAGCAGCGGCGCCTTGCCGTACACCAGCGCGCCGTACTCCATCTCGCCGCCCGTGAAGTCGCCCGCGGGCCGGTCCGCGCGGCCGTCCTTGCCACCCGACATGCGGAAGAGCTGGTAGGGCATCACCAGGGCCTCCTGCTTCAGGGACTCGGCGGCCTCTTTGCCGTGGGCCCATTCGATGTAGAGGAGCGCGGCGTACTGCGCCAGGGACTCGTCCACCACGGGGTCGTGGATGGGGTCGGAGCCCACGAGTCCGGCGAAGTACTGGTGCGCCACCTCGTGCGCCACGGTGAACTCCAGCGTGCGCTCCAGTGAATCTCCCAGTTGGGCCATCAGGCCCGCGCCCTGCGCGCCCATGAACTGCTGGAGCGCTTCGTCCATGCCGGGCATCCCCCCGAGCAACGCCATGGGATTGGCCTTCGCGCGGTAGAGCGACGTCGCCACCGTCACAAGCCCCGGGAACTCCATGCCGCCCGCGCCCCCGCTGAGCGGAGCCTGCACCACGCGGAAGTGCGTGTAGGGCAGCGGACCCAGGCGCTTCTCGAACTCCGACAGGGCCTGCGACGCGTACTTGAGCACGCGCTTGCCCACCTCCGCGTCCTGGGGCGCGAAGTGGCTCTCCACCGTGACGCTGTTCACCGTGGCGGTGGCGGACTGGTAGCCGCGCGTCACCAGCACCGGGAAGTCGCGCACCGCCGCGGCCGCGAAGCTGTAGCGCACGCGGCCGTCGCGTTCAGGCACTTCCCCTAGCGGCGTCCCGGTGGCGTGCGCCGCCCAGCCCGCGGGCACGGTGAGCGTGGCCAGCACGTGCGCGGGTTCATACAGCGCCAGGTCCCCCTGCCCCTGCGGCCCGGCCCACGGCCGTCCCTGCGCATCCATGGGTGGCACCTGCGGCACCACGCCCACCAGGCTCACCACGTCCGCCGTGGCGGAGAAGGCCCCGTGGTCCTCCGCGCCGGACTGCTTGCCGCCCCCCATGAGCCCGCCCAGGCCGCCGGCCAGCGACTCCGCGCCCGGCGCCGCCCGGGGCACGGTGCCCTTCACAGCGAGCTCCAGTGACACCGTGCCGCCCGGCGCCACCGGCGGCTCCACCGCCACGCGCTGCAACGTGGGCTCCGGCCCCGGCTCCAGCGTCACGGCCTTGCCGTTGAGCTTCGCGGCGGAGAGCGTCACCTGCCGCGAACGGGCGTTGGGCGTCAGCCGCAGGTACAGCTCGGTGAGGGGATCAGGGCCCTTCGCCACCAGCTCCACCTGCACCTTGCCCGACACGCGCCGCTCCTTCGGCTCCACCTCCAGTTGCACGCGGTAGCGCGGCAGGCCGTCCAGCGGCCCCAGCGCCCGCGCGGCCCGGTCCCGCTCCGACGGCTTGAGGTGCTGGAGGCAGAGCTGGACCTCCGGCGCCACGCTGCCCGCGCCCGGGATGGAGGCCGGCGTCGACAGGGGGGCACGGGGCGGTGCCGCGACGGCCGGGCCTGCGACGAGCACGCACAGCAGCCACCATCCGGGGAAGGTCCTCATGGGGGCATGCTAATTGACCCGCTCCGGGGGCGCTCGCTACAAGCCTCCCTGTGATCCACCCGCGAACGTTGACCCTGACCGCCGCTGTTGGCCTCCTGGCCGCCTGTGCCAAGCAGGTCCCCGTGCCCACTGCCGCCGCCGCCGCGTCGGCGAAGCCCCGCTCGGTGCGCCTGCTGCCCAACACTCCCGAGCGGGAAACCGCCAGCCTGGAGGGACGACGTGAGGACGTGGAGGTGGACACGCGCGAGGGCGAGCGCACGCCCCGCGTCGTCGCCACCGCGGAGACGCAGCCCCTGATGCTGGACGGCGCGCAGGCTCGCCTCTGCGGGGATGAGGCCTGCACCCAGGGCTTCGCCGTGGACAACTTCCTGCTGCTGGAGGTGCTGGACGCGAAGGGCAAGGTGTCGCGCCGCGCCGCGGTGGGCTTCACCGACAGCGTCTTCGTCGGCAACGAGCAGGTGGACAACCTGGGCCGGCACGCCTTCAGCTTCGAGCCCAACGAGGTCGACATCACCAGCCTGCTGCCGGAGTCGGAGCCCTTCCGCATCCGCGCCACCGCGCTGGACTTCTGGGGCGTGGGCCGGGTGACGGCCCTCTACCTGCGGCTGGAGCCGGGCGCGGGCCGCAGCGAGGACGACCTGAGGGGGCAGTAAGCAGCACCCTCGCGGTACGGCCTCACTGACCCGGGAAGCACCTCGAACTTCAGGGGGCGGTCACGCAACCCCCTCGCGGTACGGCCTCACCGACCCGGGAAGCACCTCGAACCAGCGGGGGCAGTCACCAGCCCCCGCGCGGTACGGCCTCACCGACTCGGGAAGTGCATCAGAAGCGCAGGGCGCCCGCAGGAATCCCCGAGCGCAGACCCGCACCGATCTTGCCGTCGCACGTCCCACCGCAGACGTCGCGGTCCGCGTCGAGCGCCTCCGGAGGCCGGGTCGCCGCGTAGGCCCCCGCGCCCGCGGCGGCGGCCACCACGCCCACGCCAACCCAGACGTACCAGCGCTGGTACCACGACTTGTCGCTGCTCTCCTTCACCTCTGGCGGCTGCTCCGTGCCCAGCGCCAGCCCCGGCTGCTCCACCGGTTCGAGGGGCGTCGCCGCCGGCTCCAGCACCGCGTTGCGCGGCACATCCGAGTCCGCCACCGGGCGCAGGCGCCCTTCGACCAGGTAGGGCTGGCCGGCGCGCACGACGATGTTCTTCACGTCCTTGAGGCCCGGGGCGCGGAACTCCACCTCATGCTGGCCCGGGCTGATGCTGTAGTTCTCCATGGGCGTGACGCCAACCTTCACGCCATCCACGTACACGGTGGCGCGAGGCACGTCCGCGTGCAGGCTGGCGATGCCCGTCGCCACCTCCAGCGCCACCGTCACGTCCGTCGTCTGGCCCGGCGACACCACGACGCGCTGGAGGAAGTCCGAGTAGCCCGGACGGCGGGCCATCACGCGGTACTCACCCGGCGCCAGTTCCACGGGGGCCTGGGTGTTCACCTCCAGGTCGTCCACGGTGATCTTCGCGCCGCGCGCGTTGCTGCCCAGCTTGAACGCGATGGCGGACTTCGCGGCGTCGGGCGCGTCAGCGGGGGACACCGCCGGCGTCTTGCCCGGCTTCGTCTTCTTGCCCACGCGCTCCTTCTTCGGAGCGGGAGGCTTGCGCTTGGGCGCCGGCTTCACCGCCTTGGGCTTGCCCTTGGGCTTCGTGGGCTTCGACTCCGTAGGCGCGAGGAGATCATCTTCATCCTGGGCGAACACCGCGGAGGGGACTGCCAGGGCGGCGACAAGCGACAGGACGGCGAAGCGGCGAAGGCTCATGTCGGCCCGAAGGTTAGAGAGTCATCCCTGGGGAAGCAAACACGTCCCACACGCACGTCGGTTGGGAGAATATCCGCGCCCCATGCACCGCACCCTCGTCACCCTTCCGCTCGGCCTTTGTGTCCTCTCCCTCACGGCCTGTCCGGCCAAGGCCCCGCCCCGGGT
>NZ_RAVZ01000488.1 GCF_003611635.1 Corallococcus terminator | reverse complement strand
GCGCCACCGGACTTGGCGAGCACCTTCGTGATGGCGGCCGTCAGAGACGTCTTGCCGTGGTCCACGTGCCCAATCGTTCCGATGTTCACGTGGGGCAGGCTGCGATCGAACTTTTCCTTGGACATGACACTCCTCGAAAAATGGAGCCCTGAACCAGGATTGAACTGGTGACCTCGTCCTTACCAAGGACGCGCTCTGCCAACTGAGCTATCAGGGCTTGGCGATGCACTACAACGGTTGGAGCGGGAAATGGGATTCGAACCCACGACATTCAGCTTGGAAGGCTGACGCTCTACCAACTGAGCTATTCCCGCATTGCCGAGTGGAGGGAGATGGATTCGAACCATCGAAGGCGTAGAGCCGGCAGATTTACAGTCTGCTCCCTTTGGCCGCTTGGGTATCCCTCCAGATATTCAATTGTGGTGCTGCGGCCGATTCCTACACACAAACTGCCAAACCGACTTCGTGTCCCGGGCCCTACTCCGCGGCCCGTCCTACCTGGCCGGCGGCGGGATTTGAACCCGCGACCTACTGATTACAAATCAGTTGCTCTACCGACTGAGCTACACCGGCATCACTCCAGCAACTGCCCCGCCCTACCTCATCCCGGGCGGACCGTCAACCACCCGGCAGCGACTTGAGAGGCGCGACCTTTTAGAAGTCCCCACTCTCCAAGTCAAGGAGATTGATCCGGGTTCGTCAGCGGGCCGGACGGCCCCGTTGACGGGCGACCTCGTATAGCAGAATCGCGGCGGAAACCGAGGCATTCAATGAACCAACCTGACCGCCCATGGGAATCCGGAGGCGGAAGTCGCAGTGCTTGAGGACCCCTTCCCTCACGCCCGCCCCCTCGGCGCCCACGACGAGCGCCAGGGGACCGTCCAGCCGGGCGCTCCACAGGGGCTCGGAACCCTCGATGTCCGCAGCCGCGACCCAGAGGCCCGCTTCCTTCAGTTCTTCCAGGGCACGGGAGATGTTGGTGACGCGGGCAATGGCGCAGTACTCGACAGCGCCGGCGGAGGCCTTGGCCACCGTGCCCGTCACCTGCACCGCGCGGTCCTTGGCCAGGACGACGCCGTGGGCCCCAAGAGCGTGGGCCGAACGGATGATGGCCCCCAGGTTGTGCGGATCTTGGATGCCGTCGAGCACGACCACCAGGGGCGGCTGGGAGCGTGCCTTCGCCACCGCGAGCACGTCCTCCAGGTCCACGTACTGGAAGCCCCGGAGCTCGGCGACGACGCCCTGATGGACGCCGCCCTCCGCCATGGCGTTCAGCCGTTCCTTGCCGACCTTCTCCACCTTGACCCCGGCATCCCGGGCGCGGCTGAGCAATTCGCCCGCGGCCTTGGCGGCCACCTGCCCGTCGACGAGGAAGATGCGCTCCACGGCGTCGGGATGGGCGCGGAGGGCTTCCAGCGCGGGGTTGATGCCATAGACGTAGCGCGGCGCTTCGGGACTCCCGCGCTCGCGATCGCTGCCGGCCTTGGGTGAACGCTCTCGCATGGGGGCTACTGGACCTCGACGGGCAGCGAGAAGGTCTTCTTCTGACGGGCGCAGATCTTCTCCGTGCAGATGAAGAAGGTGAGCGTCGCATCCAGCGTGCCCTTGCCGGCGGAGACCGCCGTGAAGGGGACCTCGAAGCGCGGATCCACGAACTGCTGCCCCTGGGCCTTCTTCGCCACCGACTGCTCGCGGGTCAGCGTCTTCTGCGCGGGGGTCAGTTGGGTGCCCGTGAGCTCCAGCTTCAGGGGGGCCTCGTCGGAGACGTGGGCGCCGGCCTTCGACTTGATGGCGAGCACGAAGGTGCCCTGCCCTCCCGCCTTCACCTGCGTCGACGTGCCCTCGGTGGTCACTTCGTAGAGGGTGGCGGGGTCCACGTCCTGGGCCAGCACCGGGGCACTGACGAAGGTCAGCAACAGGGTGGCCAGGTGCGGGAAGCGGCGGGGGTTCAGCATGGGTCGTCTCCTGGAAGGCGGCGCTCGTATACCGGGGCTTGGGACGCGCGGGGAGCCCTTTCTCTTCTAACTCCGGGGCACGCCCACCTTCACGGGAGCCTTGCGCGGTGGCGGAGGCGGCAGCAGCGCCTGGGGCGTCTCCAGCGCGGCGCTCCACACGGGAACCGCCCCGGCCACCAGCGCCTCCGCGCGCAGGATGATGGGGGTGGCCAGGTCCATGCCTGTCGCGGCCTCCATCTCCAGCAGCGCGGGCGAGCTGTTCACTTCAAAGACCTTGGGCTGCCCCTGCACGTCCAGGATGTCCACCGCGGCCACTTCCAGGCCCACCAGCCGGGCGACCTTCTCCGCGGTGGCGCGGTGGCCGGGTGACAGGGCCAGGGCCTCCAGCCGGGCGCCCCGGTTGAGGGTGTGCGAGAGGCGGCCGGGGCGCGGCTTGCGCAGCACCGCCGCGACCGCCTCGCCTCCCACCACCAGCACCCGGACGTCCTGGCCGGTGCTCCGCACGTACTCCTGCATGATGATGTTGTGGCCCAGGCCGAGCACCGCCTCCAGCGCGGCCTCCAGCGACTGGAGGCTCTCGCACACCATCACGCCGTGCTTCTCCTGGCCCTGGAGGAGCTTCACCAGCACGGGCACTCCGCCCACGAGGCCCACCATCTCCTTGAGGTGGGCCGCGTCGCGGGCCATCACCGTGGCCGGGATGTCGATGCCGTGGGCGGACAGGAGCTGGAGCGCGCGCATCTTGTTGCGTGACTGCGCGATGGCCTGGGCATGGTTCACCAGGGGCACGCGCGCCAGACCGAACTGGTTCACCACCGCGAGCCCGTAGGTGCTGATGGACAGGGCGATGCGCGGGATGACGACGTCGGTGGGCGTCAGCTTCTTGCGGTCGTACAGCAGGGTGGCCCGGCTGCCCCCGTCCAGATGCATCTGCACCCGGAGCGGGTTGAGCACGCGGACCCGGTGTCCCCTCGCGCGACCTGCGTCGACGATCCGCCGCGTGGACGAAATGGAGGCGGAGCGCGAAAGGACAGTGATTTTCATGGCGGAGGCGACCGGCCTGGCGAGGTCCTATAACCCCCGCCATGGCCCGGGTAAAGCCGCCTCCGCCCGCCGCGCTCTAGAGTTCGCGGATGGCGCGCACTTCGACGCTGACCGGGGCTTCCGGACGCGACGCTTCGAGGCGCGCGCAGGTGCTGCCGGTGAACCGCACGCCCGTGTCGACCAAAGACCAGGAGTCCGGCCCGCCGAGCGTGCGCTCGCCGTTGATGTAGACGACGATGAGCGAAGGGTCCGACGGGAGCTGGCTCGGGTCGAGCTGGATGTAGCAGGGCTCGCCGGGCATGAGCTTCTCGCTGATGGCCTTCAACGCGGCCGACAGTTCCTCCTGATTTCCCGCCTGATAGAAGGAACGGCCGCAGAGCTGGGCCGCCACGTCGCAGGTGTCACCCGCGCCGCAGTCGATGTCCGCGCGGCAGGTGCGCGCGAAGCCGCCCGCGCTGGCCATCGCGTTGAGCACCTGGGGACCGGCGCCCGCCGACGTCTCCGCGCCGAAGCCGATGACGATGGTGGAGATCTGGCGCGCCTTCAGGGTCTGCACCGCCGCGACCGAGGCATTCTTATCGAGGCAGCCCCGATTGTAGTACGGGCTCTCTGGCACGACACACTGCGACGTGGCCACCGTGCAGGCGCACTGCTCGGCCTGGCTTCCGTTGTACTCGTTCTCCGCGTTGCAGTTCGGCAGACCATCGGTCAGCAGGATGATGATCTGGGGACGCTCCGCAGGGTCCGTCGTCAGCTTCGAGCCCGCGAACGCCAGGCTTCCGCTCGTCGGCGTACCACCGCGGGGGCGGTTCGCGCCGCCGTTGGGAATCGCCTGCAGGAGCGCGTTGAGGCCCTTCGCATGGTCCAGCAGCTCCAGGTCCGAGTCCAGCGTGGTCGGGATCGCGAGGCGAACGCTCCCGCCCTCGCCGGCCGGGGCGCAGAGCTGGGGCACGGTGGGGTTTTCCACCGTGATGGGCGCGGGATACGTCGTCAGGCCGAAGCGGACGAGGCTGCCGCTCTCCGTGAGGAACGGGCCCATGGCGGCCTGGAGATCCGACCAGCGCGTAGGGCACTTGGACGTATCGCAAGAAGGCCGGCTCTCGCCGCAGATGTAGTCCTGGCCCTGCTCGGTCTGGCCGTGGCAGACCTTCACGCCGTTCACGGTCAGCTCTGGATTCACCGGCAAGGTCATGGAGCCGGAGGTGTCCACCAGCAGCATGACGTCCGGCTTGCTTCCGCGCGCCGTGATCACCGTCTCCTTCGTCGTCTGGGCGATCGCGAGCGGATCCACAGGCTCGAAGTCGTACGTTTGACAGCCGGCCATCATGGCACCACCGACGATGCCGGCCAGCAGTGCGCTCAGGGGGGTCAACTTGGCGCGCATAGGCTTTGGGAATTCCTTCTTGGAGGGGGACCACGAACCACGAGCCGCCAGCGTAACGCGTGAGCGCCCACCGAGGCTACAGCGACTCGCAGCAGGCAGGTCCCATTCAGGTGAAGCTGCCAAGTTGCAACAACAGGCGATCCCGCCGGGTCAGCGTCCATCCGAGGTCGGACACCCACATCCATCCGCAAGGCATGTGGCCCCACCCGCTCACAGGGTGAGGACGCGCGCGCCCTCCGTCAGCCGCCAGATGGAGGCGAGGCCCATGACCTCGTCGAGGGTGCCCTGCAGTTCCTGGGGCGTCAGGCCGCAGATGCGCACCGTGGTGTCACAGGCCACGAGTTTCGCACCCAGGGCCCGGGCCTCCTCGAGCATCCGGGCTGGCGTGGGGACGTTGAGCCCTTCCGCCCGAGCCGCCTCCGTGCGCTCGCGCTCGCTGTGGGCGAGGCCGAAGCCGCCCCGGACCAGTTGGCGCAGGGCCTCGAAGGCGAAGACGAAGTAGACGTCGTCCCCCATCGCGGCGGCGGTGATGCCCATGGAGCCGGCCTGGAAGGCGGGCTCGTACGTGGCGTGCTGGAGGAAGAAGAAAACGCGTCCGGCCATGATCCGCGACCTTAGCTGTATCGAGTCCGGACCGGCAGCCGTCGTATAACGGGGACCCCACTCCACCGGGAGTCCCGCATGCCGAGCCCGTCGTCCCGCCCCCGCGGTGTTCGTCCCTCGCTGGCTCCGTCACGTCCCGCCCTGTCGCGTTGGGTGGGCCTGTGCGGCCTCGCCGTGCTCGCGGGCGCGGGGCCCGTGTCCGAAGCGGCGCCGGCTCGCGCGAACGCCCAGGC
>NZ_RAVZ01000487.1 GCF_003611635.1 Corallococcus terminator | reverse complement strand
CTCCCCCACCCCGCCCCTGCGCTACGAAGCGCGGGACGGCCTGTTCCTGCGGCCCGGGACGCTCGATGACCTGCTCGCGTTGAGGGCCCTGCACCCGGAGGCGATGCTCGTGGCCGGGGCCACGGAGCTGGGCGTGGACATCACCAAGAAGTCCCGCCGCTACCCCTTCCTCATCTCCACCGAGGGCGTGGAGTCCCTGCGCGCCATCCGCCGGGAAGAAGACGGCTGGTACGTGGGCGGCGCCGCGTCGCTGGTGGACGTGGAGGACGCGCTGGGCTCCGAGGTGCCGGAGATGGCGAAGATGCTCAACGTCTTCGCCTCGCGGCAGATCCGCCACCGCGCCACGCTGTCGGGCAACCTCGTCACGGCGTCGCCCATCGGCGACCTGGCGCCGGTGCTGCTCGCGCTGGACGCGAAGCTGGTGCTCGCCTCCGTGCGCGGGGAGCGGACGCTGGCGCTGTCGGACTTCTTCCTCGCCTACCGCAAGACGGCGCTCCAGCCGGACGAGGTCGTCCGCTTCATCGTCATCCCCCACGCGCCCGCGAAGGACAGTGGCCTGAAGCGCCATTCGGACAGCTTCAAGGTGTCCAAGCGCCGGGAGCTGGACATCAGCATCGTCGCGGCGGGCTTCTGCATCGAAACGGACTCCCTGGGCATCGTGCGCACCGCGAGGCTCGGCTACGGCGGCGTGGCGGCCACGCCGGTGCGCGCGCTCAAGACCGAAGCGCTGCTCGTGGGCCACCCCTGGAACGCCGAGGCGGTGGCGCGCGTCCGGACGACGCTCGCGGCGGAGTTCACGCCCATCAGCGACCTGCGCGGCAGCGCGGACTACCGGCGCGGGCTGGTGGTGTCGCTCTTCGAGAAGTTCGTCTCCGGCGAGCGCAGCCCCGTGCTGGACGAACGGCCCCGCTTCATCACCGGAGAGCCCTCCGCCACGGCGGACGCGGGCCGCGAGCTGCGCCATGAGAGCGCGCTGGGCCACGTGACGGGCAGCGCGCAGTACGTGGATGACCTGGCGCAGCGCCGTCCCATGCTGACGGTGTGGCCGGTGCTGTCGCCGCACGCGCACGCGCGCATCCTCCGCCGCGACGCCAGCGCCGCGCTGAAGGTGCCCGGCGTGGTGAAGGTGCTGCTCGCGGAGGACATCCCGGGCATGAACGACACCGGGCCCATCCGCCACGACGAGCCGCTGCTCGCGAAGGACGAGGTGCTCTTCCACTCGCAGGTGGTGGCGCTCGTCATCGGTGAAACCCCCGAGGCCTGCCGCGAAGCAGCCCGTCAGGTGGTGGTGGACTACGAGCCGTTGCCCGCGGTGCTCACGCTGACCGAAGCCCGGGCGCAGGGCAGCTACCACACCGACCCGCACATCATCCGCCGGGGCGACGTGGACAGCGCGCTCGCATCCAGCCCGCACCGGCTGGGCGGCGAGATTGAAATGGGTGGCCAGGAGCACTTCTACCTGGAGACGCACGCCGCCTTCGCTGAAGCCGGAGACGACGGCGACGTCACCGTGACGTCCTCCACCCAGCACCCGTCGGAGGTGCAGGCCGTCATCTCGCACGTGCTGCACATCCCCAGAAGCCGCGTCGTGGTGAAGGCGCCCCGCATGGGCGGCGGCTTCGGTGGCAAGGAGACGCAGGGCAACGCGCCCGCCGCGCTGGTGGCGCTGGCGGCGGTGCTCACGGGCCGGCCGGTGAAGTGGATGTTGGACCGGGACGTGGACATGGCCGTCACCGGCAAGCGCCATCCGTTCCACGCGGAGTGGGAGGTGGGCTTCGACGCCACGGGCCGGCTGCTCGCGTTGAGGGCGGAGCTCGTCTCCAACGGCGGCTGGTCCCTGGACCTGTCGGAGTCCATCACCGACCGCGCCCTCTTCCACCTGGACAACGGCTACTACGTCCCGTCGGTGCGCTACTCGGGCCGCGTGGCGAAGACGCACCTGGTGTCCAACACCGCGTTCCGGGGCTTCGGCGGGCCGCAGGGCATGCTGGTGATGGAGGACATCCTGGGCCGCATCGCGAGCGTGCTGGGACTGGCGCCGGAGGCAGTTCGCCAGCGCAACCTCTATGACGGCGTCGGCGACACCAACACCACGCACTACGGCCAGGAGCTGGACGACAACCGTCTGCCGAAGCTGTGGAACGACCTGATGGAGTCCTCCGACTTCCAGCAGCGCCGCGCGCAGGTGGATGCCTTCAACGCGAAGAGCCCCCGCTTCAAGCGCGGCCTCGCGATTACTCCGATGAAGTTCGGCATCTCCTTCACCGCCACCTTCCTCAACCAGGCGGGCGCGCTGGTGCACGTGTACCGCGACGGCTCCGTGCTGCTGTCGCACGGCGGCACGGAGATGGGCCAGGGGCTGCACACCAAGATTCAAGGCGTGGCCATGCGCGAGCTGGGCCTGTCCGCGGACCGCGTGCGCGTGGCGCAGACGGCGACGGACAAGGTGCCCAACACGTCCGCGACGGCGGCCTCCAGCGGTTCGGACCTCAACGGCGCGGCGGTGCGCGAGGCGTGCATCACCCTGCGCGAGCGGCTGGCGCCGGTGGCCGCGCGGATGCTCGTGCAGTTGCACGGACAGGCGGTGTCCCCGGACGCGCTGCTGTTCCGGGATGGCGTCATCGCGGCGGCGTCGCGGCCGGAGCAGGGCCTGCCCTTCGCGGACGTGGTGGAGGAGGCCTACCGTGAGCGCGTGGGCATGTCCGTCACGGGCTACTACCGCACGCCGGGCATCGGCTACGACCGGGTGAAGGGCCGGGGCCGACCGTTCCTCTACTTCGCCTATGGCGCGGCGGTGAGCGAGGTGGAGGTTGACGGCGACACGGGCATGAAGCGCGTGGTGCGCTCCGACCTGATGGAAGACGTGGGCGATTCGCTCAACCCCGGCGTGGACCGCGGGCAGGTGGAGGGCGGCTTCGTGCAGGGCGTGGGCTGGCTCACCGGCGAGGAGCTGCGCTGGGACGGCAAGGGGCGGCTGCTGACGCACTCGGCCAGCACCTACGCGGTGCCGGCCTTCAGCGACGCGCCCATCGACCTGCGGGTGAAGTTCGTGGAGCGGGCGGAGCAGAAGGGCGTCATCCACGGCAGCAAGGCCGTGGGCGAGCCGCCGCTGATGCTGGCCCTGTCCGTGCGCGAGGCGCTGCGCGACGCGGTGGCGGCGTTCGGCCAGCCGGGCGGCGACGTGGACCTGCCCTCCCCCGCGACGCACGAGGCGCTCTTCCTCTCCATCCAGAAGCGGCGCGCGCGCAGTGCCAGCGTTCCGGTTCCGGACGAAGCGCGCGAGGTGGCGTAGCGGGAGCCCGGGTGCGGCAACATGCCACGGCATGTCTGGACGGACGGTGCGTTAGAGGGGAAGTACCTTTCAAGGAAGCCTCCCATGACCTCCGTGCTCCGCTCCCGCCTCCTCCTTCCGCTGGCCCTCCTGGGTGTCGTTGGCTGTGGCGAGGACGAAGTGCCCTCGCCCCAGACGGTGAACATCCCCGTCATCGCGCGCGTGGGCACGGAGCCCTTCGCGTGTGGCAGCGTCTACACGAACGTCGGGACGTCGAAGACGACCTACGAGCCGATGGACTTCCGCGTCTACGTGCACGACGTGCGGCTGCTCTCCGCGGACGGAAAGGAAGTGCCCGTCACGCTGGAAGACAGCACCTGGCAGAGCAGCGGCGTGGTGCTGCTGGACTTCGCCAACAAGGACGGCCTGTGCACCCAGGGCACGGAAGGCATGAACACGGCCATCAAGGGCACGGTGCCGCGGGGCGACTACCACGGCGTGCGCTTCACGTTGGGCGTGCCGGAGACGCTGAACCACAACGACCTGACCACCGCGCCCGCGCCGCTGAATGACACCGGCCTGTTCTGGAGCTGGCGCTTCGGCTACCTCTTCACGCGCATCGAGGGCCGCACCACGGGCCTGAGCCAGGGCCACGTCATGCACCTGGGCAGCACCGACTGCGCGCCTCCGCCCGAGGGCCAGACGAGCGGCACCGCGGGCTGCACGAACAACAACCGTCCGGAGGTGAAGCTGGATGACTTCAACCTGGCGACGGGCAAGGTGGTGATGGACCTGGGCGCGTTCTTCTCTGCCTCCAACCTGGACGTGAACGCGACGGGCACCGCCGAGGGCTGCATGTCGTCACAGGGTGACAGCGACTGCGCGCCGCTCTTCGAACGGCTGGGGCTCGGCTTCGGAGCGCAGGCCGCGAACCCCGCCGCGCAGTCCTTCATCCGGGCCGAATAGGAGCACCCGCCGTGGCACGACGACGATGGCAGCCGTGGAAGTCCCTGGCGACGGCGGTGCTGTTGAGCACGGCCTGCACGGACCCGGAGCTTCCACCGGACGGGCCCGCGCCCTACGACTGGAAGCTGCCCGCGGGCTTTCCCACGCCGCGCGTGCCCGAGGACAACCCGATGTCGGAGGCGAAGGTGCAGTTGGGCCGGAGCCTCTTCTACGACAAGCGCCTGTCGCTCAACGGCACGCAGTCCTGTGGCTCGTGCCACGAGCAGGAGCGCGCCTTCACCGACGGGCGCGTGCATTCGGTGGGCAGCACCGGACAGGCGCACCGCCGCAACGGGCAGGGCCTGGCCAACGTGGCCTACGCAACGAGCCTCACCTGGGCGAACCCGGCGCTCACCACGCTGGAGGCGCAGGCGCTGACGCCGCTGTTCGGCACGGAGCCGGTGGAGCTGGGCAACGCGGATCAGCAGGAGGCGTTGCTCGGGAGGCTGCGGGAGGACGCGGCGCTGTCGGAGCGATTCGCGGAGGCGTTCCCTGGCGAGGCGACGCCCGTGTCGCTGGCCACGCTGACGCGAGCGCTGTCCTCGTTCGAGCGCTCCATCATTTCCGGCACGGCACCGTATGACCGCTACCTCTTCGGGGGCGACGTACAGGCACTGAGTCCGGCGGCCAAGCGGGGGCTGGAGTTGTTCCTGTCGGAGCGCCTGGAGTGCGACCACTGCCACTCCGGCTTCAACTTCCAGGACGCCACGGCGCACGACGCCACGCCGGAGCCCATCCTGCCGTACCACAACACGGGCCTCTACAACGAGGACGGCCGGGGCGCGTTCCCGGCCACGGATCCTGGCCTCATCGAACTGACGGGCCGCGCGGAGGACATGGGGCGCTTCAAGGCGCCGTCCCTGCGCAACGTGGCCATCACCGCGCCGTACATGCACTGTCTCTTATTACACATCT
>NZ_RAVZ01000486.1 GCF_003611635.1 Corallococcus terminator | reverse complement strand
CGGGGGGGGCGTCGGGGCCCAACTGCTCGCGTTCCAGCTTGCGGTAGATGGTGCGCGCGGCGATGCCCAGCAGCCGCGCGGCGAGCGTCTTGTCGCCCTTGGTGTGGCGCAGGGTCTCGTGGATGACCCTGCGTTCAATCTCCTCCATGGGGGTGCCAATGGGGATGACGAGCTGGCCGGCCGAGCCCAGGGGCCCCTTGCGCACGGACTCCGGCAGGTCGCTGGCCTCCAGCACGTCCGTCTTGGCGAGCACCACGGCGCGCTCCACGGCGTGCTCCAACTCGCGCACGTTGCCGGGCCACGCGTAGTTCTCCAGCACGCCCAGCGCGTCCGGGGAGAAGCCGCGCAGCACCTTGCCGTTCTTCGCGGAGAAGCGGCGCAGGAACGCGTCCGCCAGCAGCGGGATGTCCTCGCGGCGAGAGGCGAGCGCGGGCACGCGGATCTCCACGACGTGCAGGCGGTAGTAGAGGTCCTCGCGGAATCTCCCCTCCGCCACCTCCTTCTGCAGGTCCTTGTTCGTGGCTGCCACGAGCCGCACGTCCACCTTCACCGTCTGCGTGCCGCCCAGCCGCTCCAGCTCTCCCTCCTGGAGGACTCGCAGGAGCTTCACCTGCGCGGCCAGGGGCATCTCGCCCACTTCGTCCAGGAAGAGGGTGCCGCCGTGGGCGCGCTCGAAGCGGCCCTCGCGGCGGGCCACGGCGCCGGTGTACGCGCCTCGCTCCACGCCGAAGAGCTCCGCCTCCAGGATGCTCTCCGGGATGGCGCCGCAGTTGACGGCGATGAAGGCCTGCCGCGCCCGGGCGGAGTGCTCATGCAGGGCCCTGGCGGCCAGCTCCTTGCCGGTGCCGGATTCGCCCAGCAGCAGCACCGTGGCGGTGGAGGGCGCCGCCTGGCGGATGGTGTCCAGCATGGCGCGGAAGGCGGGGGACTGGCCCACCATGGCGCGACCGCCGGACGGGTTGATCTCCGCGAGCCTGGCCTTGAGGGAGGTGTTCTCCTGGACGAGGGCGTGCTTCTCCAGCGCCTTCTGCACGGCCTTCACCAGGGCGTGGCGCTTGAGGGGCTTGGTGATGAAGTCGTAGGCGCCGTCCTTCATGGCGGCCACGGCCGTCTCCACGGTGCCGTAGGCCGTCATCAGCACCACCTCCACGTCCGGGCGGATGGTGCGGCTGGCCTTGAGCAGCTCCTGGCCGTCCATGCCGGGCATCATCAGGTCGGTGACCATGACGCTGACCTCGGGGCGGCGAAGCATCTCCAGCGCCTCCGTGCCCTGCGCGGCGGCGAGCGTGGCGAAGCCCTCCCGCTGGAAGATGCGGGCGACCGAATCGAGATTGGCGCGGTCGTCGTCGACGACCAGGACGGTGGGTGCAGTCATGGGGTGCAAGGCCTCTTGTACGCCCACCTTGCAATCCCCATTCCCCTCAAGCCTGCTCTTCGTCCGGTTCCAGGGGGCCCCCTCCCATGCGGCCGATGTCCTCGCGGCGGACCTTGTCCACGTTGAAGCGCTTCGCGCTGGCCAGCATGCGGTCCACCGTGGCGTCGAAGGTGGGAGGGGCGCCGTCCTTGCGGAAGCGCAGGAAGTTGATGCGGGCGACGACGAAGTTCTTGAGGTAGGGGCTCTGGAGGCCGCGCTCCTTGAGGGCCGCGACGATGGCCACCACCGCGTCGTCCAGCTCCAGGAGGCGGTCCGCGCGTTCGTCGCGCAGGGCCAGGGCCTCCGGCAGGGGCAATTCCTGGAAGCCCTCCACCTGCTTGACGAAGGGGTGGTAGGCGCCCGCGGAGTAGCGGGGGCGCTTCTCGTAGGCGGCGCCCAGGGTGAGGAAGGACGGCTCCTCGAAGAGGTGCCCGAAGGCGGACTCCTTGCCCGGGCGGCCCGCGCCCACGAGGCCCCGCGCCATGCGGATGACCTCCAGCGAGCGCTCCTTCAGGTTGTGGGCCTTCTCCGTGTTGAGGGCGAGGATCTGATAGGCCACGTCCTCTTCCGGCAGCAGCAGCGCGACGATGGACTTCGCGCCCAGCATGCGGCTCGCGTGCAGGCGGTGGTTGCCGTTGGGTGTCCAGTAGCGGCCCTGCACGCGCACGGCGATGACGGGGTCCAGGAAGCGGTCCAGCCGCTCCATCGCGGTGGCGAGCCGCTTCACGTGGGGCTCGGACAGGTCGCGCTGGTAGGGCGTGGGCTCCACCTTGTCGATGGGCAGCACGGCGAAGACGACGGGGTGTCCTCCCAGCGGGTCGCGGTACACGGCGAGCACCTGTCCTCCGTCCTGGCGCACCGCCTGGAGGAGTTCATCCGGGAAGGCGACGGCCTCGCTGGCGACGTCCGCGGCGGTGAGGCCCCGCGACTTCGGTTCGGCCTTCTTGCGCCGGGGCTTGCGCGGGGTGGCCGACTTCGACTTCGCGGGGGCGGACTTTCGGGCGGACTTCGCGGCCATGCGGACGGACCCTCCTTGCTGGAGCGTGGAGGGCCGTCAGCGTAGGCCACGAAGCTTCGCGGACTACGCTCCGGACACGGTGAGCTGTCGGAAGCGGACAGTGGGCGCTCCGACGGCGCCGCCCCGGAACTGGAGGTCGCTGCCCACCGCGTCCACGTCCTTGAGCATCTGGAGGAGGTTGCCCGCCACGGTGACCTCCTGCACCGGGTGCGTCAGCTCTCCGTTCTCAATCCAGAGGCCGTTGGCCCCGCAGGACATGTCGCCGGACACCGGATCCGCGCCGTGGCCGAGCAGGGCGGTGACGTACAGGCCCCGGGGCACCTGGCGGACGATGTCCTCCGGCGACTGCGTGCCCGGTTCCAGGTAGAGGTTGGTGGTGCCGATGCCCGGCAGCGCGCTGTAGCCGCGCGACGCGTTGCCGGTGGTGCGCGCCTTCGCCTTGCGCGCGGTGAAGGCGTCGTAGAGGAAGCCGGACAGCACGCCCTTGTCCAGGATGGGCGTGCGCCGGGTGGGGACGCCTTCCCCGTCGAAGGGCGCAGTGGCGAGCCCCCGGGGGAGCAGGCCGTCATCCACCAGGGTGATGTGGTTGCCCGCGAGCTTCTTGCCAACGTGTTCGGCCAGGACGCTGGAGCGTTGGTACACGGCGTTGCCGTCCGCGGCCTGGGCGATGTTCTGCACGAAGTTCGCGGCGACCAGCGGATCAAACACCACCGGCACCTGACACGTCTTGACGGACTTCGCGCCCAGCATGCGCACGGCGCGCTTCGCGGCCTGCCGGCCAATGGACTCCGGCGACTCCAGATCGTCGAGGAAGCGCTTGTAGTCCAGCCAGAAGCCCGTCTGGAGCTGCCCGTCCTGGGCCGCCACCGGCACGGCGACCAGGTACACGTACGTGCCGGAGTAGCCGCCCGTCGCGCCCTCGCTGGAGGCCAGGTACACCTCCGACACGAAGTCGCCCGCTGCCACGGAGTCGAATGTGGCCACGCGCGCGTCCTCGGCCCGGCCCGCGCGTTCCGCCTCCAGCGCGGCGTTGATCTTCCAGTCGCCGGGGAGGTTCGCGACCTTGGGGTCGAAGAGCAGGCCGGTGTCGCCCCGCTTGCCCAGGTCCTTCGCGGAAGGCAGGCCGTTCAACTTGCTGGGCGCAGCGGCCTCCGCCAACTGCACGGCCAGGTCCACCACGCGCTCCAGCCCGCCGGGGGTGAAGTCGGAGGTGTACGCGAAGCCCAGCCGGTCCTTGACGAAGACGCGCACGCCCACGCCCTTGCTGGTGGCTTCGGTGAGGTCTTCAATCTGGCCTTCGCGGACGCGCACGCTGCTCTGGCGGCCCACCTCCAGATACGCTTCGGCCTGTTTGGCGCCGCGCTTCACCGCGCGCTGGACGATCTTCTTCGCGAGCTGTTCGTAGTTCACGTTGTCGTTCCCTTGAAAGGTCCGGCCTTCAGCCGACCTTCGTGCCGCCCACGGTGACGTTGTCGATGCGCACGGTGGGCAGGCCCACCCCCACGGGCAGCATCTGCCCGTCCTTCACGCAGATGCCCATGCCGGGGTCCGGCATCGGGTCGCTGCCCACGCGGCTGATGTTCTTCAGCGCCTCCGGCCCCACGCCAATGAGGATGGCGTTCTTCACCGGGCGGCCCAGCTTTCCGTCTTCAATCTGGTAGGCCTCGCTGACCTCGAAGACGAAGTTGCCGTTGCTGATGTCCACCTGTCCGCCTCCGAAGGTGGCGCAGTACAGGCCGCGCTTCACCTCCTGGAGGATGTCCTGCGGCGCGTGGTCCCCGGGCGCCAGGAACGTGTTCGTCATGCGCGGCAGGGGCAGGCTCTTGAACGAGTCGCGCCGGCCGCTGCCCGTGGAGCGCTGGTTCATCAGCTTCGCGTTGAGCTGATCATAGAGGTAGCCCTTGAGGACGCCGTTCTCGATGAGGACCTTGCGCTCGCCCGGCACGCCCTCGTCGTCGATGTTGATGGAGCCACGCGCGTTGGACACGGTGCCATCGTCGATGACCGTCACCAGGTCGGAGGCCACCTTCTCCCCCAGTTTGCCGGCGAACAGTGAGGTGCCCTTGCGGATGAAGTCCGCCTCCAGGCCGTGGCCCACCGCCTCGTGCAGCAGGATGCCGCTCCAGCCCGGCGCCAGTACCACCGTCTGCGGGCCCGCCACGCAGTCCACCGCGCCCAGCGTGGCGATGGCCTGACGCGCGGCCTCCTCCGCCACGCTCTCCGGCGTCACGCCGTCCCAGTAGGTGAAGGACACCCGGCCGCCGCTGCCGTACATGCCGGTGCGCCGCTCGCCGCCCTTGCCCAGCGCCACCACGTGCACGCTCAGGCGCGACTGATCCTGCGTGTCCTCGCTGTAGCGCCCGGCGGTGTTGGCCACCGCGATGCGCCGCGTCTGATCCACATAGGAGGCGTTGACCTGCTGGATGCGCGAATCGAAGGCGCGGGCGGCCTTGTCCGCGCGGGACAGCAGCGCCGTCTTCCGGGCCACCGCCACGTCCTCCAGCGCGTGCGCCACCCGGTAGTGGCTGGGCACCGCGACGCGCTTGATGGGGAAGGAGCGCTCGGAGCCGCCGCCCTGGGAAATCATGGCGGCGGTGCGCGCGGCCCGGAACAGGGCGGCCTCGTCCCAGTCATCCGAGTACGCGTACCCCACCTTGGCCCCGGTGATGACCCGCACGCCCACGCCCTGCACCAGGCCCACCTGGGCGCTCTTGATGCGCGACTCCTCCAGGACCACCGCCGTGGTGGAGGAGCGCTCCACGTACACCTCCGCGAAGTCGGCGCCCCGGCCCATGGCTTCGGCCAGCAGGCGCTCCAGGAGGCCGGGGGGGAGGAGCGGGGA
>NZ_RAVZ01000485.1 GCF_003611635.1 Corallococcus terminator | reverse complement strand
CCCCCACCGCTGCTCCTGGAGTCCCGGCCGAAGCCCTGGCCGAGCGCCGCCTGGGTGGGGTGCTCCTGGCGGTCGCGCTCGTGGCCGGCGCGGCCTTCCGGCTGTACTGGGCGCTCCACGACGACGGCATCTACTGGCCGGACGAGGTCTACCAGAGCCTGGAGCCCGCCCACCGGCTCGTCTATGGCTATGGACTCGTCGCCTGGGAGTTCATCGACGGCGCCCGGAACTGGGCCCTGCCGGGGCTGGTGGCGGGGCTGCTGGGGCTCGGCCGGCTGCTCGGTCTCACCGACCCCGCGGGCTACCTGGGGCTGGTGAAGGGCTTCTTCGCCCTGGTGGGCACGGCGACGGCGTGGGCCACGTGGCGGCTCGCCCGGGTGTCCGGAGCGTCGTCGCTCGCGGCCTCCGCCGGGGCGGCCCTGTTCGCGCTGGCGTCCGTGCCCCTGTACTTCGCCCCCCGGGCGATGAGCGAGAACGCCTCCGTGCTGCCGGTGGTGCTGGGGCTGGCCCTGGCCCTGGCGCCGGGGGCCTCCCGGCGGACCCTGGTGGTGGGGGCGTCCCTGCTGGGGCTGGCGGTGCTGCTGCGGCTCCAGAACGGCGTCTTCTGCCTGGGCCTGCTGGGCGTGCTGCTGGCACGGCGGCAGTGGCGCGAGGCGGGATGGGCGCTGGCGGTGCTGTCCGGGTGGGCGCTGGCCTTTGGCCTGCTGGACAAGCTCACCTGGGGGCGGTGGTTCCACTCGGCCATCGTCTACCTGGACTTCAACCTGGTGCAGGGCAAGGCCGCCTCGTTCGGCACGAAGCCCTTCGAGTTCTACTTCCGCATCCTGGGCCGGGCGATGCCAGGGCTGTCCATGCTCGTGGGCGCGCTGGCGTTGGTGGGGCTGCCCCGGGCGCGGGGGCTCGCGGCCGTGACGGCGGCCTTCCTGCTCCTGCACTCCTTGCAGCCGCACAAGGAGCTGCGCTTCCTGGTGCCGGCGCTGCCCCTGCTGGCGGCGCTGGCGGGCGTGGGCCTGGATTCGGCGCTGCGCGTGCTGCGCGGCTTCCCCGCGCGGGCCACGGCCACGGTGGGGGTGGTGGCGGCGGCGCTCCTGTCCGGCGCGAGCGCGGGGGCGCTCACCTTTCGCGAATTGGGCCAGTACGAACACGCGCGCCCCAAGGACAGCGCGTGGGACGACCAGGGCGCGGTCAACCGGCTGCTGGAGGCCGCGGGCCGGCAGGACGACGTGTGCGGCCTGAAGGTGGAGACGGTGCACCAGGCGTGGACGGGGGGCTACAGCTACTTCCACCGGAACGTGCCGCTGTATCCCCACAACGGTCCGCCCCGGAATTCGCGCCGCTACAGCCACGTCATCACCCTGGCGGGCAACGAGGGCGCGGGCGCGACGGTGGCCCGGGACGGTCCGCTGGCGCTGGTGAAGCTGCCCGTGGGGGCCTGTGTGCCGGACCCCGGCTATTCGTGGCGGCTGCCTTGAGCGCGACGATTGGGCGGGATTGGGCGGCAAGGCCCTTTCCGCCCCACCCGGCGCGTTGCTAAGCCACGCCCATGTCCGAAGCCAACTGCCTCTTCTGCAAGATTCGCGAAGGCGCCATCCCGGCGAAGGTCGTCTACCAGGACGAGCACTGCCTGGCCTTCGAGGACATCAATCCCCAGGCCCCGATGCACGTGCTGTTCATCCCGCGCAAGCACATCGCCACGATGAACGACCTCACCCCCGAGGACCGCGAGCTGGTGGGCAGCCTCTACATCGGCGCGGCGAAGCTGGCGCGCGAGCGGGGCTACGCGGACCAGGGCTACCGGGTGGTGATGAACACCGGGCCCAACGCGGGGCAGACGGTGTTCCACATCCACCTGCACCTGCTCGCGGGCCGTCCCCTCCACTGGCCGCCGGGCTAGCAGTCCCCCGTCGCAAACCCGCCGTCCGCGAGGCCCGTGACAGGGCCCGGCGGCGGGTCTAGCGTTGCCGGGTGCGTGGCCCCCTTCTTCCCAGGGCGCGCCCGCCCTCCATGTTCAGTGCCCAGTCGTCGCCGCAGACACGCCGCGCCTATTCACGCCTCGCCCTGCTGCTGGCCGCCGTGGCCGGGGCGGTCAACGCCGTGGGGTTCGTCGCGCTGGGCGCGCACAGCTCCCACATGTCCGGGCACATGGCGACGCTCGGCGAGTCGCTCGCGCTGGGGCGCCGGGACGCGGGCTGGCTGTCCGCGCAGTTGATGGCGTCGTTCGTCGCCGGGGCCACGTGCGCGGCGGTGCTGCTGGATGCCTCGCGGCACCGCCCCAGGGGCCGGCACGTGTCCGCGCTGCTGCTGGAGGCGGTGGTGCTGGGCGGCATCGGCGTGGGGATGGCGGGCAGCGTGGGCGTGCGCGCGCCGGTGTTCCTGTGGGCGCTGGCCTTCGCCATGGGGTTGCAGAACGCGCTCGTCACCCGGCTGTCCGGCGCGGTGGTGCGCACCACGCACGTGACGGGGCTGCTCACGGACATCGGCATCCAGTTGGTGCAGATGATGGCGTGGGTGCGCGACGGCCTCCGGGGCGAAGGCGCGGCGGGCCTGTGGCACCGCTTGCGCGAGCTGCCCTCCGCCGTGCAGTTCGAACGCACGCGGCTGCACGTGGGCCTGGCGTTGGCGTTCCTCGCCGGCTCCACGCTGGGCCCCTTCCTCTTCCTGCGCCACGGGGCGGTGACGCTGGCGCTGCCGTGCGCGGTGCTGGGCGTGCTGGCCGCGCTGGACGTGCGCCTGTCCGCGCTGCCCGGAACAGCGTCCTCCGCCGCGCCCGGCCGCTGAAGGCAGGGCGCTCCCCGCGCATCGCGCATCAGGGGGACTGGGGACGGGCCACCGGCGGCGCCGGGGGGGCTTCGTCGTTCTTCTGGATGCCCAGTTCCTCCAGGGTCCGGGTGCGGCGCACGGCCTGGAGCACGCTGCTGCGCTCGTCCGTCCAGACGTAGTCGGGCTCCCCGCGCAGGGACAGCCGGCGCACGAGCGCCCCGGTCGTCCTGAAGGTGGAGCCCCAGGAGAATTCCTTGTCCGGGCTCAGGAGGATCCAACTGCTGGCCAGCGTGTCGTCCTTCGTCTCGGTCTTCACGAGCGTGGCGAACAGGCCCAGCGCCTTCGCGTGCGCCAGGCTGATGGGGACCAGGTCCAGGTACTGGTTGCTGATGTGCAGCGCCAGCACGCCATGCGGCGCCAGGTGCTGGAGGTAGAGCGCCAGCGCTTCATGCGTCACCAGGTGCATGGGGATGGCGTCCGAGCTGAAGACGTCCAGGGCCAGCACATCGAACTGGTTCTTCGGCCCGTGCTCCAGCTCCTGCTCCAGGGAGATGCGCGCGTCGCCCTCCACCACCTCCATCTTCGCGGGCGAATCCCCCAGGTAGCTGAAGTAGCCGCCTTCTCCCCGCGCGAGCGCGATGATGACGGGGTTGATTTCGTAGAAGCGCGCCGCGTCCCCGGCCTCCAGCAGCGCGGCGCTGCCGCCCACGCCCAGCCCCAGCATGCCCACGCGCAGGGAGGTGGGCAGCCCCAGCGCCCCCCGCCACCGGCGCTGCTCCGCGAGCGCCAGCCCCAGGCCGCTGTCGCGCGAGTAGTAGGACGTCGTGACGCGGCGGCGCTCCGGTTCGACGTACTGCCAGCCGTGGGTGATGACGCCGTGGCGCAGGGTGAACTGGTGCTCACGCGGGTTGTTGGGGTTCTGCTCCACCACCTGCACCACACCGAAGAAGTTGCGCTCGGAGAAGCGCACCTGGCCCAGGGCGCCGGTGACGAGGAACGACAGGTTCACCACCGCCACCATCACCAGCATCGCCCCGCGCAGCACGCGCTGCATGCGGGCCGTCACCTTCTCATCGGGAGGCCGCTGCATCATGCCCACCAGCGCCACGATGCAGCAGGCGCCCAGCGCCAGCGGGTGCTCCCAGTAGACGTTGAAGATGGCGGGCGCCACCAGGCTGACGAACACGCCGCCCAGCACCCCGCCCACGGACACCCAGAGGTAGAAGGCGCTCAGGTAGCGCGGGGCCGGGCGGACGCGGAACAGCTCGCCGTGGCACATCATGGCGCCAGAGAAGAGCGCGGAGGCGTGGAAGAGCACCTGCCAGCCCAGGTGCAGCGCGGGGCCCTCCTTCTGCGCGTACGCCACCAGGGCCAGCGACGCGATGAGGGCCACCGAGTACGGGCCCCGCGCGTAGAAGGACTCGCGCGAGAAGGCCAGGATGAAGGTGACGAGGTACACGGCCAGCGGCAGCACCCACAGGAAGGGCCCCGCCGCCACGTCCTGGGAGAGCTTGTTCGTCGTGGCCAGCAGCAACACCGACGCGACCATGCTCAGCCCCAGCCACAGCAGCGTGCGACTCACGCCCGGGCGGGGCGCGTCGGGCGTCACCGCCGGAGCAGGCTCCCCCACCGGCTCCCCACCCGGCTCCACGGGGGCCACGGATGACGCCGTCGCCGTGCGGCGAATCAGGTCCCCGGCGCAGGCGATGGCGAAGACGACGAAGAGGCCGAAGCCCGCGGTCCATCCCCACGCCTGCGCGCTGCGGCCGACGAAGGGCTCCACCAGGAAGGGGTAGCCCAGGAGCGACAGCAGTGAGCCGACGTTGGAGAGCGCATACAGCACATAGGGCGAGCGCCCCGGCCGCGCGCGGGCGAACCACGACTGGAGCAGAGGCCCCGTGGTGCTCAGCACGAAGAAGGGCAGGCCCACGCTGACAGCCAGCATGCCCATCAACCGGAGCACGGGCAGGTGGTCGTCCACGGGGCGCCACCCTTCCCCGGGCGTCAGCGGCGAGCCCGTCCAGAAGGCCCGCGCCGCGAGCGCCACCACCGCCACCGACAGCAGGCCCAGGTGCAGCAGGGCCTGCGTGCGTGGGCGCAACCGCGAAGCCACCGCGTGCGCATAGGCGTACCCCGCGAGCAGCGCGGCCTGGAAGAACAGCATGCACGCGGTCCACACCGAGGGCGTGCCGCCGTACCACGGCAGGGCGTAGCGGCCCGCCAGCGGCTGGATGCCGAAGAGCAGGAACGCGCTGGTGAAGATGGCGAGGGCGTAGCGAACCATGCGGACTCGGGGCAGGGGCGGGGGCGCGGCGGGAAGCGACCCGCGCGCACCGTGTTTCCCGCCTGGAGCGCATCCCTGTCAACGCCCGGCGCCTCAAAGCCCGGCGGGCGACCAGGCAGGCATCCGTCGGGGCGGGTGTCCGTCCCGGCCTTCGGCCCTATTTTCCCGGACGGGAAGGGCGCGGGGGTCCCCGCGCCAGAGGGGAAAAAGACCATGAGGGGTTTCGGGCGCGGTGTGGTGGCG
>NZ_RAVZ01000484.1 GCF_003611635.1 Corallococcus terminator | reverse complement strand
CGGCGACGGCGTCCTCGGTGCACCGCGCGCTGGACTCGGCGTATCCGGAGGAGCGGGAGACGGGGGAGGCCCTGGAGCCGCCTCCCGCGGCCGGGGCGCGTGGGACGTGGCACGTGCGGCTGCTGGGTGCATTCGCGGTGGTGGCCCTGGGGCTGTTCATCGGGTGGGCGGTATTCCCCGAAGTGTCGTCCCCGCCCTCGCGCAAGCTCCAGGTGGTAACGAATCCGCCGGGCGCGCAGGTGCGGTGGGATGGCGCATCGGCCGGGATGACGCCGACGACGCTGGAGGTCCCTGAAGGACACGTGACCCACCGGTTGGAGCTGTTGTTCGTGGGCTATCAGCCCTGGACGACCACCGTGTCGGCGTCGGAGCTGCCCGAGCGCGTGCAGGTGGCGCTGGAGCGGTTGCCGCCGGAGAAGCCGAAGACCGTTCCCGGCCGGGGCCCGCAGGAGGAGGCGCAGTCTGCGGCGGGGGGGCGCGGGAAGGTCGTGAGCACGGACAAGCCACCCGCCCCCGTGCCTCGGGGCATGAAGGGGTTCGTCTACTACTGGAAGGACCGTCACCCGCAGGCGAGTGCGTCGTACATCCTGGGCATGGACCATCTCCGGGGCGGCAACGCGACCCATGCGCAATCGGAGTTCCGGCGGTGCCTGGAGATGGATGACGCCTCCGTGCTGTGTCACCTCCAGTTGGGACGGATGAGCGCGCGGCAGGGGCAGGCCCAGGAGGCCCGCGAGCACTACCAGCGCTACCTGGACCTGGAACCGCAGGGGGACGACGCAGCCGAGGCGCGCAAGTACGTGGCGGGCGGACGGAAGTCCCGGTAGCCGGGCGCCCCGCGATGTTCCTCGTCCTCTCCAAGCTGTTGGACCTGCTGCTCTCCCCGCTCACCTGGGCGTTGCTCCTGGGCGTGGGCAGCCTGTTGTGGCGCCGTCGCGCGCGCGTGTCGGTGGGGCTCCAGCTCGCGGCGCTCGCGGTGCTGTACGCCTTCTCCATCGAACCGGTGGTGGCGCTGCTCACGCGGGCGACGGAGGGCGGCGCGGTGAGCACCTTCCGGAAGGACACCGTCTACGACGCGGTCATCCTGCTGGGCGGAGGGTTGGACGCGGCGGCCACGGAGCGTTCGGGCCAGCCGGAGTACAACGCGGCGCCGGAGCGGATCATGCGGGGCTTCGAGCTGCTGCGGGACGGGCGCGCGAAGCAGGTGCTGCTGACGGGCGGCAACCTGGACGCGAGGCCGGAGGCGGTGGTGGAGGCGGACGTGCTGGCCGGGCAGTTGGAGCACTGGGGCATCGCGCCCGAGCGCATCGTGAAGGAGGGTCGCAGTCGCAACACCCGCGAGAACGCGCTCAACTCCGAGCCCCTGATTCGTGAGCACGGCTGGAAGTCGCTGCTCCTGGTGACGAGCGCCGCGCACCTGCCGAGGGCGGCGGGCTGCTTCGCGGCGGTGGGGATCCAGGCGGACACGCTCGTGGTGGACGTGCGCTCCTCGCCGATACCGCCGGCCCGTTTGAGCTGGCTGCCGCGCGCGGGAGGGCTCAGCCAGAGCACGGACATGCTGCGCGAGCTGGCCGGGCGCGTGGTGTACCGGCTGCGTGGGTGGACGGCGCCTTAGGGATACCGCGCTACTTCATCGTGGGGGGCGCATGCAGGCCGCCAGCAGGCGCGCCCACCAGGGCGATGCGGCCCTGGGGCTTCGCGCGAGGCGCGGGCTTGCCGCTGCTGAACGCGCTGCTGAGCGCATCCCACGGTGACGGGAGGTCCTTGCTCGCGGGCAGCAGCGGCAGGTCCTTGAACATCGTGTAGCCGTCATTGCCCGCGGCCACGAAGCTCAGCGTGGCCAGCCGGTACACCGCCGCGTCGTCCAGCGGCCGGCCGCGCGCTTCCACCTTCGTGACGCGTGCTCCCGGCGGCTTGCGCAGGTCGTAGGTGAAGCGCATGCCGGACACCTGCGGGAAGCGGCCGGGCGGCTTGCCGTCCACGCTGCTCAGGCTGACGCCATTCTCCAGCGCCGCGCGCAGCGTTGCCCCCGTCACCTCCAGCATCACCAGCTCGTTGCGGTAGGGCATGAGCGAGTACAGCTCCCGCCGCGTCATCTTCCCCGCGGGCAGCACCCGGTCCGCGCGGACGGCGCCCCCGTTGACGAGCGCCACGTCCGCGCCCGTCGCCGCGCGGAACGTGTCCGCCAGGAACGAGCCCAGGTTCGTCTCGCCCACCCGGTTCTGCGCGCTCCGGGCATCCAGGGCCACCGGGGAGCGGCCAATGCGTTCGGCCAACGTGGCGAGCAGCGGCGCGTAGGCCTTCATCTGCTCGTTGAAGGCCGCATCGTCCGGAGTCTTCGCGGTGATGGGCAGCACCTTCCACGCCAGCTTCTTCACCGCGCCCGTCTTCGCGTCCAGGTCCAGCGTGAGCCGGCCCAGGTCCACCGCGTCCTCGTCCAGCTTGAAGATGGGCGTGCCCGCGACGGTCTCCTCCACGCGGTCGTGGTCGTGCCCGCCGATGATGACGTCCACGCGCACGCACTTCGCCAGCTCCCGGTCCTGCTCCACCGCCAGGTGCGTGAGCGCCACGACGAACTGGGCCCCGGCCGCGCGCACCGCGTCCACGGACTGCTTCGCCGCCTCGCAGTACGGCGTGATGCGCGTGTCCTTGCCCGGCTTGGACGAGTGCTGCGTCTCCGGCAGCACCACGCCGAAGATGCCCACCTTCACGCCACCCACGTCGCGCACGTCCCACGCCTTCATCCCGTCGAACACC
Source organism: Corallococcus terminator (assembly GCF_003611635.1). Taxonomy (GTDB): domain Bacteria; phylum Myxococcota; class Myxococcia; order Myxococcales; family Myxococcaceae; genus Corallococcus; species Corallococcus terminator. The sequence continues at coordinate 2,662 of NZ_RAVZ01000484.1, read as the reverse complement.
TGGCCCGACTTCACGCTCATCACGTTGGCGCCCAGCCACGGGAAGCGCGACTGCTGGATGCGCGCGCGCAGCACGTCGTCCCCGAAGTCGAACTCGTGGTTGCCCACGACCGAGTAGTCCACGCCGAGCGCGTTCCACGCGTCGATCATCTGCCGGCCCTTGAGCGCCTCGCCCGCCACCTCCGCAGACGACTCCACCGACGGGGAGAGGGTGTCGCCCGCCATCAGCGTGAGGACGTGCGGGGACTCCTTCAGCGCCTGCTTGCGCAGCGTGGCCACGCGCGACAGGCCGCCCCGGTTCTGGGCCGTGGGCTGGAACTGGTACACGTCATTGAGGTGCAGGAGGGTGAGGCGGACGGTCTCCCCGGACGGTGCGGACGTCGGCGGTGCGAGCGTCGGCGCGGCGGCCCCGGCGGAGTGGGCGGCCAGCACCAGCGTGAGCGGCAGGAGCGCGGCCCGGGCGCGCACGGTCATCTTCGTCATCAGGGGTCGTTCTCTTGCGGGGGCACGGGGGAGCGCCAATCCCTCTCGGCGTAGCGCACTCGGCGCATGAAGGCGAGCGGACCGGATTTGGCGCAACGCGCAAGGTGCGCGTCCAACTTCCCGGAGGAAGAAGGGCGTCCAACCGACCGCGTGCTTCCCCCTCAGACGGTGTAGCGCCGGCCCTGCACCAGCGGTTCGATGACGCTCGTGCTCGCGTCGAAACCGTCCGGGTAGTGGATGAGGCGCATCTTCGCTCGCGTGGTCTCCGGCAGCGCGGCGAGCTTCTCGTAGGGCGTGTGCACGCCGTAGTTGGTCTCGTGGATGACGAGGTCCGCCTCCGACAGCCAAGCGATGAGGCCCTCATCGAACGCGGTGTCCGCGCTGTAGCCCAGGCACCGGCCCCCGGCGCGGATGCGGAACGCGGTGGTGGGCACGTGGTGGTAGGTGAAGCGGCACTCGATTTCGAATGGCCCGTGGCGCACCGAGCGCTCCAGGTGCAGCGGCGTGTGCGTGAAGTAGTCCTCGAAGTGCTTGTGGCTGGGGTCCGCGCCCTGCTGTTCGATGAGGCACTCCATGCCTGCCGCGAGGTGCCCTTCCCACAGCCGGCGCGTGACGCTCGGGTGCGCGAGCAGCTCCATCTTCCGCTGCAGCACGAAGAAGGAGAAGTACGCGAGGCTCTCCAGGCCGGAGGCGTGGTCCGCGTGCAGGTGCGTGAGGGCCACGGCGCTGACTCGGTCCACGTCCAGCGCCACGCCGGAGGACTCGGATGCTTCGCGCATCATCTTGCGGATGGGGTGCGGGCAGTCCAGCAGCAGCACCTGGCCTTCCGCCTCCAGCGCGAGACACGACGAGTAGTACAGCGCGGAGAACGCATCACCGACGCCGAGGGGAACGAAGGACAGGCTCATGGGTGGCTCCGGAGGGAAGACGTCAGCCGTTCGCGCAGCATCGCGGCGACGGCGGGAGGGCAGTAGGCAGACACGTCCTCGCCGCGCGCGATGCGCTCCTTGAGGGCGCTGCTGGACACCTCGGCAAGGTGCGCCTCGGCGGGCAGGAAGAGGGTGGAGAGTTCAGGCGCGAGCGCGCGGTTCATCTGCGCGAGCTCCGTCTCGAACTGGGCATCGGTGGCGCCTCGCACGCCGCGCAGCAGCACGCTCGCGCCAATCTCCCGCGCCAGCTCCACGATGAGCCCTTCGGTGTGCGTGACGGTGACGTTGGGATGCCGGGCCACCGCGTCGCGCACCAGCGCCACGCGCTCCGAAGCGGTCAGCAGCGTGTGCTTGTTCGGATTGACCGCCACCACGACGACGACGTGGCTGAAGAGGCGCGCCGCCTGACGCACCACCGACAGGTGCCCCGCGGTGACAGGGTCGAAGCTGCCGGCATAGAGCGCGATGGTCATCACGACACCCCACGAACAGTCCCGGCCCTGGAGGCCCGGATGGAAGGAAACCGCCACGACATCCGAACGGCACCGGAGCGCTTCATGCGTCGTCCCGGGCGTGGGGCTCCGCTGCGTCCAGCAGCCCCGCCGCCATGCGCTTCACGGTGCCCGCCGCCGAACCCGGGGGCACGAGCCCGGGCGCGCTCGCGGAGAGCACGAAGTAGCCCTGCATCGCGGCGAACAACCCCGCGGCCAGCGGACGCGCCCGGCGCCTGCCCACCACCGCCGCGACGAGTGCCTCCAGTTGCTCCAGGTCCGCGCGCACCACCTCTTCGTAGGCGACGCGCACCTCTGGCTGACGGATGGCCTCCGCGCTGATGGTGACCCAGCCCGCGACCGCCGCCACGTCCGCGTCCGGCCCGGTGGCGAGGAACGCGTCCACGAACGCCTCCACCCGCCCTCGCGCATCGTCCAGCGCGAGCCGCGACACCCGGCTGGCGAAGCGCTGCCGTGCGAGCGAGGCCAGCGAGCGCACCAGGGTCAGGAGGATCTCCTGCTTGTCCTTGAAGTGGTAGTGCACCAGCCCCGCGCTCAGGTGCGCCGCCTTCGCGATCTCCGCGACCGACGCGCCCTCGTAGCCGCGCTCGGCCATGGCCTTGAGCAGCCCGGCGACAATCTGTTCCCGGCGCGCTTCGGTGTTGGAGGGACGGGGCATGGGCGATTTGTTTCTAGGTTGTGTGACCAACTTATAAACAGTGCCAGCGCGGACGTCAACCTGCCCCGTGGGGGACGGGTC
>NZ_RAVZ01000483.1 GCF_003611635.1 Corallococcus terminator | reverse complement strand
GTGGTGGGGGCCTGCGGCGCGGCGAGCAGCGTGAAGAGCAGGGATTCCAGCAACATGGCGTGCGCCTCCGGAGCAGGCGCCGAGGGCGCCCGAAGGGTCCATCTACTTCATCCGGACGGCCCCCGGGGGGCCAGCATTCACCGCTGTGTGGCTTTGACCAGACGCTTCCGCTGCTTCACGCCCAGCAGGTAGAAGCGCTCCCGAAGCTCCTGGGCCTGCTCGGGCGTCAAATCCCCGGAGCTGCCCAGGTGCTCGTCCCGCCAGGCGATCGCCCGGCTGATGCTGGCCGACGCCGCCGCGGAGATGTTCAGGCTCTGGCTGAAGCCCTTCATGGGCACCCAGAAGGTGCCATCCACGCCCGCCAGCACGTCGTCGCTCACGCCGAAGCGCTCGTTGCCGAACACCATGGCGAACTTCGTGTCGAAGCGCAGGCTGTAGAGGCTGGTGGCCCCTTCGCGCAGCGCCGACGCGTAGAGGCTGAAGCCCTGCCCCTTCAGGTGCTCACGGCAGTCCGCGAACGTCTTGTAGAGGTGCACGTCCAACCACTTGTCGCAGCCCTGGGCCACCCGTGAATTGGGGACGAAGGGTGCGTCGGGGTTGATGACGACGTGCACCTCCTGCACGCCCATGGACTCGCAGGTGCGCAGCACCGCGGCCATGTTGAAGTTGTCCTCCAGCCGGTCGAGCACCACCGTGAAGTTGCGCGTGCGCTGCGCCACGACACGGTCGATCTTCTCCTTACGTACATCGAGCAGGAACTGCTCCGGCTCGACGACGTCGCGCTCGAACTTCTCGTAGCGGGGTCCTCCACCAGCCATCGACTCAGCGCCTCCCGCCGGACTTCTTCGCGGCGGACTTCTTCGCGGATGCCTTGCGCACGGTCTTCTTCGCCACGGCCTTGCGCGCCACCGAACCCCGCGTCGAAGCCTTCTTCGCGACAGGCTTCTTCGCGACGGCCTTCTTCGCCGCGCCCTTCTTCGCCACGGGCTTGCGAGCCGAACCCGCCGCCTTCTTCGCGACGACCTTCTTCGCGGGTGCCTTGCGCACGGGCTTCTTCGCCGCGGGCTTGCGCGCCGCCGCGGTCCGGGTCGAAGCCTTCTTCGCGGCCTTCTTCGCCGGACGCGTCGCGGACGCCTTCTTCGCGGGAGCGCCCGAGCGCTTCCCCGAGCCCTTCGCAGGAGCCTCCGTGTGGATCTTGTCCGTGCGGCCGGTGAAGAGCACCTCCGCCACCGAGTCCATCAGCACCTGCATGCCCTCGCCCGTGGCGCAGGACACCGGGTACACGCGGATGCCACGACGGCGCAGGGCCTCCGTGAAGGGCCCCAGTCGCTCGCGGGCCTCCGTGAGGTCCAGCTTGTTGGCGGCCACCACCTGCGGCTTGCCGGACAGCTCCGCGCTGTACTTCTTCAACTCCTTGTTGAGGATGTTGAAGTCGGACAGCGGATCACGGCCGTCGCCCATGGCGCCCATGTCGATGAGGTGCACCAGCACCTTGCAGCGCTCCACGTGGCGCAGGAACTGGTGGCCCAGGCCCACACCCTCGCTGGCGCCCTCGATGATGCCGGGGATGTCCGCCATGACGAAGGACAGGTGGTCCTTGTACTGGACCATGCCCAGGTTCGGCACCAGCGTGGTGAACGGGTAGTCCGCCACCTTGGGCCGCGCCCGGCTCACGCGCGAGATGAACGTGCTCTTGCCCGCGTTCGGGAAGCCCAGGAGGCCCACGTCCGCCAGCAGCTTCAGCTCCAGCCGAAGGGTGATTTCCTCGCCCTGGGCGCCGTCCTGCGCGAAGCGCGGCGTCTGGCGCGTGGAGGTGGCGTAGTTCATGTTGCCCAGGCCACCACGGCCGCCCTTGGCCGCCAGGAACACCTGGCCCGGCTCGCCCAGGTCCACCAGCAGCTCGCCGGTCTGCTCGTTGCGGATCAACGTGCCCACCGGCACCTGGAGCACCATGTCATCGGCCCCGCGACCGTTGCAGTCGCTGCCCATGCCGTGCTCGCCGTTCTTCGCCCGGTGGTGCTGCTGGTAGCGGTAGTCCAGCAGGGTGGTGAGCTGGGGGTTCGCCACGAACGACACGGAGCCGCCGTTGCCGCCGTCCCCGCCATTGGGGCCGCCCCGCTCGATGAACTTCTCGCGCCGGAAGGACACGGCACCGTTCCCGCCGTCCCCCGCCTTCACGTAGATGCGTACTTCGTCGACGAACTTCATGGGGGGATTTCCCTCCTGGAAAAACACAAAGCGGGCCGTCCTCGCATCCAACCGTCGGTGAGGACGGGGTGGACCGGGGAACGACCCGCTCGGGGATGCCGTGCCCGGGGTTTCCCCCGGAGCAACCGACTAGGCGCTCGCCTGCTCGGCGGCGGCCGGGTACACCGACACCTTCTTCTTGTCACGGCCGAGGCGCTCGTACTTCACCACGCCGTCCACCGTCGAGAAGAGGGTGAAGTCGCGGCCGAGCTTCACGTTCGTGCCCGGGTGGATGACCGTGCCGACCTGGCGAACCAGGATGCTGCCCGCGGAGATGGTCTCGCCGCCATACACCTTCACGCCGCGGTACTGCGGGTTGGAATCACGCCCGTTGCGCGAAGAACCCTGTCCCTTTTTATGGGCCATGACACCTGCTCCTTGAAGTTCGAGTGAAGAAGACCTGCGAAGGGGACCGACTTAGCCGGAGATCGAGGTGACCTTCACCTCGGTGTACGGCTGACGGTGGCCACGACGGCGGGTCCAACCTTCCTTCTCCTTGCGGAAGTGGAGGACGCGGCGGTGCTTGTCCTGCGCCAGCACCTTGCCCACGACCTTCGCGCCCGACACCGTCGGCTGCCCCACCTTCGGGCTGTCCGAGCCGCCCAGGAGGAGGACCTCGGTGAAGGAAACCTCGGCGCCGATGTCCCCGGTGATCTTCTCGATCCGGAGAACGTCGCCCTCGGCAACGCGGTACTGCTTCCCGCCCGTGCGAATGACTGCGTACATCGTCGAACCCCTGTCAGCTATGGAATCCAACGCGCATTTCGGACGGCGGACCGCCCGGCGCGCTAAAAGACGGCGGGACTTACGGGAAACCCGGGGGGGAGTCAAGGCACATGGCGGATCAGACGTCCCGCCAACCCCCTCAGCGACTTTTGAATAGAATTCCCGGAATAAAGTCCACTAGAACGCATCCCGTGGCCGCAAAGGCTGCGGCCTGCCTTCAACCCACCTGTACCTCATCCCTGAGGGGGAGAACCACCATGAAGAAGTTCCTGATCGGCCTGGCGGCCATGGCTTCGCTCACCGCTTGCGGCGGCAACCTGTGCGACGACTCGCAGGACGTTGCCAATGACCTCTACGAGAAGGCCGAGGCCTGTGGCCTGACCGTCACCAAGCCCACGGATCCGACGGACGCGGAGATCGAGGCCTGTGAGGAGGCCCTGGAAGCCTGTTCCGACTCCGACAAGGACAAGGTCGACGCGTGGCTGTCTTGCGTGAAGGACGCGGAAGGCTGCGACGACAAGACGGCCGCCGAGCAGGCCGCCTACGGCGAGCGCATCGAGAAGTGCTCCTCCGAGCTGACGGGCGTGAGCTCCGCCTGCCTCTTCGCGAACTGAGTCGTCCCGGTCCGGCCTGACGGTCGGTCCTAGAGCCCGGTTCCCTCCCCAGGGAATCGGGCTCTTTCATTGCGGGCCCCCATCCCTCGCGCCTCCAGCGCCCGGTCCACCACGCGGCGGCGCTGCTGGAACTCCAGCTCCAACGGGTCCAGTTGCAGGCCGCGCTCATAGGCCTCCAGGGCCCGCTTGAGCTGGCCGTCACGCTCCAGCGCGCTGCCGGTGAGGAAGTGCACCCGCGCGGTGCCGACCGACCGGGGCTGTTCGGCCAGGAATTCGCGGCGCAGGGTCTCCGCCTGTCCGGGGGTGAGGCCCGCCTCCAGGCACCGGGCGACGCCCCGGGAGTTGCCCAGCCGCGCGTCGTAGCGTGCCCGGCGCAGGGGCAGGCCCAGCGTGTCGCCCGCGTCCCGCACGCGGATCAACATCGACTCCAGGCGCGACTGCTGTCCGCGCGACAGGGGCCGCTGCCGCACGGCTGACAGGGCGGTCCACAGCTCCCGGGCCCGCTCCCGCGCGGCCTCCAGCTCCACGTCCGGGGACAGGCCCAGCACCGCGTAGTGGGTCCCCTCCCCGCCCAGCCGTTCGCCGTGGGCCGCGAGGACGCGCTCCGCCTCCGCGTCGTCCGGGAGCTCCCGGGGCGGCGCGGGGGGCGACGAGGCCGGGGCACCGGACAGGTGCTGCTCCACGAGGGCCTTCAGCGTGGCCGACGGCGCGACGAACTGGACGCCGAAGCCCGGGCGCATGCTCCAGGCCTGGGCCTGCTCGGGCGAGACATGGCGCACCACCTCGCACGTGACGCTCAGCGGCCCTGAGCGCAGGGGCAACACCACCTGGACCCGGGAGAACAGCAGCGGCAGCTCCCCCGTCGCGTGCAGGAACACCCCTCCACGCGACAAGTCGGAGCCCGTGAAGGGCCGGGGCTGCGCGCCCGGATGCAGCAGCACCTGCACCGGCGCCGGCAAGGGCGTGCTCCCACTCGAGGACGCGGCGGGCGCCACGGCGGGCGTCTTCCGCGGCCCACCGGGCGAGCTCCCCGGGGAAGCCCCTTGAGGAAGGGGCGCCGCGGGCCGGGCCCCGGGCGCGGGCACGCGCGGCGGAGGGGTCCGCACGACCAGGGCCTGCTCCAGCGCGGTGCGCAGGGCGAGCGCGTTCGGGAAGCGCTCCTCGGGGGTCTTCGCCAGCGTGCGCAGCACGACGCCCTCCAGCGCGGCCGGCACCGTGGGGCAGATGGAGCGCAGCGGCGGGGGCTGCCGCGTCTGGTGCGCCACCAGTTGGGCGGTGAGCCCCTCGTCGGGAAAGGGCAGCCGGCCCGTGAGCAACTGGTAGGCGATGACGCCCACCGCGTACAGGTCCGCGCGGCCATCCAGGCGGCGGCTCAGCGACTGTTCGGGGGCCATGTACTCCGGCGTCCCCACGATGATGCCCGCCATCGTCTCCGGCATGCTCGCGTCCACCAGCTTCGCGATGCCGAAGTCGAGCACCTTCACGAACGGCATCCCCCGGCCGCGCTTCACCAGGAAGATGTTGTCCGGCTTCAGGTCGCGGTGGACGATGCCCCGCGCGTGCGCCGCATGCAGCGCGTCACACACCTGGGCCAGCATGGGCACCACGGCCCCGGCCGACAGCGGCGTCCCCACCCAGGCCGACAGCGGCGCCCCCTCCAGGTACTCCATGATGAGGTACGGACGCGGCGCCGCGGCGTTGAGGTCGAAGATGCTGACGATGTTCTCGTGCCCGATGAGGTTCACCGCCCGGGCCTCGGCATGGAAGCGCTGCACCAGCTCCGGGTAGCGCGCCAGGTGCTCGTGCAGCACCTTCACCGCCACCCGGCTGCCAATGGACACGTGCTCCCCCAGGTACACGGACCCCATG
>NZ_RAVZ01000482.1 GCF_003611635.1 Corallococcus terminator | reverse complement strand
GGCCCACGCCGCCCCCACCCGGAGCCCCCGTCGCAAGCACACGGCCGCGGCCCCCGCGAAGCGCACCGCGAAGAAGAGCCCCGCGTCCGCGAAGGGGCGCTACAGCGACCCCGCGCTTCGCGAGCGCCTCAAGAAGCGCATCATGAAGGGCGACAAGGGCGGACGGCCCGGCCAGTGGAGCGCCCGCAAGGCGCAACTGCTCGCCAGTGAGTACAAGAAGGCCGGCGGCGGCTATTCGGGGCCTCGCGCGACGGCGCAGCGCCACCTGTCCTCCTGGACGCGGGAAGCGTGGCAGACCCAGGACGGCGGCACCCGCGCCCGTCACGGCCGCACCACCTCCCGCTACCTTCCGAAGGAGGCCTGGGCCCACCTGAGCCCTGCCCAGAAGAAGGCCACCGAACGCCGCAAGCGCACGGGCTCCCGCGCGGGTCGGCAGTTCGTCGCCAACACCCCCGCCGCGCGCCGGGCGAGGAAGCAGGCCACGGAGCGCTAGCCCTCCGTCCCAACCCTTCCGGGGCCATGCGCCACGTCCCAGCGGACCGCCCGCGCCGTTGGCATACAGTGCGGACCTCCTGGGGGAGCGGCACCGCCCCGGGTGGAGGACGTCATGGACTGCGACTGGCTCATCATCGGCTCGGGATTTGGCGGCAGCGTCAGCGCGTTGCGGCTCGTCGAGAAGGGCTACCGCGTCGTCATGCTGGAGAAGGGCCGCCGCCTCCAGGGCCAGGACTTCCCCAAGTCGAACTGGAACCTGAAGCGCTGGCTGTGGATGCCCCAGCTCGGATGGCGCGGCTTGTTCAAGATGACCTTTTTCCGTCATGTCACCGTGCTGTCCGGCGTCGGCGTGGGCGGCGGCTCGCTCGTCTACGCCAACACGCTGCCCGTGCCGAAGGACGACTTCTTCGAGGCCACCTCCTGGGGCCACCTGGCACCCTGGAAGGAGGAGCTCGCGCCGCACTACGTGACGGCCCACCGCATGCTGGGCGCCACCGTCAATCCGCTCACCACCTTCCCGGATCAGGTGCTCAAGGCCGTGGGCGAGGACCTGGGCCGCCCCGACTTCCAGCCCACCACCGTGGCCGTCTATTTCGGCGAGCCCGGCGTCACCGTGAAGGACCCCTATTTCAACGGCGAGGGCCCGGAGCGCACCGGCTGCAACGCGTGCGGCGGCTGCATGCTGGGCTGTCGCAACAACGCCAAGAACACGCTCGACAAGAACTACCTCTACCTGGCGGAGAAGCGCGGCCTCACGCTCCACGCCGACACGGAGGTCACCTGGGTGCGCCCCCTGCCCGACGGTGACGGCTACGAAGTCACCGCGAAGCAGGGCACGGGCTTCTTCAGGAAGACGCGCCGCTTCACCGCGAAGCACGTCATCTTCGCCGGCGGCGTGCTGGGCACCCTGGACCTGCTGCTCAAGCTCAAGGAGCGTCCAGACGGACTGCCCAAGCTGTCCCCGCGCGTAGGCGACGGGGTGCGCACCAACTCCGAGGCCCTCATCGGCATCGTCAGCGGCAAGAAGGACCAGGACCTGTCCAAGGGCATCGCCATCGGGTCCATCCTCCACACCGACGAGCACTCGCACCTGGAGCCGGTGCGCTACCCCGCGGGCTCCGGCTTCTTCCGCCTGCTGATGGCGCCCCACGTCCCCGGCGCCACCCTGGTGACCCGCCTGGCCCGCCTCGTGGGCATCATCGCCCGGCGCCCGGTGCGCTTCCTCCAGGCGATGTTCGTCCCGGACTTCGCGCGCCGCACGATGATCCTGCTCTACATGCGCACCATGGAGGGCCACCTGCGCATGCGGCGCGGACGCGCCCCGGGCACCGGCTTCCGCACCGGCCTCACCACCGGCCTGCAGGAAGGCCCCGCGCCCACGGTCAACATGCCGGAGGCCTTCGACCTCGCGAAGCGCGTCTCCGACAAGCTGGACGGCTACCCCATGACCATGGTCAGCGAAACCGTCCTGGGCATTCCCACCACCGCGCACATCCTGGGCGGAGCGTGCATGGGCGACTCGCCCACCACCGGTGCCATTGATTCACGACACCGCTTGTATGGCTATGACGGGCTGTATGTGGTGGACGGCGCGGCCATCTCCGCCAACCCTGGCGTCAATCCCTCGCTCACCATCACCGCCCTCGCCGAGCGCGCCATGACCTTCATTCCCGCCGCCCGGGAGCTGCCCCGGGGCGACACGGACGCCACGCTCGAGCTGCCTTCGCCCCGGACCCTCTCCGCATTGCCCTGAAGGGCTGTCAGGCATTGCCCTCCAGGGCTTGCAGGGAGAGGTGCGTGCCCGGGCGACGTGTGCGCTGCTGCCCGTCCAGACGTCTTTCATTGCCAGATGTCTTCGACAGACTAGGACCTGGGTGCAGGATGCTCTTTTCAGCCTGAAAGCAGCGTAGAAGTACCGTCGGGGCGAATGCGGGGGACTGGAGCGGGCTTGCGTCAGGCCCACCCCACACCGCGGGGCAGGGGGGACGACAGTGTTCATACGCGACCAATCATCGTGCCCTGAAGCAGCATGGTTGATTCATTGATTTGCGCGTAGTTCATATTTTACAGGATTAATCGCTTCCGCCACCATCATGGTCGGGTGAAGAGATGTCTTTGCACATGTCCGCGTCCTTTACTCATGTCCCGGCGTATGTCTCTCAATGTCAGGAAGGGCGGGCGGAGGCCCTGCTGGCGCGGCAGTTGCGTGACTCTCGCGGGCGGGTGGACGCGCTGTTCACCTGGCTGATGCTGGGGCAGTGGGCGAGCGCCATCCTGGTGGCGGTGTTCTTCTCGCCGTACGGCTGGGAGGGCCGGGTGCGCGGGGTGCACCTGCACGTGCAGACCGCGGTGCTGCTGGGTGGGGTGCTGAGTCTGTTCCCGGTGCTGCTCACGCGCCTGCTGCCGGGCCAGGTGCTGACGCGTCACGTGGTGGCGGTGAACCAGATGCTGTGGTCCGCGCTGCTCATCCACCTGACGGGGGGGAGAATCGAAACGCACTTCCACATCTTCGGTTCGCTGGCGGTGCTGTCCTTCTACCGGGACCCAAAGGTGTTGCTCACCGCGAGCGGCGCCATCGTCGTGGACCACTGTCTGCGGGGCGCGCTGTGGCCGGAGTCCATCTACGGGCAGCTCCACCCGGAGTGGTGGCGCTTCCTGGAGCACGCCTTCTGGGTGGCCGTCATCGACGCGGTGCTCCTCGTGGCCTGCCGGGACGCGGTGCGCGAGCTTCGTGAGAAGGCCGAACGCCAGGCCCATGCGGAACAGTCGAGCGAGCGGGAGCTGGCGTTGCGCGCGGGCCAACTGGACGCGGCCGTGCGGGAGGTGCTCGCCTTTCGCGACCACGCGGGCCGGTTGGAGCGGCTGGCGTCGCTGGGGCAACTCACCGCCAGCGTCAGCCACGAATTGCGCAATCCCCTGGCCGCCGCGCGCACGGCTCATGCGTTCGTCCTGCGCCGCATGCTGAAGACGGACGCGGGCACCACGGACCCTCGCATCCCGCGCTTCCTGGACATCATCGACCGGGAGCTCCAGGCGTGCACGGTCATCATCTCCGACCTGCTGGACTACGCGAAGGGGCGGCCTCCCAGCTTCATGCCCTGCCCGCTCAAGCCGCTGGTGGAGGAAGCCATCAGCGTGGTGCCGGTGCGCGAGGGCGTGCGCGTGAACAACCAAGTGCCGGACGGACTGCCGGTGCCCCACCTGGACCGCGAGCAGTTCCGGCAGGTGCTGGTCAACCTCATCCAGAACGCGGTGGAGGCCATTCCTCCGGAGCGCACGGGCGAGGTGTGTGTCCATGCCGACCAGTCGGTGGACGGCGGCTGGAGCCTGCGCGTGACGGACGACGGGCCGGGCATCCCCGCGCCGCTCCTGGAGCGCATCTTCGAGCCCATGTTCACCACGAAGCTGCGTGGCACCGGCCTGGGGCTCGCCATCGTGAAGAGCCTGGTGCAGGGGCATGGCGCCCGCATCCAGGCGGAGAGCGACTTCGGTCACGGCTCCCGCTTCACCGTCCTGTTTCCCGACGCGCGCGTGCCGGATGTCGCGGTGCCGGTGCATCCGTAGACGCAAGCCGCGAGACGCACCCGGGACGTTCCCTTCATTCAGTGTGGCGAACAGCTCCACGTACGTGGTCAGGGAGGTGGCATGCAGGCACAGGCGAAGCCGTCGAGGGAGACCGGTCAGGTGGATGCGGACTGGGCGGTCCGACGCATGGCGGCCACGGAGCAGGACACCGCGCGCGGCATGTTCTTCCTGGGGGTGTTGGAGACGGTGCGCAGCGGCATGGGTGACGACGCGGTGGTGACTTGTCGTGCCGCGACGGAGGAGCGCCGGTTCGTGGGCTTCTTCAACTACCCGGTGTCCAGCTTCCTGAAGATGGCGCAGGTGGCGTCGCGCGTGCTGGCGCCCCGGTGGGGTGGGGCGGACGAAGCGCTGCGGCAGATGGGCATGCAGGCCACGCGCAGCTTCCTGGAGTCCGCGGTGGGGCGCACCTTCCTGCTGCTGGCCGCGGGTGACACGCGCAAGCTCGTGGCCAACCTGCCCTCCGGCTACCAGATGGCGGTGAGCTATGGGGACCGCTCCGTGGAGTGGAAGGGGGAGTCAGAGGCGCTGTTCGTCATGCGGCGCGACTTCATGCCCGCGCCCTACCATGAGGGCGTGCTGCGCGAGGTGCTCACCATGGTGGGCGCCAGGAACCCGCGCATCCAGGGCCGCAAGCTGGGCCTGCTGGACACCGAGTACCACATCACCTGGGAGGCGCCGCTCGTGGTGCGGCCGTCAACGTCGGCCCCGACCTCTCCGTGGCGGGTGTTCCAATAGCGCTTCGTACAGGCCGGGGGCCGGAAGACGCGGGCGCGCGTTCCGGCCCTGACCCGCGTCAGAACGCGATGCCCGTCTGTACGAGCGGCGTGAAGCTGACGCCGCCGTCTCCCGGCGTGCCGGTGAAGAAGAAGGGCAGATCCAACTCCACGAACCACTTCAGGCGTTCGGTGATGGGGAAGCCCTTGTTGATGATGGGCACGAGGCCCAGGTTGAACGGCACGCCTTCGCCCACCTGCACGGCGGTGCGCAGCCCTCCGGAGAAGCTGCCGAAGTCGTAGACGACGCCCGGATCCACCACGATGCTGGTGCTGGCGCGCGCGGGCGTTCCGTTGTCGGAGAACTGCCAGCGGGAAAAGGCGATGAACTCGAAGTCCACGGCCCACTTCTCGTTGAGCTTCACCGTGATGCCCGGCGCGATGCCCACCTGGATGAAGTCCGCGAAGATGCCCGTGGTGTCTTCGTCGGTGAAGCTCACCAGCGGCACCGCGAGCCCCCAGTGCCCGCCAATCTTGGGCCAGGACGTGTCGTCGCCTGAACCGCCCGTGCCCTCTTCCTTCTTTTCATGGTGCCGGGCGTGGTGCTTTGCGTGGTGGCTGTCGAGCAGCCGGACGCCGGGGCGCTCTTCCGGATCCGTCCGTGCGTCCGCCTTCGCCACCTGGGGCGCCACGGCCGCCAGCAGGGCGACGAATCCCCCCAGCCCGAGCT
>NZ_RAVZ01000481.1 GCF_003611635.1 Corallococcus terminator | reverse complement strand
GAAGCGGGGCGGGGGCCTGGGGAAATCCAGCTCAGAAGCCGATGCCGGCGCTGCCACCGAAGAAGAAGTCGTTGGCGTAGCCCCGGCGCAGGCCCATGGCCTCGATGCGCAAGGTGAGGTGCAGGGTGCGTGAGAGGGCGGGCCGCCCGCGCAGACCGATGCCGTACTGGATGACGGGCTTGAGACCGTTCACCTTCGTCTCCTCGTCGCCCACGGTGATGCCGGTGTTCTGGTACGCGAGGCCGCCGCCTGCCTGCGCGTAGATGCCGAAGGCGGACTGACCGAAGCGCAACAGGTAGGCGGGCGCGAGGGTGAAGTAGTGAAGCCGCGTGTCCCCCTTGATGAAATTCGTGCCGTCGCTGAGGCTGCCGTAGAGCCAGCGCAGGTCGGCGAAGAGGGCTTCGCGCAGGGGTTCGTTTTCGAGCGAGCGACCGAACTCCCAGGTGGCGCGCACGCCCATCGCGGGCCGGTTGTCGGAGAAGTCGCCCCGCGCACTGTCCACCAGCAGAAGGCCCGCTCCGAATTCCACCGCGACGCCCAGGTTGGGGTCGTCCAGGCGGGAGAGCTTGTCGAAGCCGTCGTCGTTCTCGCGTTCGGCGGCTTCGCGGAACTCGTCGGTTTCGTCCACCAGCTTGCGACGTCGCTCGTAGGCGTCGTCATCGTCCTTCCGGGCCTTGTCCGAGGCGCGGGCGGCCTCGTCGTCCGGATAGGCGTACGGGTCGTCCTCGTCGGACTGCGCGAGCGCGGGTGCAGCAAGGAGCAGGCCGCCAGCGAGGCAGGCCTTGAGCAGTGAGTTCAAGGGAGCGGGCCTCAATTGATGACGATGCTGGGGCAGGTGGCGCCCGCCGACGTGCTGGCCGGGCAGTAGTTGTCGCCGATGAGCCACTCGCGCGGAATTCGCAGGTGGTCCACGAACTCGTTGCACACGGCCTTGCGCAGCTCCAGGTCACTGATGTGGCCGATGATGGCCAGCGCGGGCAGGGCCAGGGTGAAGCCCAACTGGTTGTTCAGGAACCGCTCGGTGAACTGGAAGATGCCGGGGTTGGTGGGGCTGGTGTCGTAGTACGCGGCGACGACGGCGCGCTGGAGCACCGCCTCCTGGTTCTGGGCGCGGCCCGCCTGGAAGAGCGCGGACGCCAGGATGGTGCCGACCTTGTACTCGTTGCCTCCGCCCGAGAAGGTGTTCACGTCCAGGCCCACCAGGTTGTTCCACAACTGCTGGCTCATGCAGCGGTCGCCCTTGGAGATGTCCCGTTCGGCCGTGACGGCGGAGAAGGGACCGTTGTCGAAGGAGCTGGAGAGGAAGGCCGGATCACACCCGTGGGGGCTGCGGCAGGTGGCCCCGTAGGCGTGGTAGTCCGCGAGCCCTTCATCGAAGGACTTGAGCACGTTGGCGCCCTGGCTGGGGCTCTCCTGCGACCAGGTGATGAGCGACAGGGGGAACGACTGGGACGCGTACGCCAGGCGGTTGAAGACCAGGTGCGAATATTCGTGCGCCATCACGCCCGCGTTGAGCGGCAGGGGCGCGCGCTGGATCTCCTCGAAGGGGAGCACCAGGAACGACTGGAGGATGGGGTAGAAGATGGCGTTGTCGCGCGCCGGGTCCTTGCTGTTCTGCGCGATGACGAATTCAGGGAAGTAATAGAGCGTGGGGACCGGCTCGAAGTCGATCGACTTCATGTTGCCAACGGTGCGGAAGTACTCGTTGGCGCGCTCCAGGTTGTAATACGACGTCACCATGTTCCAGGAGTGGAAGTCCGCCGGCCAGAGGATGTCCTCGCCCGTGGCGGGGTCCTTCTGGCTGATGTAGCTGGCCTTCACGTCGTGGCCGGCCTTCTTGAGCAGCACCTCCCCGATGGTCTCTTCCGTCGCGTTGTTGAGCGCTGGATCGTTCACGTCGATGACGATGCGCGCACCGCCTTGCAGGTCGCCGACGGTGCCCTTGAGCCCGACGATGTCCTCGATGGTGGTGAGTTCGACCTGGGTGGGGACGTATTTGCCGTTGCTGGAGAGGGACAGGACGGAGACCTTGACGGGCGCCTCGCTGTCCGGCGCGCAGCCGGTGGCCAGCAGTCCCAGCCCGATGGCGGCGGTGATGACTGTTCGGAGCATGGCGCCGTTTTACTCCGGACCGCTCAGAACGTGTATTCCCCTCCGAGTGTGAGCAGGCCGGAGACCTCCGCCGGCAGGTCCTCCGGCACGTCCCGCTGGAGGGCCACCGACGCCCACAGCCTCACCGGGTCCCCCAGGCGCACCGTCCAGCGGGAGGCCAGCACGTGGGCCACGCCCTGGGTGGGCACGTACCGGGTGAAGGCGTAGGAGAGCTGGCCCCGCACGGTGGGGTTCAGCCTCCAGGTGAGGGAGGGCTTCAGGTCGAAGCGGGCCGGGGCGGAGGGAAAGCCGGTGCCGGCGTTGACGTCCGCCATGCGCCGCGTCACGGCCGCTCCCAGATCTCGTAGCTGGCGCTTGCGCAGGCCGGCCAGGACCCTCCGGGCGGCGGCGCGGCCCTCCAACTGGGACTCCAGGGCGGTCCATTCGGCCTCGGTGAACTGGCCGGCGGTGAGCGGGTCCTCGCTGTAGAGGGAGAAGCCGCCCCTCAGGCCCAGCTCCCAGCGGCCGTCCCAGACAAGGCGCGCGCCCAGCGTGGGCCGGGCCACCCAGAGCAGGTCCTCCTGGGCGTACCTCACGGTCGTGGCGCCGTCGGAGACGGTGAGCAACTGCCGGCGCAGGGGGTAGCGGTGGAGGCCCACGCCCGCGTCCAGGCCGTACTCCACCCTGGCGAAGCCCGCCGAGTCGTAGCCCGCAGCCAACTGCACGCCCTGGCTGCCGTAGCCCGTCCGGGCGGTGAGGCCGGGGATGTCCAGCCGGGGCAGCTCCTGGGTGAGCGCGGTGTTGGAGCCCTTGTTCAGGCCCAGGCTGACGACGCCGGACAGGAGCCAGTGCTCGCCTGCCAGGTGGTCCACGCCCACGGAGAGCTGGTGGGTGGCGGCGGTGCCGGCCTCGGGGCGCACGCCGGTGTAGCCGAGCGTGAGGAACGTCGCCTCGCCCACGCCCACGTCCCCCAACAGGCTCCAGAGGCCGTAGCCCCGGCCGGCGCTGGCTTCGACGGTGAGGGAGCTGTCCGCGGCTTCCGCCCGGGCGGGGCTCGCGCCGGACACGCCGAGCACGGCCAACAGCACCCACCCGGCCTTCAGGCACGCGGAGGCCCGCGCGGGCCTTCCCACGGGCTGACGACAGGTGGCCTTGTCCCCCTGCATGTCACCTCCAACCCCGGATCCGGTTCGCGGTTGCGGGAAGGCTTCATCCTGCCCGCTCCGATGCCCATCTTCCGAGGGAGGACGGAGGGGGCGGGAGCC
Organism: Corallococcus terminator; assembly: GCF_003611635.1. GTDB lineage: Bacteria > Myxococcota > Myxococcia > Myxococcales > Myxococcaceae > Corallococcus > Corallococcus terminator. The sequence goes on along the minus strand of NZ_RAVZ01000481.1, from coordinate 2,169 downwards.
ACGGATTCCTTGACGCGCTGTTTCCACGATCCGCTATGGTGCCCGGCCTTTCTTCCCGAACAAAACGCAGGCGGTCTCCATGGCGGTTCCGTTCATCTCCGAGGTCAAGCGTACCCATACCTGCGGTCAACTCACGGCCGCGAATATCGGCGAAGAGGTCGTCCTCTTCGGCTGGGTGCACAACCGCCGCGACCACGGCGGCGCGGTGTTCATCGACCTGCGGGACCGCGAGGGTTTGACGCAGGTGGTGTTCGAGCCGGACAGCAAGGAGGCCCACGACATCGCGGGCACCCTGCGTCTGGAGTTCTGCGTCGGCATCAAGGGCAAGGTGCTGTCGCGCGGCAAGAACGTGAACCCGAAGATGAAGACGGGGGAGATCGAGGTGAAGGCCTCGGACCTGACCATCTTCAACCGCTCGGAGCCCACGCCGTTCCTCATCGAGGACAACGTGGACACGTCCGAGGAGAAGCGGCTGTCGCACCGCTATCTGGACCTGCGCCGGGGGCCCCTGCAGCGCACGCTGATGACGCGCTCGAAGATGAACGCGCTCACCCGTCAGTACATGAACGGGAACAACTTCCTGGAGCTGGAAACGCCCTTCATGGGCAAGTACACGCCGGGCGGCGCGCGCAACTTCCTGGTGCCCAGCCGGCTCAACCCGGGCAAGTTCTACGCGCTGGCGGAGAGCCCGCAGCTCTACAAGCAGTTGTTCATGGTCGCGGGCTTCGACCGGTACTTCCAGATCGTGAAGTGCTTCCGCGACGAGGACCTGCGCCTGGACCGGCAGCCGGAGTTCACGCAGATCGACGTGGAGATGAGCTTCGTCACGCAGGACGACATCTTCACCATCATCGAAGGCCTGCTGAAGAAGCTGTGGGGCGAGGTGCTGGGCCTGGACATCCCCACGCCGTTCCAGCGGATGGACTTCTACGAGTCCATGGCGAAGTACGGCAACGACAAGCCGGACCTGAGATTCGGCCTGGAGCACATCGTGCTCACCGACCTCATCCGTGAGCACGGCGCCGCGGGTGGCGTGCCCATGATGTGGGACGCGGTGCAGGAGAAGGGCATCGTCAAGGCGATGGTCGTCCCGGCGGAGAAGGCGCTGTCCCGCGCGGAGAGCGACAAGCTGGAGGAGTTCGCGAAGCAGGCGGGCGCCAAGGGCCTGGCGCGCGCGAAGGTGGGCGAGGGCGGCGAGTGGACCCAGTCCCCGCTGTCCAAGACGATTACGCCGGCGCTGCGGCTGGCCATCAACCAGGCGTGCAACGCGAAGACAGGCGACCTGCTGCTGTTCCAGTTCGGCCGCGAGTCGCTGGTGCACACGGTGATGGCGAACCTGCGCGTGCACGTGGCGAAGAAGCTGGGCCTCATCCCCGAGTACGGCAGCGGCGGCCAGTGGAAGTTCCTCTGGGTCGTGAACCCGCCCCTCTTCGAGTACGACGACGAGACGAACACGTGGGCGGCGGCGCACCACGCCTTCACCCGTCCGCACGACGAGGACGTGCCGTTCCTGCTGACGGATCCGGGCCGCGTGAAGTGCCACCGCTACGACGTGGTGCTCAACGGCTTTGAAATCGGCGGCGGCTCCATCCGCCTGCATGATCCGAAGGTGCAGTCGGAGGTGTTCCAGGCGCTGGGCATCCACGAGGAGGAGGCGCGCACCAAGTTCGGCTTCCTGCTGGACGCGCTCAAGTTCGGCGCGCCCCCGCACGGCGGCATCGCGCTGGGCATGGACCGTCTGGTGATGCTGCTGACCGGCGCGGAGTCCCTGCGCGACGTGATTCCGTTCCCCAAGACGAAGACGGGCACCGACACGATGACGGGCGCGCCCGGCGACGTGGACGAGAAGCAGTTGCGCGAGCTGCACGTGCGCTCCGTGCCGCTGCCGGCGAAGTAGGCGGTTCGAGGTGGTGGCCCCCCGTCCCGCGTGAGTGCGCGGGACGGTGCGGGGCCTGTCGTGACGCCGGGGCCGTGACGCCCGGTGGTGGACACCCTGGCGGGCCCTTCGTCCTTCGCCGCACCCTGCGCTCCTTCGGGAGGCTGGGGGCAGTGGCGGGAAGGCGACGGACGGCTCCGGCAGAGCGCTGGACATCCCCTGGACCATGGCCATTGAGGACCCGTGGCGTGTGCGGGGGAGGTCCGGACGGCGATGCGGAAACAGGGCTGGGT
>NZ_RAVZ01000480.1 GCF_003611635.1 Corallococcus terminator | reverse complement strand
GCGCGAGCGTGGCCCAGGGGTACTGGCGCAAGCCGGAGTTGAGCGAGGCCACCTTCCATGCGCGTCCGGCCGGAGTGGTGGCGGGGCCGGAGTACCTGCGCACGGGGGATTTGGGCGTACTGACGGAGGACGGGCAGTTGCTCGTCACGGGGCGGCGCAAGGACCTCATCATCCTGCGCGGGCGCAACCTGTACCCGCAGGACGTGGAAGGAGTCATGGAGCGCGCGGACTCACGCGTGCGCGCGGGAAGCGTGGCGGCGTTCTCCGTGGAGACGACGTCTGGCGAGGCGCTGGCGGTGGTGGCGGAGGTGGGCCGGGATTTGGCCGACGCGGACGCGACGGTGCTGGCGGCGGTGGCGAACGGGCTGCGGCAGGCGCTGGCGCGGGAGTTGGAGGTGCAGACGCACACGGTGGCGCTGCTGGCTCCGGGGGCGGTGCCCAAGACGTCGAGCGGGAAGATTCAGCGCTTCGCGTGCCGGGCCGCGCTCGTGTCCGGGGAGCTGTCCGTGCTGTGGCGCAGTGAGGCGCCGGGTGCGGAGCCGTTGGTGCGGGCTCCGGTGGTTCCTGTGTCCGAGGAGAAGGCGGCGGAGCAGTTCGGTGCAACGGCGGGTGTCTCGGCGGCAGAGGCCACGGCCTCGTCTGACGCGCCGGTGAATCCGTTCAGCGCGAAGGACGGCTCGGAGGCCACGGCTTCGGCGGGTGCGATGGTGAATCCGTCCGGCGCGGCAAAGAACGGACCGGAAGCCACGGCCTCGGCTGACGCGACGGTGAATCCGTCCAGCGCGAAGGGTGGACCGGAAGCCACGGTCTCGGCTGATGCGACGCCCTCCACGGGCGCACTGCCGGACGCGTCACGGGTTGCGGCCTCCCCTACCCGCTCCGTGGAGGAACTGGAGCGCATCCTTCGCGAGGAGCTGACCGCCGTGCTTGGTGCGGAGGCGGGCCTTCAGGGGGCGGATGTTCCTCTCACGCAGTTGGGCATGGACTCGCTCGCGGCGGCGGACCTTCAGGCTCGCATCGAGAAGCGGCTGGGCATGCGCGTCTCCGCGGCCACCCTGTTGCAGGACGTGACCCTCCAGGGGCTCGCGGCTTCGCTGGCCCAGGGCCGCACCGCCACGGGACTGGCGGCGCTTCCCCCCGTGCAGCGGCGCTCGGCTCCTTCGGGGATGGCGCCAGCCTCGTTCTCCCAGCAGCGGCTGTGGTTCCTCCAGCAGCTCGCACCGGAGTCCACGGCCTACCACGTGCCCGTGTCGCTCTCGCTCCGGGGCCCCCTGGTCCCGGAGGCGCTATCGCGCTCGCTGACAGAACTGGTCCGCCGCCACGAAGCGCTGCGCACGACCTTCGTCGCCCGGGATGGCGTGCTGTTCCAGCAGGTCCATGCTCCTTCGCCGGTGGCGCTGACGGTGGAGGACGTCATCAGCCCGGACTCCGGGGCACGCGAAGCCTTTCTGGATGCGTGGGCGGTGCGCGACGCCCAGAGCCCGATGGACATGTTCACCGGGCCGCTGTTGCGCTTCGTGCTGCTGCGCTTCGCCCCCGATGAGCATGTGCTGCTCGTCTTCGTGCACCACCTGATTGCCGACGGTTGGTCCGTGGCAGTGCTCTCGCGCGAGCTGGCCGCGCTCTACGGCGCCTTCGCCACCCAGCGCCCCTCGCCCCTGCCCGAGCCCGCGCTCCAGTACGGCGACTTCGCGGCGTGGCAGCAGGCGCACCTGACGGCCCAGGCCCTGGCCCCGGAACTCGCGTGGTGGAAGCAGACGCTCTCCGGCGCGCCTTCCTTGCTGTCCATCACCACCGACAAGCTGAGGCCCCAGCGACTGTCCTCCCACGGCGCCCGCCGGCTGCGCGTGCTGCCCGCGCCGCTGATGGCGAAGCTCAACGCGCTGGGCCGTCGTGAAGGCGCCACGCCCTTCATGATGCTGGTGGCCGCGCTGGGCGCCGTGCTGCACCGCTGGAGTGGCCAGACGGACTTCATCCTCGGCTCCGCGACGTCCGGACGCGATGTGCCGGGCACGCGCTCCCTCGTCGGGGACTGCACCAACTTCCTCCCGCTGCGCCTGCGCCTGCCTGCCGACACCACCGTGACGGGGCTCCTCGCCAGCGTGAAGCAGACGACGCTGGACGCGCTGGCCCATGGGTACGTGCCGTATGACCACGTGCTCGCCGTCGCGCAGCCCGGCTCGCAGCGGCGCGAGCTGTACAACGTCGCCTTCGTCCTGGACGACTACGCCATTCCGCGTGCCCAGCCGGTGGGCGGTGGGCTGACGTTGGACGTGGGGTTGCTGGACAACCGCACCACCGAACTCGACATGACTTTCGAGGCCGCACCTGGCCCTGACGGTCTGCTCATCGGCTGCAAGTACGCCACGGACCTCTTCGAGCCGGAGACCATCGACCGGCTCCTCTCCCACCTGGAAGTCGTCGTCGGCGGCATGGTGGCCGCTCCGGAGACGAAGCTCTCCGAGCTGCCCGTGATGACGGAGGCCGAGCGCCACCAGGCCCTCCACGGATGGAACCCACCCGTCGAGCCGTTCCCCACCAGCACGCTGGTGGAGCGCTTCGAAGCGCAGGTGGAGCGCACCCCGGACGCCATCGCCGTCACCTTCGAGCTGCGCCAGTTGACGTACCGCGAGTTGGACGCACGAGCGAACCAACTGGCCCACGTCCTCCAGGCGCGCGGTGTGGGCCCGGAAGTGCTCGTGGGCGTGTGCCTGGAGCGCGGAGTGGAGTTGGTGGTGACGCTGCTCGGCATCCTCAAGGCCGGAGGCGCGTACCTGCCCCTGGACTCCGCGCACCCGCGCGAGCACCTGGCGTTCCTGCTGGAGGATGCGCGCTCACCGCTCGTCCTCACCCAGGCGTCGCTGGAGGACTGCGTGCCGTCGGTGGATGGCACCTCCGTGCTCACCTTCGAGGCGGCGATGGCTTCCGGCGCTTCGTCCGAACGGCCGTCATACCGGAGCGCGCCAAGCGACCTCGCGTACGTCATCTACACCTCGGGCTCCACCGGGCGTCCGAAGGGCGTGATGGTGCAGCACGACCAAGTCACTCGGTTGTTCAGCGCGACGGACGCGAAGTTCCACTTCGGGCCTGCAGACGTGTGGACGCTGTTCCACTCGTACGCGTTCGACTTCTCCGTCTGGGAGCTGTGGGGCGCGCTGCTGTACGGCGGCCGGCTGGTGGTGGTGCCGTACTTCGTCAGCCGCTCGCCGCAGGCCTTCCTGCGCCTGCTGGCCGACGAAGGTGTCTCCGTCCTCAACCAGACGCCCACCGCCTTCCGCCAGCTCCTCCATGCCGAACAGCAGGCCGCGTCCCAGGGCGAGGCCCCGGCCCTGGCGGCGCTGCGCTACGTCATCTTCGGCGGTGAAGCGCTGGACCTCGCGTCGCTGCGTCCCTGGTTCGAGCGTCACGGTGACGCCCGGCCGCAGCTCGTGAACATGTACGGCATCACCGAGACCACGGTGCATGTCACGTGGCGGCCGGTGGGGCTCGCGGACCTGGAGCGTCCGGGCTCCAGCGTCATCGGTCAGCCTATTGCCGACCTCCAGTTGTACCTGTTGGACGCGGCGGGACAGCCGGTGCCCCTCGGGGTGCCCGGCGAAATCCACGTGGGCGGCGCGGGCGTGGCCCGGGGCTACCTGCGCCGGCCGGAGCTCACCGCGGCGCGCTTCGTGGACGACCGCTTCGGCCCCGTGCCGGGGCGCAAGCTCTACCGCGCGGGAGACCTGGCGCGGCGCCTGCCCTCTGGCGAACTGGAGTACCTGGGCCGCATCGACCACCAGGTGAAGCTGCGGGGCTTCCGCATCGAGCTGGGTGAAATCGAATCCTCGCTCAGCACGCACCCCGACGTGCGAGAGACCGTGGTCATCGTTCGCGAGGACGTGCCCGGCGAGCAGCGGCTCGTGGCGTACGTCGTCCCCGCCACGGTGGAGGCCAGCGTCCTGCGCGAGCATCTGCGCGCGCGGCTGCCCGAGTACATGGTGCCCGCCGCCTTCGTCGGCCTGGAGGCCCTGCCCCTCACCACCAACGGCAAGGTGGACCGTCGCGAGCTGCCCGCGCCCACTGTCGCCATGTCCTCCCGCGAGGACGACGCGCCCCTGACGCCGCTTCAGGAGCAACTGGCGGCGCTCTTCCGTGAAGTGCTGCGCGTGGAGCGCGTGGGCGCGCACGACGACTTCTTCGATTTGGGGGGCCACTCACTGCTGGCCACGCAGCTCGTCACGCGGGTGGCTGCGCGGTTCGGCGTGGAGCTGCCCCTGCGCACGCTGTTCGAAGCGCCCACGCTGGTGCAGCTCTCGGAGCGCATCCAGGCACTGCCGTCGCGCACCGTCACTCCTCCGATTCCCACGGTGCCTCGCGAGGGCGACCTGCCGCTGTCGTTCGCGCAGCAGCGCATGTGGTTCCTGGAGCAGTTGGAGCCAGGACAGGCGCTCTACAACATCCCCCTGGCCCTGAGGCTAACCGGCGCCCTGGACGTGGAGGTGCTGCGCCGCACCTTCGCGGAAATCGTCCTCCGGCACGAACCGCTGCGCACCACGTTCGTGGAGCACGAGGGCCAGCCACTCCAGCGCATCCACGCCGCGCCCGCCGAGTGGCCGCTGCCGGTGGAGGTGCTTCCGGAAGGCGCCGCACGCGAGGACACCCTGCGCCGCCGCATGCGCGACGAAGCGGCCCTGCCCTTCGATTTGAGCACCGGCCCGCTCTTGCGCACGCGCCTGCTGAAGCTCTCCGCCGGGGAGCATGTGCTGCTCTTGAACATGCACCACATCGTCTCCGACGGTTGGTCCATGGGCGTGCTGGTGCATGAGGTGGGCAGCCTCTACGCGGCGTTCGCCGAAGGCCGTCCGTCTCCACTGCCGACGCTGGGAGTGCAGGCCGCCGACTTCGCCGTGTGGCAGCGCCAGGAGGGGAACTCCGAAGGCGTGCAGGCGCACCTCGACGCCCTGCGCGAGTCGCTGAAGGACTTGCCCGCGCTGACGCTGCCCTCCGAGCACGGCCTGCCCGCGACGCGGACCCTGCGGGGCGCAAGCCACGTCTTCACGCTGCCGGCGTCTCTGGTGCGCGCGTTGGAGCAGGTGGCGCGGGAGCGCAACGCCACGCTCTTCATGGTGCTGCTGGCCGGGTACGAAACGCTGCTGGCGCGCTACTCGGGGCAGGACGACTTCGCCGTCGGCAGCCCCGTGGCCCACCGTACCCGGCCGGAGCTGGAGCCGCTCATCGGCGTCTTCCTCAACACGCTGGTGCTGCGTGCCCGACTGGAAGGCGACCCCCGCTTCACGGAACTCCTGGACCGAGTGCGCGAGTCGTCGCTTGCTGCGTATGCGCACCAGGACGTGCCTTTCGAGCGGCTCGTGGACGCCCTGGGAGTGGAGCGCGGCACGGACAGGGGCTCGCTGTTCCAGGTGATGTTCGCGCTGCACAACGCGCCCGTGCCCCCGCCCTCACTGCCCGGCGTGCGCGTGGAGCTGCTGCCCACCGCGCCGGACACCTCCCGCTTCGACGTGAGCCTGTCGATGATGGCGCGCGAAGGCGGACTGGAAGGGACGCTCGAATACAGCCTGGACCTCTTCACCCCCACCACCGCCGCGAGGCTGGCGTCGCAGCTCCGCGTCC
>NZ_RAVZ01000047.1 GCF_003611635.1 Corallococcus terminator | reverse complement strand
GGGTGGGGCGCATGCCCTGAAGTCTAAAGCCCTGCTCCCACGCTCGCCGGGGCCTGGCCCTCCGGGTCCCCCCGGTGTTCAGGACCGACGTCGCCGGGGGCTTTTTCCGTTCGCCTTGGACACGGCGGTGCGTCCGGGCACAGGAGGTGCGAGCGCCCGCAGGCCCCCATCCTCCAGCCTGCGCCGCGCCTGGGCGGGCGGAAGCCCGGTGAAGTGCATGGCCAGCGCCAGCTTCACGCTGTTCCCCGCCGCCGTGAGCAGCGCCCGGGCCCGGGCCGGGGGCAGGTCCGTCAGCTCCGCCACCATGCGGGCCGCGCGGGCCTTGAGCTTCGCGTTCGTCGGGCGCACGTCCACCATGCGCCCCCGGTACACCTTGCCCAGCGACACGAAGGCCGCCGTGGTGATCGCGTTCAGCACCAGCTTCGTCGCCGTGCCTGCCTTGAGCCGCGTGGAGCCCGCCACCACCTCCGGCCCGGTGAGCGCCAGCACCACCGTGTCCGCCCGCAGGGCCTTCCCCGGTGGGTTGCAGCAGACCAGCACCGTGTGCGCCCCCCGGAGGCGGGCCTCGTCCAGCGCACCCCGGACGTAGGGCGTGGACGCGCTCGCGGAGATGCCGCACACCACGTCGCGCGCCGTCGCCCGGAAGGTGCGCACCGCCCGCGCACCCGCCTCGACGTCGTCCTCGGCGCCCTCCACGGCACGCGTCAGGGCCCGCTTGCCTCCCGCGATGGCCGCCTGGACGCAGGTGGACGGCACGCCGAAGGTGGGGGGACACTCGCTGGCATCGAGCACGCCAAGCCGTCCGCTGGTGCCGGCGCCCACGTAGAGCAGCCTGCCACCGACGCGCAACGCTTCGGCCACGGTCCGGGCCGCCGCCGAGATGGCCGGCAGGGCCTCGCGCACCGAGCGAAGGGCGATCAGGTCTTCTTGATGCAACCGTCGGACGACCGCCTCGACAGGGAGGAGGTCCAGATCATCCGCGCGGGGGTGGAGCCGTTCGGTGGGCGGAAGCGCTGCTTTTGGGGCGCGCGTCGTGCCCACCGGAAGGACCCGGACTTCAGGCGGCCTTGGTCACCTTGCCCGCCTTGATGCAGCGGGTGCAGGCCAGAACGCGCTCGATGCTGCCACCGACGTTGGCCCGCAGCTTCTGCAGGTTCGGCAGGCTCCGCTTCTTGGTCTTGTTGTTCGCGTGGCTGACGTTGTTACCCACCAGCGGACGCTTCCCACAGAGGTCGCACTTCCACGCCATGACTGCTAACTCCTTGAAAACTGGGGCGTTCTACGGCAGCCCATAAAAGAGCGGCGGAACCTACCAGAAACAGACCGAAAATCCAGCCGGATCCGTGAGGGAAAACCTATCCCTTGAGGGGATCCTTCTTCTTCAACATCTCCTGCACCATTTTCGCGGCCCGCATTCCCGCCAGGAGCTCGCCTTCCAGGCCCAGTCCGGGCAGCACCTCGCGGCCCGCCAGGATCACGTTCTTGGCCGGCGTGCGCTGCTTCAACCCCGTGACGCCCAGGAAGGCTTCCGACTCGAAGCTGTAGAGGGGGTGGGGCATGAGGCGGCTGCCGCGCACTCCCCCGGCGTCCAGGTAGGGGGCCGACCGCAGCGCACGGTGCTGCTTCGTGAAGGGCATGAGGCGGTCCAGGTGCTCGTCGATCTTCGCCGCCAGGCCCTGGAGGTGCTCCTCGCCCAGTTCGCGCGCGGAGGCCGGCACGAAGGCGCCCGCGCACACCACGCGCACGCCCTCCACGTCCCGGCTGTTGCCTCCGGTGGTGGTCCGCGCCGGGTGCTGCTGCACGAGCATGGGGCCCAGCTCCGGGTCCTGCGTGTCCACGAGCACCAGTTCGCCCATGCCGCGCGGGAGCGCCGACTCCGGCACGACCCAGTTCACGCTGAAGAGCAGGGACTTGGTGTTGGACTGGTCCAGGTGCTCCAGGAGGCCCCGGTGGTGCTTCTTGTCCGTCACCAGCCGGCGGATGGCCCCGGAGTCCGTGGCCGTCACCAGGCACGACGCCCGGTAGAGCGTGTCCGAGCGCACCAGCTTCACGCCCGCGAACTTGCTGCCGTCGAACGCCAGCTCCTCCACGATGAAGCCCGCGGGGTTGTCGCGGCCCAGCACGTCCCCGCCCAGCTCCGCCAGCCGCCGGGTGAGGACATCGCGCAGGGCGTCCATGCCGCCGGGGTAGGTGGAGGGCGCGGCGAGCACCTGGGACAGGGCCCGGGTGAGGGCCAGGGGCGCGGTGGGCTTCTCCAGGTGCACCACGAAGGGCAGCAGGCCGCGCACCAGTGACAGCGCGGGGTCCTCGCTCGCGAGCCGGGGCGTGGCCTCCAGGCCCGGGTGATCCTTGATGAGCCCCTTGAGCTTCCAGCCCTCGAAGAAGCCGTCGGGGGGGAGCTGGGGGCCCGTCTTGAAGAAGGCGTCGGTGGCTTCGTGCTGGGCGGAGCTGCCGGCCAGGGCGCCCTGGATGCCTTCGCCAGCCTCGCCGAACTCGCGCGTCAGCTCCGAGCGGCGGCGCGCGGCGTCCGTGGTCAGGTCCACCCGGTTCTTCGGCAGCACCAACTGGAGCTCGGGCGCGTGGGGACGCATCGCCCGGCTGATGACGGTGGACAGCCCCAGTTCGGAGAGGGCCTCCTCCACCGCGGGCATCGCCTTGAGGGGCGGCGCGACGAAGGGGGCGTAGGGGAGCACGAAGCCGTCGTGCTCGTAGCCGGGGCCCATGCCGTCGTGCTCCACCAGCAACACGCGGTGGTTGCGCTTCGCCAGGAGCGCGGCGGCGAGCGCCCCTCCGACCTGGCTGCCCAGCACGATGACGTCGTACACGTGCCGGGACGGGCCCGAGGGGAGCTTGAGTTGTTTGGCGGCGGACGTCGACATAGCCGCCGAACACTACACAACGTCACCGCGTCTGGCGCCCTTTTGGCGCGTTGGTTTCGGACGGGGGCGGGTCCGGACGACCCGTCAGGGCCGCGCGGAGAAGAGCCGCGCCAGCAGCTCCGGGGGCAGCGTGTCGAAGTCCGCGGCGGTGTAGTGGGCGCCGGCCTTCTTGAGCAGCTCGGCGGTGGTGGTGGTGGTGATGCCCACGGTGACCATGCCGGCGGCGCGCGCGGACAGCACGCCGTTGATGGCGTCCTCGAAGGCCACGCACGCTTCCGGGGGCACCTTCAGCGCCTGGGCCGCCGCGAGGAAGATGTCCGGCGCGGGCTTGCCGCGCTTCACCTGTTCGGCGCCGACGACGCACGCGAACAGCGGCCGCACGGAGAGCCCGTCCAGCACCAGCTCGCGGTTGCCCTGCGGCGCGGCGGTGGCCACGGCCATGGGCAGGCGCGCGTCCCGCAGGCGGTGGAGGAAGCCCTCCGCGCCCCGGTGCAGCGCGAGGTAGGGCCGGTAGATGGCGCGGTAGTGGGATTCCTTCTCGTCCGCGAGCGCGTCCAGCTCCGCGACGGACAGCGCGCGCCCCAGCAGCTCCGGGAAGATCTCCTCGTTCTTCTTGCCCGCGAACTCGTTCTGGAACCGCTCGGCGGTCAGGTCCTCCAGCCCGAGCTTCCGGGCAAGTGTCACCCAGGCCCGGTTGTGGAAGTCCATGTTGTCGACAAGCGTGCCGTCCATGTCGAAGACGGCGGCGCGCAGGGGGGCGGCTGCGGAAGTCATTTGCTTCCCATACCGCTTTCAGCCGGCTTGTCACCCCTGAATCTCCCATGTGTGCTCGGCTGGGCCTGATATCCCCTGGAGGCATATGAGCGAGGACGTGCTGCTGGAGACCCGGGGCGCCGTGGGCCTTGTCACCCTCAACCGCCCGAAGGCGCTCAACGCGCTCTCGCTGGACATGTGCCGGGCGCTGCATCCCCAACTGGATGCCTGGGCCGCGGATGCAGCCGTGAAGGCCGTGGTGATCCGGGGTGCCGGGGGAAAGGCGTTCTGCGCGGGAGGGGACGTGCGCGCGGTGGCCGGGTCGGTTGGCCGCACGGAGGGGGGAGCGTCCCTTTCGAGCGAGTTCTTCCTCGCCGAGTACGCGCTCAACCACCGCATCCACCATTTCCCGAAGCCCTTCATCGCGCTGGTGGACGGCATCTGCATGGGCGGGGGACTGGGGCTGTCGGTGCACGGCGGATTCCGGGTCGTCACGGAGAAGCTGGTGCTCGCGATGCCGGAGACGGGCATCGGCATCTTCCCGGACGTGGGCGGGGGCTGGTTCCTGCCGCGCTTCCCGGGCGAGACGGGCACGTACCTGGGGCTGACGGGCGCGCGGTGTGACGCGGCGGACGCGGTGTGGTTGGGGTACGCGACGCACCGGGTGGAGGCTTCGCGGCTGGAGGAGGTCCTGGGCGCGCTGGTGGCCGCGGATTGGAGCGGCCCGGCGCACCACGTGGTGGCGCATGTGCTGGCGGGCTTCATCGCGGAGCCAGGGACTTCCTCGCTGGAGGCCCAGGTGGAGGTCATCAATCGGTGCTTCCAGGGCAACCGGGTGGAGGACATCCTCGCGGCGCTGGAGCGCGAGGGCTCGACGTGGGCGCAGGCGACGCGGGCCACGCTGCTGCGCATGTCGCCCACGAGCCTCAAGGTGACGCTGCGGCAGCTTCGCGAGGGGCGTGGCCAAGACTACGACACGATGGCGCGCGTGGAGTACCGCCTGAGCCAGGCGCTGACCGCGCGGCCGGACTTCCGGGAGGGGATCCGGGCGGTGCTGGTGGACAAGGATCAGAAGCCGCGCTGGAGCCCGGCCACGCTCGCGGAGGTGACGGACGCGGAGGTGGAGGCGTGCTTCGCGCCGCGACCCGGGGACGAGCTGGTGTTGCCGTCGTTCGACTGAACGCAGGGGAGGACGGCTACAGGTCCTCGTCGCTCACGACGGTGCGTCCGTCCGCGCGCAGCAGCGCGGTCGTGATGCCTTCTCCGGGGCGCAGCACGCCGGTGTCGTAGACGCGCTGGCTGCCGCACGAAGGGCTCTTCTCCTTCAGCAGCGCCACCGGGACCTCGAACCGCCGCGCGGCATCCAGCGCGAGTCGTGCGCCTTCCCTGAACGCGTCGGTGCGGTCCTCGCGGGTCTCCCGTGTGAGGGCCCGTGCACGGCCGGCCCAGACATCCACGCCCGTGCCTCCGGACAGGTCCACGGGAGGGCGGGGGATGCCCATGCCCGCCCCGGCCTCCGGACAGATGGGGACCACGGACTTGCCTTCCAGCGCCGCGAGCACGCGCTCCGAACGCTGCGAGCGCCCGTCATACCGGCATGCCTCACCCAGCAGGCACGCACTCACCAGGACCACGGGCGCATCGCGCAGGGCCTGCCGTCGCGCGTCTCGCGCCGAAGCCTCGGACTCACCTGACGGGGCTGGGGGCGCATCACGCCTGACGGTCACCGCTGAAGAGTCCGCCAGTTCGCGGGCCGCGTCCGGATCCGATTCGGGCGAAGCCGTTGCCGCCAACCCATGGGCCCCGTTCGGATCCGCCACCTCCGTCACTTCGGGGCCCCCGGACTGCGCAAGGCCGCCCCATCTCCCGTGACGATCGCATCCACCCGCGTGCGCATCCCATCCAGCGTCACCGCGCCCGTCACCGCCAGCCGCACGGCGAGCGGATACAGCCGGTGCTCCTCCGCGAGGATGCGCGCACTCAGGCTCGCTTCGTCATCCTGCGCGAGCACCGGCACCGCCGCCTGCGCGATGATGGGCCCGGTGTCCGTGCCCGCGTCCACGAAGTGCACCGTGCACCCGGCCACCTTCACGCCGCGCTCCAGCGCCTGGCGCTGCGCATGCAGCCCCGGGAACGCGGGCAGCAGGGAAGGGTGGATGTTCAGCACGCGCCCCGGAAAGTGCTTCAGGAAGTCCGCGCTCACCAGCCGCATGAAGCCCGCGAGGCACACCCACTGCACGCCCGCGTCGGCCAGCACGCCGTGCAGCGCCGCCTCGAAGTCCGCCTTGGACGCGAAGCCCTTGTGGTCCACCACCTCCGCGCGCACGCCCGCCTTGCGCGCGCGTTCCAACCCGTAGGCGGTGGGCATGTTGGACACCACGCACGCCACCTCGGCCGGGAAGTCCGCCTGCCCGGCCGCGTCGAGCAGCGCCTGCAGGTTGCTCCCGCCACCGCTGATGAGCACCCCCAGCCGCGCCCGCTGCGCGCTCATGGGTCGATGACCGCCGTGGCCTCGCCCTGGCCCGCTTCCACCCGGCCCACCTCGGACGCTTCCACGCCCCGGCCGCGCAGCACCTCCAGCGCCTTGCCCACGTCCTCCTTCGCCACCACGACGATGAGGCCCAGGCCCATGTTGAACGTGCTGAACATCTCGTCGCGCGCGACGTTCCCCGTCTTCGCGATGAGGTCGAAGATGGCCGGCTTCTTCCACGCCGACTCATTCAGCACCGCGCGCGTCCCATCCGGCAGGCACCGGGGCAGGTTGCCCGGGATGCCGCTGCCGGTGATGTGCGCCATGCCCTTCACCTTCACCGCCTGGCACAGCGCGAGCGCGTCCTTCACGTAGATGCGCGTGGGCTCCAGCAGCGCGTCACCCAGCGGGCGGTCCAACCCCTGCGGCGTCACGTCCAGCGCAAGCTTCGCGTCGTCCAGCAGCACCTTGCGCGCCAGCGAGTAGCCGTTGCTGTGCAGCCCCGACGACGTCAGGCCGATGAGCGCATCCCCCGGCTTCACGGTCTTGCCGTCGATGATGGCCGAGCGCTCCACCACGCCCACGCAGAAGCCCGCGACGTCGTACTCGCCGCGCGCGTAGAAGCCCGGCATCTCCGCCGTCTCTCCGCCCAGGAGCGCGCACCCGGCCTGCTCGCAGCCCAGGGCGATGCCCTTCACCACCTCCGCCGCCGCGTCCACCTCCAGCTTGCCGGTGGCGAAGTAGTCCAGGAAGAACAGCGGCTCCGCGCCGCAGGTGAGGATGTCGTTCACCGACATGGCGACGAGGTCGATGCCCACCGTGTCATGGCGCCCCGCGAGGAAGGCCACCTTGAGCTTGGTGCCCACGCCGTCGGTACCCGCCACCAGCACCGGCGCCTGGTACTTGCCGGGCGGCAGGGCGAACAGTCCACCGAACCCACCCACCCCGGCCAACACCTCGGGGCGCATGGTGCGCGCGGCATGGGGCTTGATTCGTTCGACGAACGCGTCGCCGGCCTCGATGTCTACGCCGCTCTGCTTATAGGTCGTTCCCACGGGCCGGCCTTGTATCCCTCCCAGGGGGTCCTGTCTCGGGCCTCGGCGTCCCCGTGTCGGGTTTGCGGCGGCGACCGTGCCCCCTGGCATGAAGACCGTCCTGCCACGCCACCGCGCGATATCGCTCTGGGATATTTGACCGGTGGGGTGGGGGCTGATTGACTCGTTGGCCAGATGGGCGCCGAGGAAACCCTCTTTCAAAGATTTGGCAAGGAGTTCCCCAAGGGCACCGAGCTCTTCCGTGAGGGAGAGATCGGCAAGGAGATGTTCGTCATCCAGTCGGGGAAGATCGCCATCTCCAAGCGCGTGCGCGACGTGGAGAAGGTCCTGGCCGTCCTGGGACCGGGCGAATTCTTCGGTGAGATGGCCATCATCTCCAACAAGCCCCGGAACGCCTCCGCCATCGTCCATGACGACGCGAAGCTGCTCGTCATCGACCCGAAAACCTTCGAGGCGATGATCCGCGGCAACGCGGAGATCGCCGTCAGGATGATCAAGAAGCTGGCCGAACGCCTGTCGGAGGCGGACGCCCAGATTGAAAACCTGCTCCACGGGGACCCCGCCAGCCGCGTGGTCCATCAGATCCTCCAGGCCTGCCAGGCGCGCGGCCGGCAGCAGGAGGAGGGCGTGGAGATCGACTTCGCGGTGCGGGAGATGCCCCGGCAGATTGGCGTGGGCGAACCCGCCGTGCGCAGCATGTTGGATCGCATGGAGCGCGCGGGTCTCATCGAGCGCAGCGGTGACAGACTGACCGTGTATGACACGGCCCGGCTGCATGACTTCCTCAACTACCTCGAGATGAAGTGGAAGTTCGGAGACCTCTAGCGTGAAGCTGCAAGTCCTCGGGTGCCACGGCGGCGAGCTTCCCACGTGCAGGAGCACCTGCTTCCTCGTGGATGACGTGCTCGCGCTCGACGCGGGAGCACTCACCGGGACGCTGTCGCTGGAGCAGCTCTGCAAGGTCGACGACATCCTCGTCGGCCACAGCCACTTCGACCATGTGAAGGACCTGCCGCTGCTGGCCGACCTCGTCATCGGCCGGCGCGACAAGCCCGTCACCATCCATGCCTCCCGCGAGTGCGCCAGGGCGCTGCGCGAGAACATGTTCAACAACGCCCTGTGGCCGGACTTCACCCGCATCCCCACGCGCGCCAAGCCCGTCCTGGCCATCAAGACCTTCCGCGCCGGCAGCACCTTCCAGGTAGGCCCCTACACCGTGAGGAGCGTGCCGGTGAGCCACCCGGTGGAGTCGTGCGCCTTCATCATCTCCGACGGGAAGTCCTCCCTCGCGATGAGCGGCGACACCGGTCCCACCGACAAGCTGTGGAAGGCGCTCAACGCCACGAAGAACCTGAAGGCGCTGCTCTTGGAAGCCAGCTTCCCCAACAGCCTCCAGGCCCTGGCGGACATCTCCGGCCACCTGACGCCGGCCACCGTGGGCTCGGAGCTGCGCAAGTTCGACCGCAACGGCGCCCAGGTGATGCTCTACCACCTGAAGCCCGCCTTCATCCCCCAGCTCAAGAAGGAGCTGGCCCCACTGCCGGTGAACGTCCTGGAGCTGGGGGAGACCTTCCAGTTCTAGGTCGTGCCGCAGCGCGCCGTACGGAGGTATTGACGGCTGTCGGCGGGCGGACTAACCCCTGGCGCCCTCATGGCCTGGTTCTCCAAGAAGCCCCGCATCGCCGTCGATCCCGAGCCTGTCGCCGAGCCCCAGCCCTCCCGCATGCAGGGCCTGTGGGCCAAGTGCGAGAGCTGCGACGAGATCATCTACCGTCAGGAGCTGGAGAAGAACTGGATGGTGTGTCCGCACTGCGAACACCACCACGCCTGGACGGCGCGCTCGCGGCTGGCGGCAACGCTGGATCCGGACTCCTTCGAGGAGTTCGACAAGGAGCTGGAGCCGTTGGACCCGCTCGGCTTCAGCGACACCAAGAAGTACAAGGACCGGCTGAAGTCCACGCGCAAGAACCTGGATGAGAACGACGCGTTCATCTCCGGCGTGGGCCGCATCGAGGGCCACCAGGTCTCCGTGGGCTGCTTCCTCTTCGAGTTCATGGGCGGCTCCATGGGCTCGGTGGTGGGCGAGAAGGTGACGCGCGTGTTCGAGCGCGCCTACGAGCTCAAGTGCCCCGCGCTGGTGTTCTCCGCGTCCGGCGGCGCGCGCATGCAGGAGGGCATCTTCTCCCTGATGCAGATGGCGAAGACGTCCGCGGCCATCGCGCGCTTCCGCAACAGCGGCAAGCCGTACGTGTCGGTGATGCTCAACCCCACCACCGGCGGCGTGGCCGCGTCCTTCTCCTGGTTGGGCGACGTCATCCTCGCGGAGCCGCACGCCCTCATCGGCTTCGCGGGCCCGCGCGTCATCGAGCAGACCATCCGCCAGAAGCTCCCGGAGGGCTTCCAGCGCTCGGAGTTCCTGCTGGACCACGGGATGATCGACGCCATCATCCACCGCAAGGAGCTGCGCACGAAGCTGGGCCAGCTCTTCGGCCTGCTGGGGTAGGGCGGTTTCACCGAACGCCATGGACGCGCCCAGTACCCCCGAGGAGGCCCTGCGCTTCTTCCAGGCGCTCAACCCCTCCGGCATCAAGCTGGGCCTGGAGCGGGTGAAGGACGCGCTCGCGGCGCTGGACCATCCGGAGCGCGACTACCCGGCGCTGCACGTCGCCGGCACCAACGGCAAGGGCAGCACCTGCGCCTTCGTGGCGCGCGCGCTCGAAGCCGCGGGCCACCGGGTGGGGCTCTACACGTCGCCGCACCTCGTCCGCGTCAACGAGCGCATCCGCGTGGCGGGCGAGGACATCCCGGACGACGTCTTCGGACAGCGCATCCTGGAGGTGCTGGAGCGCTACCCCTCCGCGCGGACGGACCCGATGACGTACTTCGAGTTCGGCACCGTGGTCGCCCTCTGGCACTTCTCGCGGGAGCGCGTGGACGTGGCCGTCCTGGAGACGGGCCTGGGCGGACGGCTTGACGCCACCAACGCCGCGAACCCCGTCGTCACCTGCGTCACCCCCGTGTCCTTCGACCACATGGAGTACCTGGGCCACACGCTCCGGGAGATCGCGGGGGAGAAGGCGGGCATCTTCAAGCCCGGCGTGCCGGTGGTGCTCTCCAGGCAGGACCCGGAGGCGATGGACGCGCTCCTGCGCCGGGCGGAGCAACTGGGCGTGCCGGTCCACGTGGAGGGCCGCGACTTCGGCCTGGAGGTCCAGGACGACGGCAGGCTGGCGTACCGGGGGCTTGCCTGGTCGCTCGGTGACCTGACGCTCTCCTTGCGCGGGCCCTACCAGCGTCAGAACGCGGCGGTGGCCCTGGCCTGCCTGGAAGCCCTCCATGCGAGGGGCGTCGCCGTGACGCCGGAGGCCGCCCGCGTGGGGCTGGCCACGGCCCGCTGGCCCGGACGGCTGGAGGAGGTGGCCACGCAGCCTTCGGTGGTGGTGGATGGCGCCCACAACCCGGCGGGGGTGGCGGTGTTGCTGGAAGCCCTGGAGGCCCTCTACGCGGGGCGTCCCCTGCACCTCGTCTTCGGGGTGGTGGCGGACAAGGACCGGGGACCGATGATGCGGGCCCTGTTTCCCCTGGCGACCTCCGTCCACCTCACGCCGCTGGACACGCCGCGCTCGCTCGCACCGGAGCGATACACCGACGAAGCGCGGGCCTTGTGTTCACGGGTCGTCGCCCATGCCTCCCTGGAGGATGCCCTCGCGGGTGCCCGGGTCGATGCTGACGGCAGCCCGGAAGGATGGGTCCTTTGTACAGGCTCATTGTTCCTGGTGGGCGCGGTGAAGCGATTGCTCGCGTGAAACCTTGGCGCAATGCAGCAGCGGCAGTAACTTTGAGACATGCGCCTGCCGGACTGGAGATCGGCCCTACCCGGCCCTCCGATGCCCACCGTCGATGAAGTCGACTTTCGGGCGCTGTACTCAAAGACGAACTACGTGGTGGAGACGGCGGACGGATGGTCGCTCGTCATCACGCGCTACCGGCCGGTGAAACAGGCGTTCGCGCAGCCGCTGTTCGGTGAGCCGCTGCTGCTCGTGCACGGCTTCTCCCAGAACCGGCACACGTGGACCAGCGGCCAGTTCGTCAAGAACCTGCTCTTCTTCGGCGTGGACATCCACATCCTGGAGCTGCGCGGGCACGGCAAGAGCTCCATCGCCTTCCAGAAGGAGCGCGCCGAGCGCTTCAAGCGCCCGCTTCCCACGGACCTGGACTACGGCTGGGACCTGGACAGCTACTTCCTCTACGACCTGCCCGCGGCTGTCTCCGGCGTGAAGCGCATCACCCGCCGCGAGCGCGTCTTCTACTGCGGCCACTCCATGGGCGGCATGCTGGGCTACGGCTACGCCGGCATCCACGACGACTTCGAGGGGCTCATCACCATTGGCGCCCCCGCGGACCTGGGGCGCGGGTTCATGCTGCTGCGCATGCTGGCGCACGGCTCGCCGCTCCTGGCGAGCGCGGTGGACATGGCGCTGGGCGGCGTGAACCTGAATCGCCGCGCGAGTTCGTTCGGACGCTCGCTCCTGTCGAAGGGGGCAGGGGCCTTCAGCCCGGCGCTCCAGAAGCGCCTGGCGCCGGACACGCCGAAGTCGCTCGTGTTCAACGCGGTGCCGGTGGACATCGTGCTGAAGTTCGTGGAACGACAGATTGCGCAGGCGGATGATTCGAAGCTGTATCAGCGTTTCACGCGCAAGCTGAACCGGCTCATCAACACCGAACGCGTCAGCCGCGACGACATCCGGTGGCTCTTGCGCGAGGGCGGCGAGCGCGAGCCGCGCAAGGTGATTGAACAGTTCGCCCGGTGGATCCGCCGGGGCGAGATGGTCTGCTACCGCACGGACTACGACTTCAAGCGCGGCTTCGGGAAGATTGAAATCCCCATGGCCATCATCTTCGGGGACATGGACCCGCTGGCGTCCGTGGAGTCCACCCGCAGCGTGTATCGCGCGGCGAAGAGCGAGTACCTGCTGTGGCGGCCGGTGAAGGGCAACAGCCACGTCGAGCTGACGATGGGGCACGACATCCGGCAGATCTGCTACGACATCAAGAATCTCATTGAATACACACGCACGCACCGCACGCGCTCGCCCACGCTGCCGCGCTTGCGTTGAAGCGCGGACGTTCCCACCGGCCTGAAAAGTTGGAGCCTCCCGGCTGCGTGCTAATTTCGCGCGCCTCTGTCGTACGGCAACGGGAGTGGTCGATGAAGGCCTTGGCGGTGTCGCTGCTCGGATGGATGCTCGTGCCCCTGGTGGCGCTGGCGCAGCAGCCGGCTGCGGACCTCAACACCATCACCAGCATCACCGTGAATGGTGGCACGGTGGAGATTACCGGCAGCAAGAAGCCGGACTTCAACAGCTTCACCATGACGGACCCCCCGCGGCTGGTGCTGGACGTGTCCGGCGCCGTCTTCCAGGGCGTGGACGAAGAGCAGCCGGTGGGCAACGGCACCGTCACCGGCATCCGCACCGCCACGTACGGCACCGAGTCCGCCTCCATCGCGCGCATCCTCATCGGCTACGAGCGCGAGGTGGAGACCGACATCCAGTCCTCCGGCAACAAGCTGGTGGTGAAGGTGCTGGGCGGGGGCGGTGCGACCGTCGCCGCGAACACGCCCGCGCAGCCGCAGGGCACGGCGGAGGTCGCCTCCGCGACCAACACCCCCACGGGAGCCAATGCCCAGGACGCTGCCCGCGCCGCCGCGTCGGACCGCGACACGCAGGAGAAGGCCGCGAAGGCCGCCGCCGACGCCGCCCGGGCGGACCGGGAGGCCCAGGAGAAGGCCGCCGCCGATGCCGCCGCCCGCGCCAAGGCGGACGCGGACGCCGAACGCCAGAAGCAGGAAGAGGCCCGCCTCGCATCGCAGCGCCAGGATGAGGAGCGCCGCGCCTCCGAGGCCGCCGCCGTCGCCGAGCGCAAGCGCCAGGAAGAGGACGCCCGCGTGGCCGCGAAGCGCGCGGAGGACGAGCGCCGCGCCACCGAACAGGCCGCCGCCGAGGCCCAGCGTCAGCAGCAGGCCCAGGCCCAGGCCTCCGCGAAGAGCTCGGCGGAGCAGAAGCGCGCCGCCGCGCAGGCCGCCGCCGAGGAGAAGCGCGCCGCCACGCAGGCCGCCGCGGAGGAGAAGCGTGCCGCCGCGCAGTCCGCCGCCGAGGAGAAGCGCGCCGCCGCGCAGGCCCGCCGCGACGAGCAGCAGCAGGCCATCGCCGCCGCCGCCGAGCAGAAGCGTCAGAGGGCCGAGGAGGCCCGCGCGAGCCGCCAGCAGCGGACGGTGGCGTCCCGCGAGACACCCTCGCGGCCGGCCAGCCAGGGCAGCGCGGCGCGGGAGAGCGGCGGGGGACAGACGTCGTCGCGCCGCAAGACGATGACGTTGGTGGGCTTCCAGCAGCAGCCGGACAGCTCCCGCGTGTTCGTGCGCACCAACGAGCCGGTCCGCTACACGGTGAGCGAGTCGGGCAACCAGGTGGTGCTGGAGCTGGAGAACACGCGCGTGGTGGAGTCCAACAACACGCTGCCCCTGGACACGCACTTCTTCCCGTCGGCGGTGTCGCGCGTGGAGGCGTTCGCCGCCGCGGGCCAGTCCGTGCGCGTCGTCATCCAGTTGAAGCAGGGGGTCCGCTACCAGACACGCCAGGACGGCGGGCTCATCACCCTCGACTTCCCGCGTCCGGGCCGCTAGGACGGGGCGGGCGCCGTTGCCGGCACGGCGCCCCTTGCCAAGCCCCCCTGCATGACCTTCCTCGTTCCGGTCGCATTGACGCTCCTGGTGTCGGCCCAGATTCCGCTGGCCACCCAGGTGGAACTGCCCACCGGCGAGGTGGTGGAGCTGGCGGCCGACTACGTCGTCTACGAGTCGGACATCCTCACCGCGCGGGGCCACTGCGAGCTGAGAAGCGGCCCCAACGTCCTGCGCGCGGACGAGGTGACGTACAGCGAGGCCACCCAGGTGGCCACCGCCACCGGCAACGTGATGTTCGTCAGCGGCATGATGGCCGCCATCGCGGACGACGTGCGCGTGGACCTGCGCTCCAACGAGGCCAACGTGAAGGGCGGCCTCTTCATGCAGAAGAAGGGCGTCACCCCCGAAGCCCTCCAGGCCGCGAAGACGCCGGACGAGCTGCGCAAGCTGGGGGAGACGCCCGTCCTCTTGAGCGGCACGCGCATCCGCCGCACCGGGGAG
The DNA here is from genome assembly GCF_003611635.1 of Corallococcus terminator. Classification (GTDB taxonomy): domain Bacteria; phylum Myxococcota; class Myxococcia; order Myxococcales; family Myxococcaceae; genus Corallococcus; species Corallococcus terminator. The sequence goes on along the minus strand of NZ_RAVZ01000047.1, from coordinate 24,426 downwards.
GCGTCCTTCTCCGTGGATGGCCTGGCCTTCACCCCGTGCCAGTGCGGCCCGGGGGAGCCCAGTTGGCGCGTGGAGGCCAAGGAGGCCAGCGTCGTCATGGGCGAGCGGGCCATCCTCACCTGGCCCGTGGTGTACGTGCGCTCGGTGCCGGTGTTCGCGCTGCCGTGGCTGTACCTGCCCCTGGCCGAGCGCCGCTCCGGCCTGCTGATTCCCCGCCCGGCCAACTCCGGCCTCAACGGCTTCGCGCTGGAGGTGCCCGTCTTCCTCACGCTGGGGGAGAGCTACGACATGACCTTCACGCCCGGCTATTACACGGGCAGCGGCGACATCGACACCGTCTACAAGGACGCCGACGGGGCCACCATCCGCGAGCCGCGCCCCAACGGCGTGAAGGGGCCCCGGCTGTTGACGGAATTCCGCTACGTGCCCAGTGAGCGGACGCGGGGCCGGGCCACGGTGGGCCTCCTCTACGACCTGCGGCCCCGGTTGGATCCCATCACCGGCGGGTTCTTCCGGCCTTATGACCACAGCGTGGAGCCGCCCGTGTTCCTGCCCATGCAGTACGTGGACGAGAAGCGCGGGATCCGGGGCGAGGCGTCCTGGCAGCACACGCAGGACCTGGGCGATGGCTGGCGCGACCGGGTGGACGCGTACATCGTTTCGGACGGCTTCTACACGCGCGACCTCACCGCCGACCTGCTGGTGCAGAACAACAACTACCTGCGCAGCTCGGCCGTCGTGTACCAGCGCAAGGACGACCGCTACCTGGGCCTGGACGTGTCGCTGCGCCAGGACCTGCGCTACCCGTTCCGCTTCTTCCAGCCGAACACCATTCCCGCCGTGGCCACCGCGGACAACGTCGCCGTGGATCCGCACGGCCCCACGACGTTCCAGCGCCTGCCGGGCCTCACCCTGGCCCTGCCCGAGCGCCCCCTGTTCGGCGGACGCGTGATGGGCGGGGTGCAGGTGGAGTACAGCCGTCTTTCGCCCATGCGCAGCGCCTTCGCGGACGACGGCCGGGACGCGCTCTTCTCGCCGTACGCCCGCTGGCGCCCGGCGTCCGCGCCGCTGAACATCGACTTCTTCGGCCTCCCCGTGGACGACCTGGAGGGCAACGGCCGTTTCGACGCCACCGAGCGCGAGGGCCGCGACCGCGTGACGTTGCTGCCGCGCCTGTCCACCTCCTATGGGCTGGGGCCCTGGGCGCGGCTGACGCCCTCGCTGTCGGTGCGCCAGGACGTCGCCGTGGGCGAGGTCTCCGGCCGCACCTTCCAGCGCGGCTATCCCATGGCGGACCTGGTGCTGGACTCCCAGTTGGCCCGCACCTTCACGGACAAGGACACGCTCTACCGCCACACGCTCTCCCCGTCGGTGACGCTGCGCTACGTGCCCGGAGGCTGGGGCCACGGCCTCACCGCCGCGCGCGCGGAGGGCTCTGGCACCGTGCCCCTCATCTACGACGAGGTGGACGCCGCGGTGCCGCTCCAGTCCGACGGCCGCGTGCGCGGCTTCCTCCATGCGGTGGTGGCCGTGGACCAGTCGCTGCGCGTGCGCAAGGGCCCCACCACCCGCGAACCCTTGCGCCTGCGCATCGGTCAGGGCTTCGACTTGTCCCGCCACGTCCCCGTCGCCGGCCGGGACACGGTGCAGGGCGGCGTGCTGCGAGACACCTTCGCGCGTCTGTCCGCCAGCGCCGGGGTCCTCACCGCGGGCGCCGTCGTGCGCATGGACCCCACGACGGGGGACATCACCCAGTTGGGCGCCGACTTCTCCATCGACAACGGCAAGGGCAACGCGCTCTATGGGCGCTACGACGACCTGCTCGCGGTGAGGCAGTTGTCCATCGACCGCGGGCTGGATCCGCTCGCGCAGGGCCCGGATTTCGTGCGCCGGGGCATCGACATGCTCGTCGGAGACGCACCTCGCCCCCTGCCGTCCCACACCGACCAGGTCGACCCCTCTCCGACCGAACGGGCACAGGCACTCACTGCCGGTACGCGAATCAAACTCGGATTCGGGCTCGGGTTGCGATACGAAGCACTTGTGCAGCCCCTCTATAAGGATCCGGTTTCCCAGGAAAGTCAGCCCCTTGCCCAGCAGACCTTTGGCGTGTCCTACGGACCCGCCTGTGACTGCTGGCGCATCGAGGGGGTGGTGATCCTGCGGCGCAACCAGTCGCCGGAATTCGCCGGCGTGAATTTCAGCGTCGCCGGCTTCGGATCCTTTGGTTCAGGGGGTTAGGAATCACCCGCTGTACGCGAGGGTTGCACTCACCTCGAAACATCCCCCCCAGGAGAAGTCTTTCGTGTCGGATCTCGGAAAAAGAATTGGCCAGCGCATTCGCGAGCTTCGCACGCAGCGCCCGGAGCGATGGACGCAGGAAGAGCTCGCTGAGCGGGCACAGATCAGCGTGTCCTTCCTGTCGATGATCGAGCGTGGCGAGCGTGTCCCCCATGTCGAAACGCTCGCGGCGCTGTCCAACGCCCTCAGCGTCAGCCTCGGAGAACTCTTCACGGGCACGGAGCAGACGCCCGCCCAGACGGAGGATCTGCTGCGTCCGTTGTCGGACTTCGCCCGCGCCCGGGGCCTCAATGCCCGCGACGTGGACCGCCTCCTGGGCGTAGCCCGGGTGATGTTCAACGGCTCGGCCGCCTGACGCCTTCCAGGCAGGCTGTCGTCTTCCAGCGCCTTCCGCCCGCCTCCCCCTCGGCGTGGCGGAAGGCTCTACGTAAGGATTGACCCCGGGGCCCCGCGTCCGTAGCGTGACTGGCTGATTTTCGAATCAACCAGTCATGGGAGGACGCGTGGGCCAGCAGAAGTCGGCACCGGAAGGCGGGACGCGGGAGAGCGAGCGTCGCCGGACCATCCTGCGTGCCGCCATCGACGTGTTCGCCCGCAAGGGCTACCACGGCTGCCGCATCGCGGACGTCGCCAAGGAGGCGGGCGTCGCGTACGGGCTCGTCTACCACTACTTCAAGAACAAGGACGAGCTGCTGGAGACCGTCTTCGAGACGGGCTGGAGCGGCTTCATCTCCCGTGCGCGGCTGGTCGCGGAGAGCGAAGGCCCGCTGGCGGACAAGGTGCGCCGCATCGCGGACGTGGCCTTCGAGGCCTACCGGGTGGACCCGCGCGCGGTGAAGGTCCTCATCCTTGAGATTGCCCGCAGTCCGGCGGGGGCCCGCATCAACCGGCAGACGGCCTTCGTGGACGTCATCCGCCTGAGCGCGCAGATGTTCACCCGCGCGAAGGAGTCCGGGGAGCTGCGCCCGGATGTGGATCCGCTGCTCGCCTCCGCGCTCCTGTTCGGCTCCATCGAGATGGGGCTCACGGCCTTCGTCGTGGGCCTCGCGGACGCGCGCGACACGGTGATGCTGGAGCGGGCCAAGGCGCAGATCGCCGACTCGTTCCTCCACGGTGTCCTCGTCCCCGGCGTGGAGAAGGCCCAGGGCGAACCACCCCGGACCGAACCCTCCCGGAGCGAGCTTTCGAAGGCCGAGGAGCCGAAGCCCGAGGCCCCTCCGGAGGTGTCTACATGGAAGCGGGAGAAGTCCGGTACGAAGTCCAAGGCCCCCAAGCGCACCTGACCATCGACCGGCCGAGGGCGCGCAACGCGCTGTCGCCGGGGGTGATTGACGGCCTGCTCGCCGCGCTCGACCGCGCGGACGCCGACCCCGCCGTGCGCGTGCTCGTGCTCACCGGGGCGGGGGAGAAGGTGTTCTGCGCGGGTGGGGACCTGGGGGCGATGACCGGAGACGGCGGCTTCCTGGCCACCCACGAAGGGCGTCGCTCCTACGGGCGGCTGCTCACGCGCTTCCAGGAGGTGCGCAAGCCCACCGTGGCCCGCGTCAACGGCCACGCGCTGGCGGGCGGGCTGGGCCTGGTGCTCGCGTGCGACCTGGCCGTCGCCGTGGAGGGCGCGGACCTGGGCACGCCCGAAATCGACGTGGGGCTCTTCCCCATGATGATGATGGCGCTCTTGCAGCGGCACCTGGGCCGCAAGCGCGCGCTGGAGCTGGTGCTCACCGGGGACCGGCTGCCCGCGCGCGACGCGCTGGCGCTGGGGTTGCTCAACCGCGTGGTGCCGGCCGCGGAGCTGGATGCCACGGTGGCCGCGCTCGCGACGAAGCTCGCGGGCAAGAGCCAGGCGGTGCTGGCCCTGGGACGGCGCGCCTTCTTCACCGCGGAGGACATGACGTTGCCGGCCGCGCTGGAGCTCCTGTCGTCACAGCTTTCGCTGAACGTGCTCGCGGACGACGCGGCGGAGGGCGTGACGGCCTTCCTGGAGAAGCGGCCTCCGCAGTGGAAGGACCGGTAGCGCGGGAGCGCCTGCGGGCGGGCCTCCTCTCTCGGGTGTCACCTGAGGTCCGGGCCACGACGTGTCGCTGCTGCTGGCCCCGGGTGCGCTCGGGGCCAGCCGGTGACGCGCGGCGAGGCGCTAGGGATTTGCGAGTTCGGGTGAGCTGACCGCGACGCCCGGCGTCTCCGGCACGCCGAGGAAGTCCAACTTGAGCAGCGTCTGACCATCCACCCACCGGTCATCCGCCTTCACGCCCCAGTGGAGGTGGGGCCCGGTGACGCGGCCGGTGCTGCCCACGAGTCCCAGCCCGTCGCCCTGCTTCACCACCGCGCCGTTCTTCACGTCGATGCGCGACAGGTGGAAGTACGCGGTGAAGAGGCCGGCGCCGTGGTGCACGAGCACGGTGTTGCCGGAGGCGTAGTTGTCGCGCGCCATCACCACCGTGCCGTCGTTGGCGGCGACCACCGGCGCGCCCACGTCGCCGTCCAGGTCCACGCCGAAGTGCTGGCTCTGCAGCTTGCCGTTGAACGAGCGGCGGTCGCCGAAGGGCGCCGTCACCTCGTCCTGGCGCGGCCACGCGAAGTTCTGTCCGAACAGCGGCGTCTGGAAGGGCTGCGCGAACGCCTCGGCGAACGCCTTGCGGTCCGCGGCCATGCGCGCCTTCACCGCCTTGGGCGGCGACACGTACTTGTTGGCCACGCGCAGTTCGCGCTCGCGGTAGCTCGGATCCTTCACCTCCAGCATGCCGGACAGCGCCACCGGCAGGCCCTTGCCGGGGGCCATCACGTCCACCGCCTGCGTGCCGGGGGGCAGCTCCACCGGGAGGCTGGTGAGGGCGAGGTAGCCTTCGCGCCACGCGAAGAAGCGCAGCGCCCGGCCTCCGAGCGTCCCCGTGGGAAGTCCGGCCGCGCCGCGCACCGTCACCAGCACCGGATCGCCCGGCTTCGCGCTGGCCGGCTGGAGCGACAGCAGGGGCCTGTCCAGCACGGGGCCAGGGCCGGACTTCACCAGCAGGGGGGCCAGCTCTCCCTGGATGACGGCGCCCGGCGTGGGCGCGCCCGGAGCGCGGGTGCCGGCGGGGGAGGGCGTGGGCGCGGCGCCCGTCACGGTCCCCGCCACCCCGGCGGGAGAAGAGGCAGGCGACCCGGCGGCGAGCGCCGAAGGCCCGGAGGCGAGCAGGGTGAGGACGAGGAGTCGGGACGCGGAATGATTCCGGGCGGGCATGGGCCGTTCTTTACACCACACGCGCGCGGAACCTTCCCGGACCGGCGTTGGAGGTGTTGGTTGACTGCCTCGCGGACTTGAAGGGCCTGCCTGGAGGTCCGCTGGTCGACGCCCGGTTGGACGTCCCGGAGGCGGGCGACGAATGCGTGCCATTGTCGGTACTTGCGTGCCCCGGGAGGCGAAATTGTGTTCTCGGCCGGACGAGCGGCAGGCAGCCGTCTCGGATCCGAGGTGTCAAGCCGTTACGGACGACGGTGGGCTCCCTAGCTTCATCCCATCAACGCAGCGCATCGATTTCGAAAGGGAGAGCGCGCATGCCTCGCTCCTACAGCTTCGACCACTTCAAGGTCCCCCAGTCCGTGCCTCCGCAGAAGCGCGGCCTCCGTCAGCAGGACAAGGAGCAGTTGTCCCGCTCCGCTCGCGTGACGGTGGATGACACGCAGGGCATCCATTACGGCAAGAGCCACGCCCAGACGGAGGAGATCCTCATGGCGCGCAAGATGGAGCTCGAACTGGAGGAACTGGCCCGGCCCGAGGCTGACGCCAAGTTCTCCCACGCCCAGCCGGCGCGCTCGGGCGGCAATTCCAAGAAGCGCAAGGCGGTCGCGGCGCCCATCATCGGGACGACGGCGCCCATCGGCGCGCTGCCCACCACGAAGGAACAGGTGCCTTCGCAGGGCCAGTTGACGGACCTCGTCGACGAGGCGCGCCGGCAACTGAAGGCCATCCAGGCCGGCGTGGGTGACGTGGCGTCGGCGGTGCAGCGCCTGGCGACGCTGCCCCTGGAAGCGGTGCGACTGGCGGCCCGCCGGATCATCCCGGCCTGAACCGGAAGGGGAGGGTGAGCGACGCGTGGAGCTGACACTCGTCTCGTACAACATCCACAGCGGCATCGGCGTGGACGGGCACTTCGACCTGTCCCGCGTGGGCGCGGTGCTGCGTGAGGTGAACGCGGACATCATCGCGCTCCAGGAGGTGGGGGACTTCCGGGGCAAGACGTCCCGGGAGGACCAGCCCGAACACCTGGCGGAGATGCTGGGCATGCACATGGCCTTCGGGCCCAACGTGGTCCGCAACGGGCGCCGCTACGGCAACGCCATCCTCAGCCGGCTGCCGGTGATCAAGTCGAAGAACTACGACCTCAGCGTGACGGGGCGCGAGCCCCGGGGGGCGCTGCGGTGCGACCTGGACCTGGGCGACGGAAAGCAGCTCCATGTCTTCTGCCTCCACCTGGGCCTGTCGGTGAGCGAGCGGCGGCGGCAGGAAGCGCTGCTCCTGTCCGCGGACCTGCTCCGGGACGCGGCGCGCAAGGACCCGATGGTGGTGTGTGGGGACTTCAATTCGTGGGGTAACGGGCCGGTGTCGTCGCTGGTGCGGGAGGCCATCCACGACGCCGCGTTCGAGCTGGGGGCCGCCGCGCGCACGTACCCCACGCGGCTGCCGCTGTTCCGGTTGGATCGCATCTACGTGGACTCAGGGGTGCGGCCGGTATCGGTGACGCCGCACCGCACGCCGCTCAGCCGGGTGGCGTCCGACCACCTGCCGCTCGTCATGCGCTTCGAGGCGCCCATCGCGGTGCAGCCGCCCGTGGCGCCGCCGGTGCAGTTGATTGGCTAGCCCAGCGCCGGGACGGCGCGATCGGCTAGGGTGACGGGGGTCCGGAGGTTTCTCGCGTTGAGTGGCCGACGCTTGCGAACGCCGGACAGTTTCGCCGGGATGTGGTTGTCGCGGCGGGGAGGGGTGCCTAGGTTGGCGCCCACGCGTACGGGATTGAGCGTCGGCCGGAGAGCGCATGCACGTGGGCAGTGAACAGACGGATCGCGGCGTGGCCGCGCTCGTCGGGCGCATGGCGGACGGCTTCAGTCGGCTGGTGACGCAGCACCTGCAGTTGGCGCGGCTGGAGATCGCGGAGGACGCGAAGGCGGTGGGCCTGGACGTGGCGAGCATCGCCGTGTTCGTGCCCTTCCTCCTCGTGGGCTATGCGTTCGTCTGCGGCGCGCTTTCAGCCTTCCTGGCCACCTGGCTGGGGTGGGCGGGAGCGCTGGCGCTGGTGGGCGGCGTGAACCTGGTCGGAGGCTGCTTCGGCATCTTCCGCGCGGTGAACCGCATGAAGTCCCGGCAGATGATGGATGACAGCGCGAGCGAGCTGTCGCGCAGCATGGCGGCGCTCACCACGGCACGTCCGCGGGATGCGGCGACGCCCGGGGTGAACACGCTCAAGGACACGACGGACAAGGTCTTCAAGGAGTCGCGGGATGGCCGCTAGCAATGGACAACTGCCGCGCACGAGCGCGGCGCTTCGCGAGGAAATCGAGCGCACCCGGGCCGAACTGGCCACGTCGGTGAGCGAGCTGCGCGAGGAGGTGGCGGTGGCCACCGACTGGCGCCAGTGGGTGCGGCGTCATCCCTACGCGTGCGTGGGGACGGCCTTCCTCGTGGGCTACGTGGTGGGTTCGCGGCGCTAGCGGCAAGCGCGCGCGGGCCGTGATGGACACATTCTTCTGGACGCATCGAGAACGAACGCACAGCAGAGGGCTTTCATGGAAATCAATCCGCAGCAGATGTCGGACCGGGCTCGGCAGCTTCAGGACCAGGTGATGCCCCAGGTGGATGAGGCGCGGCAGAACCTGGTGGACCTGAACCGTCAGGTGGTGGGCTTCATCCGGGCGAACCCCGGCACGTGCCTGCTGGGTGCCATCGCGGTGGGTTTCCTCGTGGGCCGGATCGCCTCGCGCTGAGTCCTCCGGGACGCTCGCTGGAAGGGAACACGACCATGACGACGTATTCGGGCACGACGGGCAATGGCAGCGCGGCGGAACACGCTGACGACGCGGGCTTCGGCCAGCGGGTGGATCAGTTGGGTTCGGACGCGCAGCAGTTCATCGACAACGCGCGCAGCGCGGTGGCGGACCTGGGGCAGACGCTGGACCTCAAGGGGCGCGTGGAGCGCAACCCCTACGGCACCCTGGCCATCGCCGCGGGCGTGGGCTACGTGCTGGGCGGCGGGCTCTTCACGCCGCTGACGGCGCGCATCCTGAAGCTGGGCGTGCGGCTGGCCGCGCTGCCCTTCGTGAAGGACGAACTGGTCGGGATGGCCGAGTCGGCCTTCCAGGGCTATCAGACGGGCCGAGGCACGCCGCCGTCGGGCAGCGTCTAGGCTTTCTTCCTCGCGTCACACGCTTTCGCTTTTCCACTGAAGTCTCCTCCCCCGGAGTCGGACATGCTGAGCCTGAAGGACTTGAAGAAGCTGGACCGCGACGACCTGTTGGACCTCGTGGGTCTGGAGACCCGCCGCACCACCGCGGAGACGACGTTGCCCGCGCTGGGCATCTTCGCCGCCGGTCTGCTGGTGGGCGTGGGCGTGGGCCTGCTGCTGGCGGACAAGCCGGGCACGCAGTTGCGCGGCGACCTGCGCACCAAGCTGCAGGGTGGCCAGGACAAGCTCGCGGGCGCCATCAACAGCGCGCGCGGCACGGAGACCCAGCAGGGCGCGGGCTCCACGGTGCCGCCGGGTTCGCGGACGACCTGATTCCTGGTCGGCTGTGAAGTTCACGGGCCTCTTCCCGCGTGAGTGGGGAGGGGCTTTCGTGTTTCCGGAGGTTGGGAGTGACAGGGAATGGCCTAGGATGCGCGGCCATGTCCCGTTCCCGAGCCGTCTGGGTGTCATTGCTGGCTTTGTCCCTGGTGCGGTGCACCGTGCCGTCGCTGGAAGACCTCTGGCGGGAGCGGGGCTTCTGCGCGGTAGGGAATGAGGACTGCGGAATGCTTCGCATCCATGTGGACTTGCGAGGCTTCGCCCCCGGGTGTCTGCGTTTCGTGGCGCAGGACGACGCGAGCGGTGCGGAACTGGCCCTGTCGATTCCCAGGGGTTCAGACGGAGGGATCGCGGCGACGCGCGTGACGCAGGGCTTCTCTCCTCCCAAGGACTGGGGCTTGACGGTGCGAGCGTCCGTGGAAGCCTTCGCCGGAGCATGTGAAGGCATGCCCATGGATTCCTCGGACCAGCAGGTCACGCTGAAGGAGGGGGCGACGCTCGACGTCAACTTCCTGCTTGAGGCCACGGACGCGGACCAGGACGGCCACGCGAGCCGCGAGTCCGGAGGCACCGACTGTGACGACACGCGCGCCGACGTGCACCCGGGGGCGACCGAACTGTGCAACGGCGTGGACGACAACTGTGATGTCAGGGTGGACGAGGAGTTCGGTGTGGGAGAGGGGTGTGCGAGCGCGGAGGGTTGCACTGGGGTTCGCGCCTGTCAGCCGGATGGCACGGTGGCCTGCCAGGTGCCCGTGGCGCAGTACGCCTGGGCGGACGAAGACGGGGACGGGCACGGCGATGTGAAGCGGGGTGCGCAGCCGGTGTGCACGGCGACGCTGCCTCCCAACCGCATCCCGACGTCGGCCCCCCACGATGACTGCGACGACGCGAACGCGGGCGCATATCCCGCCGCCATCGAGCGGTGCAACGGCGTGGACGACAACTGCAATGGGGACACGGACGAGGGCTTCTTCGTCGGGACGTCCTGTGTCGAGGCCGACGGGGGGTGTTACGGCGTTCGTGCCTGCAATGCAGGGGGGACCGGGACCGTCTGCCAGCTTCCGGCCAATTTCCCCACCTGGTATCCAGACGATGACGACGACTCCTTCGGGCAGAACGATGCGGGGGTCGTGGCCTGTGCTCCTCCGACTGAACTCTTCGTGGACAGGAGCGGGGATTGTGACGATGGCAATCCCTTCATCTACTCCGGCGCGCCCGAGCTGTGTGATTCGCAGGACAACGACTGCGACGGGACCTCGGATGAAGGCACGTGCTTGAGCGGCTCACCCCGCTGGGGCGGGCAGAACGTGGGGGACGGGGGAACCCGGTGGTACGGGGTGTCTCAGTACAACGACGGTGGCGTGTGGATCGTGGGCTCCGCGTCGACGCGGGCGGTGAAGGTGCCTGGAAGCAGTTCGTTCACCGTGTTGCCCGGTGCGTGCACGGGTTCAGCCAATCCGGTGGATGTCCTGGGCGTCTGGGCTCATCCCCAGACGGGGACCGCGTATATGGTCACTTCATTCGCGTCCGTGGTCAGGCAGTGGCCCTCCAGTGACGACTGTTCGCCCCGGACCTCTCTGGTGGGTTCCACGATCTACGCCAATGACATCCATGGCTTCGCCATGGGGACGAACGCGGAACTCCATGGCGTGACGGCCGACACGAACTCACCGGATGCTTCCGTGGGAGGTGTCTTCCTCTGGGATGGTGGCCTTCCCCCGTACGTCGTTTCCAGTCAGAGCGCGAACGGGCCCTTGCGAGGCATTCATGGCGTCTCCCCGAACACGATGTTCGCGGTGGGCGGCGGCGATGGAGGGGTGATTTTCCGCTATTCCCCAGCGTCGAAGTCCTGGAGCGCTGACGCCACCGTTCCCGGCGCCACAGGCCCCCTGAACGGGGTCCGGGTGGTCAACTCCCGGTTGGCCTATGCCGTGGGTGACAACGGAACGCTCCTCGTCTGGAATGGCACCGGGTGGAGTCACCACACGTCGCCGTCGGGCCTGGACCTGACGGATGTGCTCGCCTTCGGAAGGAACTCCATCTACGTGCTCTCCGAGATGGGAAGGGCGCACCGATACGATGGCCGCCAGTGGAGCACGCAGATGTTCGTCGGCCCTGTCTACGACATCGAGGGAACCGGTCCGGAAGACCTCTGGATCGTTGGCTATCCAGGGACCGTCTTCCACTACCCCTCCTGGCCGAACTGATCAGGGACTCGCGGTATGAGCGCTGACAAGAACCGACGACCGCCTCGCCCTGGCACGAAGCCTTCCGTGTCCTTGCGTCACGACACGCCCGTGGATGTTCCCGCCGTGGATCCAGCGATGCTGCCCGCCCGGAACACGGAGACGCCGTGGGGCGGGATGACCTCCGGTCCGGAGTCCGCGCTGGGCCAGTTGCGCGCGCTGGAAACGCTGGAGTCCACCTACGAAGCCTGGGCGGAGTTGAAGCGCGACCACGCGGCGGCGGTGGTCCACTTCAAGGAAGAACAGGCGCGGCTCGCGCAGCAGGGCACCTTCCTCCTGGGCGCGGTGCGCGCGGCCGGCATGGACTCCGGTGGCACTTCAGGTCCGGGCCTCCAGCCGCAGGGCGCCGCCAACGACTTCCTGCGCGACGCGGAGTCCAAGCTCGCGAAGGCGCGCGACGCCGTCCTCCAGCGCGAAGCGGAGAGCGAGGCCCGCTACCAGGCCGCCTTCACCGAGGTGCGCGCCACGCTGTTGGACCGGGTCCGGCGCTCGCTCGGGAGCCTCCAGCCCCACCTCACGCTGCTCTTGCGCCGAGTGGGGGCGGAGCGCTCCATCCTCCACGTCGCGCGCGTGCAGCCGGATGAATCCGTCCTGCTCTGCTACCTGCTCACCGAGCGCGTCCCCTCGCGCTACGGCTTTCTCTTCGACGACTCCACCGAGGACCTGGCGCTCGCGCCCGCGCCGCTCTACCCGGAGGAGTCCGTCCCGGAAGACGGCGTACGCCCGGATGCCCGGGGGCTGCTGGCCGTCATCGAAGCCAGCACGGAGGTCCTGCCCCTCAAGGGCTTCGTGCCGCTGCGCGTGCCGCGTCCCGGAGGAGGGGAGGACTTCTTCCGCCTCCTCCAGCGCGGCGCCGTGATGGAGGTCGAAATCGCGGACGGCCCGGACTTCCGCAGCATCCTCACCCGCGAGGAGGCGGAGCGTTTCGCGGGCCACCTGCTGCGCCTCAAGTTGGAGGGGCGCATCGGCCTGGACATCGAAGCCGGGTAGTGGACTTCAGTTCGTCCGGACGATGCCCACTTCCGCGGTGCCCGCCAGCAGCACGCTGCCCAGGAAGAGGTTGTCGGACTCCGCGCCGCCCATGCGCACGGCCTGGAAGATGACCAGGTACGTCTGCTTGGGGTTCGGGAACGCGGTGCCGGGAATCGTCACGCGCGCCTCCCGGAAGGTGGCCGGCACCGCCGCCAACTGGAGGAACTCCACCGGCGACGTGGGCACGTTGGAGTACGTGGCCGTGCCCTTCTCACCATTGGCGGTCAGCGGCACCACCGTGACGAAGCCCAGCGTGCGGTCGGTGTTCGGCGGCGGCGCCGGGCGGTCGAAGCCGAACGCCGTGTTCGCGTTGAGCCGCACGAAGCCCTCCGCCGGGTGCAGCGCGGTGATGGCCTCCTTCGGGGGCGAGTTCTCCACCTGCCCCACGTACCGCACGTTGTCCTTGGTCGCCGTGAACGCATACGTGGCCCCCGACGCGTACGTCAGCGCGTCGGTGGAGTCGCTCGTCACGCCGTAGCTGCCGCCCCCCTGGCTGTTGAGCGTGACGGGCGTCGTCGTGCCCGTGGGCTGGAGCACCACGGTGGCCCCGCTGACGCCCTCGGGCTGCGAGTTCGCCCCCGACTTCGTCCCGAAGAACATGAAGGCCGCCGTCTGCGCGGGGAAGGACACCACGTCCACGCCCGCGTCCCCGAAGGTCCCCGCGTCGTAGCCCGCCATCGCCGTGGCGGACACATCCACCTGCGGCGTGGCCAGCAGCGTGCCCACCATCACGTGGTCCGCGGAGAGCTGGTTGCCCGTCTTCTCCAGGTCACAGGCGAGGGGGGACAGCAGGGACACGGCGGCGGCGGCGGACAGCAACAGGCGTTTCATGGGCGGCTCTTTCGGACGAGGCTCGGACGAGGACATGCGGCGGCCAACCATACCGCGCGTATGCCCCATAGGCGCTCGGCCCCAACGCGCTATCCTGTGCACCGCCCGTGCAACGCCTCCGCATCCACTCCTCCGGTCGCCGCTTCCTCCACCGACTGAGCTTCTCGCTCGTGCAGGCGGCCGTGTTCGGCTGCCTGCTGGGCCTGCTCGTGTCCCAGCGCGTCTCGCGCCCCGTGCGCCCGGACGACACGCCCGCGCCCCTGCTGTCGCCGTCGGGCATCGTCGACCTGCTGTCCGGGTGGATCGACGGCGGCGAGCGCGTCTTCTACGACTGGCGCATCCGCCAGCTCGGCGAACGCTCCGAGCGCTCCGACCGCGTGGTGCTCGTCTCCATCGACGATGACACCCTCGCCGAGGCCCAGCAGGGCCCTCGCGCCGACATCGCCGCGTACCCGTGGCCGCGCCAGGTGATGGGCGGCATGGTGCACCGGCTGGTGGAGGAGGGCGCCTCCGTGGTGATGCTGGACTTCGCCTACCCGGAGCTCAGCCCGCGCGCCTGCGTCACCCCCATGCGCACCGGCCGGGGCGCCCTGTCCCAGGACGACGACGCGCTCCGGGCCCTCCTGGACCAGGACCCCGGTCACTCCGTGCTCGCCTTCCGCTGGGGCGCGGAGGGCACGCGCAGCCTGCCGCCCACCGGCCGCCTGTGGCCCTATCGCGTCCGTCTGGGCAGCTACCCCGGCCCCACCGAGGCCCGCGCGCGTGCCCAGTCCGTGCTCGCCCTCCAGCGTCCCGCCTTCCTCATCCCCGCCGGCAAGGGCCTGGAGGTCTGGGCCGGCGTCGCCGACGAGGGCGAGGGCCGCAGCCTGGGCGAACAACTGGGCTCCGCCGCCGCGTCCATCCAGGAGCGCCGCGCCGCGGACGACGCCTTCCGCGTGGCGCCGTCGGACCTGTTCCTCGCCCTGGCCTCCGTGCAGGTGGCGGGGTTGGATCCGGAGAAGCTCCTGGAGGTTCGTCAGCTCCAGCACCCGGTGACGCCGCTCTTGGGTACCTCCAGCGGCTTCGGCGCCACCACGCTGCCCGCGGATCCCGACGGAGTGGTGCGCGGCGTGCCCCACCTCGTCGCGTACAGCCCGCGCGGCGGCGAGCGCTACGTGCTGCCCTCCCTGCCGCTGGCCGCCGCCATGCGCCTCGCGGGCACGCAGAAGCTGCGCTACGCGGACGGGCGCCTCCACATCGGGGACAAGTACTCCGTGCCCATGGACGCGTCCGGCTACAGCCTCCTGCGGTGGGAAGCGCCGTCCGCCACCCGGGGCGCCCGGGGACCGCTGGCCCGCTCCATCCGCGCGTGGAACGTGCTGCTGAACCTCTTCGACACGCAGGCGGAGCGCCCCGCCCGGTTCGACCACGACCTGGACGGCCGCGCCGTCATCCTCACCAACACCAGCAGCTACGCACCGGAGCGCCGGGTGACGCCCATCGGTCCCGGCATCGCCAATGGCGCCATCCTGGGCCAGGCGCTCGCGAACATCCTCGCGTCGGATGGCATCGTCCGCGCGCCGTCCCGCGTGGACATGCTGGCCACCATGGGGCTCGCGTTCATTGGCGCGTTCCTGGCGCTGTCGTTCAGTTGGCTGCTGCGCTCGGTGTGGGGGGCCATCCTCTTCGTCAGCGTGGTGCTGGCCGCGGGCGCGGGGTACGTGGGCGCGGCCGGCTGGTTCTTCGTCAACGAGCGGCTGTGGATCGCCGTGGCGGGCCCGCTGTTGTCCATGGGGCTCGCGTTCCTGGTGACGACCGTCTACGCCTTCCGCACCGAACAGGACGTGCGCGACTTCGTGCACAGCGCACTGGGCCGCTACGTGAGCCCGGACGTGGCGCGGCTCGTCGCGCGCGATGTGAGCCTGATGCGGCCGGAGCGCCGCAAGATGACGGTGTACCTCTGCGACATCGAGGGCTTCACGCGCCTGTCGGAAGTCCTCCCGCCCGAACAACTGGTGCCCCTGCTCAACACCTTCCTCACGGAGATGACCTCCGTGGTGCGCGCCACGGCGGGGCAGGTGGACAAGTACATCGGCGACTCGGTGATGGCCTTCTGGGGCGCGCCTGTGCGCACGGATCGCCACGCTCACCTGGCCTGTGAAGCGGCGCTGAAGCTCCAGGCCGTGCTCGCGCAGCGTCAGCCTCTCTGGGAGAAGCAGTTCGGCCACCGGCTGTCGGTGCGTGCTGGCATCGACACGGGCGACCTGCTGGTGGGCGACATGGGCAGCGAGCTCAAGTCCCACTACACCGTCATGGGTGACGCGGTGGGCATGGCCGGCCGGCTGGAGGGCGCCAACAAGCAGTACGGCACGCAGGTGCTGGTGGGCGAGTCCACCGCGCAGCTCGCCAGCGACGCTTACGTCTTCCGCGAGGTGGACCGGGTGCTCGTGCGCAACAGCGAGCAGCCCGTGCGCGTGCACGAGTTGCTGGGGCGCAAGGGCGAGTTCTCCCCGGAGAAGCAGGCCGGCATGGCCCTGTACGAGAAGGCCCTCACCGCCTACTACGCGCGCGACTTCCTGGTGGCCCAGGAGCTGTTCCGCCGCTGCTCGGTGGAGCACGGCGACGCGGTGGCCCCCGTCTACGTCCAGCGCTGCCAGGGCTACATCCTGACGCCGCCGCCCGCCGACTGGGACGGCGTCATCCGCTGGCGCCGCCGCAGCTCCGACGGCCGCTAGTCGTCGTCGCCGGAGTCCGGCTGGCCGAACAGCTCCTTCACCGGGGCGTCGTCCTGGATGTGCTCGCCCACCACGCGGACCATCTTCTCCGCCGTCATGCCGGAGTAGTACACCTCACCGGGCCACCCCATGAGCTGGTAGTCCTCTGGCGACAGCAGGTCGCGCTTGCGGCCCGTGTCCTCGCGCACCACCACGTTGGGCCCCATGTGGCAGAAGCCGTAGCAGCCGCCCCGGTACAGCTCGCAGCGCGTCTGGAGTCCCTTCGCCGCCAGCGCCTCGCGCGCCGCCACGTGCACCGCATCCGAGCCGGCCTCGCGGCAACTGGACCCCTTGCACACGGACATCCGGTAGCGCTTCATCGCCGGACCCGATGTGCCTGGTCGGCACCACGTGCATTGAAGAGCTTCAGCGTCACCACATGCCCCCTGAAAAGGCGGCGGCCCGCCCTTCCATGTTCAAGAGGAAGGAGGCGGGCCGGGATGCTTGCGAAGGGGCGGAAGAGGACAACCCGCCCCGTAGGGTGCTGCCAGACGCTACTTGAGGAACTTCGTCACCTGGATGGGGCCCTGCTGCGTCACCACCGTCTGCCCATGCGAAGGCAGCGCCTTGCCGTGGCCGTGGCCGCTGGCGTGCCCGGCGCCCACCGAGTGCGGCGTCTTGAGCTCCACCAGTCCCTCGCCGATGCGCGTGTGCGCTTCCTTGTGGACGTGGTGCGGCTCCGAGGAGCTGTCGCGCTTGTTCCACGGATCCGACGGGTGCGAGACGGGCGGCCCCTTGAGCAGCTTGGGGATGTCGTAGACGAAGTTCTGCCGGTTGTACTCGGACGGCGTGTGCATGTACGTGTCCATGCGGATGGCGTCCTTCGGGCACGCGTCCACGCACAGGCCACACACGATGCAGCGCAGCTCGTCGATGACGAACTGGGTGGGGTACTTCTCGATGACGACCGACTCCGAGTCGGCGTCCGTCGTCTCGTACTCACCCGCCTCGATGTAGATGCACTGCGCCGGGCAGATGGTCGCGCACATGTAGCAGGCCACGCAGCGCGGCTTGCCGTCGTCGCGCGGAACCAGCCGGTGCAGACCGCGGTAGCCCTCCGGATAGATGGGCTTCTCTTCCGGGTACTCCACCGTCGTCATCAGGTTCATGCCCGTGCGGTCCTGAACCTCGGGGTTCGGATCGCGCGTGCCAAACATGTTGCGGAAGAAGTGACGGGTGGTGATGGCCAGCCCGCGCAGCAGCTCCGGGATGTACATCCGCTCGCGGATGTCCGTGCGCGGGTCCTGGGAAGCATTGAACGCCATGGTGTCTTGTCTCGCTTCCGGCGAAGGCTTCTGCCGGACAGGGCGCCGTTAGTGCGCGCCCGCCGGGGAATGGGAGTGGGGGTCCGCCGCGTGCGCCGGCAGGCCGGGCGCGTCGTGACCGTGGGCGTCGTGACCGTGGCCATGCGCCGTGTCGTGCGCGCCTTCCGCCTTGGTGCCCTTGGTCATCGTCAGGGCCACGACGAAGCCGATCTCCAGCAGGCCCACGATGCCCAGCATGCGCAGGGACGGATCCCACAGCACCAGCGCGCCGCTGACGAACACGTTCGCCAGGCCCACCGGCAGGAGGATCTTCCAGCCCAGGTTCTGGATCTGGTCGTAGCGGAAGCGCGGGAAGGTCCAGCGGATGACCAACTGCACCCAGATGAGCAGGACGACCTTGATCCAGAACACGGTGCCCAGGATGGTGCCGTAGAGCCAGCCGTGCTCCTGCATCAGGGGCTGCGCCGCCAGCCACTCGCCGCCGAAGGGCAGGTGGTGACCGCCGAAGAACAGCGCCGTCGTCACGCCGGCCAGCACCACGACCTCCATGAACTCGGAGATCATGAACATGCCGAACTTCATGCCGGAGTACTCAACGAAGTAGCCGATGATCTCCGACTCGCCTTCGGGCGCGTCGAACGGCGCGCGCTTGGTCTCCGCGAAGGAGGCCACGAAGAAGGCGATGAAGCCCAGGGGCTGGATGAAGATGCCCCACGCGGGCAGCCCCAGGTCGAACGCGCCGTCGGAGCGCCACAGGTAGCGCGCCTGCCCGGTGCCGGCGACCAGCGCGTTGCCCACGTCACCCACCAGCGCGGGCATCTGCACGGAGGAGAACGCGAGGAACAGGCCCACGAGCGCCAGGCCCAGCGCGACTTCGTAGGAGATCATCTGCGCGGAGGCGCGCACGCCGCCCAAGAGGGCGAACTTGTTGTTGGAGGACCAGCCGGCCAGCGACGTGCCGTAGACCGCGAGCGACGCGATGGCGAGCACGTACAGCATGCCGAAGTCCGGCGTGGCGACGACCATGTCCACGTGCTTGCCGAACACCGTCACGGACGGGCCGGCGGGCACCACCGCGAACAGCGCGAACACCGGCGCGAACGCGAGGATGGGGCCCAGGTTGAACAGGAACTTGTTCGCCGTGCCGGGGACGAAGTCCTCCTTGGTCAGCATCTTCAGCACGTCGGTGATGATGTGCGGGATGCCGCCCAGGGAGCGGTTGCCCAGGCCCGGGATGGCCAGACGCGCGCGGTTGGGGCCCACGCGGTCCTGCATGAACGCGCTCCACTTGCGCTCGGCGAGCGTGAGGAGCGTGGCGATGATCATCACGAAGGTGAGCATCAGGAAGAGGATGTTCGTCAGGCGGCTGGCGCCCGTGAACAGGTGCTCTTCCACCAGCCCGCCCACGAGGTACGCCGTGGCCACCCCGCCCGCGAGGGCGAAGATGCAGAAGGCCATGGCGAACAACATTGTGAAGATGCGGTTCATGGTCAGATGCCCCTCACGCGCGGCGCGCCGAATTCACGGTAGCCCGGCGGACGGCCGTCGGCACCCGACGGCAACGGATTGATGCCCGGCTTCTCCCGGTCCGGCGGAGAGGCCTTGTCCCAGTTGAACTCGGCGAACTCGGACACCTGACCCGAGAGCGCCCGCCACACGTCGCGCGCGGAGGCGTGAGCAGCGTCGCCGCCCAGCTCGCGCGTCAGCTCCGTGGCCCACTTCCAGTGCGGCGAAGCGTCGCCCTTGGAGGGGTACGCCTTGCGGAAGCGCTGGGTGATGCCGTCCTGCTGGGTGAACGTGCCCTCGTCCTCGATGTGCGCGCTCGCCGGCAGCAGCACCGTCGCCTGCGCCGTCACGGGGGACTCGTTCTGCGCCTGCGCGACGAACACCTCCAGCTTCGCCGCGACCTCGGCGAAGGCGGCCGCATCCGTCGGGACCTCGGTGCCCACCGCGTACAGCGCCTTGACCTTGCCGGCGTTGATGGCGGTGGTGAGCTCCTCGAAGGACTTCAGCGACAGCCCCAGGCCCTTGGCGACGAGCGCGAGGCCCTGGCGGTTGGGGTTCTTGTCCGCCGTCATCAGGTAGTGGTCGGCCTTGCCCTGCGGCCGGCCGCCCACGAACACCGTCGTCACGCCCAGGCTCGCCTTGGCGAACGTCAGGGTCGCGAGCAGGTCCTCGTTGGACGCGAGCGGCGAGGCCAGCACCGCGAGCTGCGAGGAGCCCACGAGCGGCTTGAGCGCCTTGGCTGCGGCGACGGCGGCGTCCTTGCGCGTGAGCGCCGGCTGGACGGTGTCCCGCGCGGCCGTGCGGCGGCCCACCTGGGCGGCCAGCACGCGGCCCGTGTTCAGGTCGCGGTAGGACAGGCGGCCCTGGTCGCACATCCAGCTCTTGTTGATGGCCTCGTTCTCACGCGGGCGGTAGCGATAGGTGTCCTGGGACATCCAGTCCGCGGAGATGCTGCAGCCGCGCGAGCAGCCCGTGCAGACGGACGGCGTGGCGGACAGGAACCAGGCGCGCGCCTTGAAGCGGAAGTCGCGGCTGAGCAGCGCGCCCACCGGGCACACGTCCACGGTGTTGAGCGAGTAGTTGCTGTCCAGCTCGTTGCCCGGGAACACGTCGATGCGCTCGTGGCTGCCACGACCGAAGACGCCCAGTTGCGGCTCCTTCGGGATCTCATTCATGAAGCGGACGCAGCGCGTGCAGATGATGCAGCGCTCCTGATCCAGCACGACGCGGGGCCCCAGCACCTTGCGCTTGTGCTTGAGGGCCTTGGTGCCCTCCAGGCGCGAGGGCCGGTAGTCGTACTTCATGTAGTAGTCCTGCAGCTTGCACTCACCGGCCTGGTCGCAGATGGAGCAGTCGACCGGGTGGTTGAGCAGCAGGAACTCCATCACCGAGCGCTGCTGCTCCTTGACCTTGGGGGTCGTGGTCTTGATGACCTGACCCTCGGCCATGGGCGTCTGGCAGGCGGGGACGAGCTTGGGCGCGTTGGACGCCTCGATGAGGCAGATGCGGCAGTTGGCCGCGATGGAGAGGCGCGGGTGGTAGCAGTAGTAGGGGATCTCCGAGCCGACCGTCTTGGCCGCCTCGATCATGTTCGTCCCCGGCTTGACCACGACCTCCCTGCCGTCGATGACCGCCGTCACGAAGCCCGGGTTCTTGGGCTGCGGCTTGGGCGGAGGGCCACCGGCCGGCTTGGGCGGAGGCGTGCCCGTGGGACCGCTGGCCGCGGCCGGCGGATTGTCCATCTTCGCCCCGGCGGGCGGGTTGGACGGCTCCGAGCCAACCTTGGCCGCGGGCGAGTCGGTGGGAGCGCCCTTGGGGGGCGTCTGCGCGTCACCGGTAGGCTTCTTCGTGTCGTTGTCGCTCACTGCTCGACCTCGCCGCCGATCATGTTGATGGTGTCAAAGGTGGGAACGAGGTCCGCCAGCATCTTGCCCTGGATGATGTGCGGCAGCGCCGCGAGCACCGGGAAGCCCGGCGCACGGACGTGGACCTTGTAGGGCCGGCCGCGACCATCGCTCACCAGGTACCAGCCCAGCTCGCCGTTGGAGGCTTCGGTGGCGTCGTAGACTTCTCCGGGGGGCACCTGGATGCCCTCCATCACCAGCTTGAAGTGCGCCATCACGCCTTCGATGGTGCCGTACACCTCCGGCTTGGGCGGCAGCGCGATGCGCCAGTCGTCCACGATGATGGGGCCGGCGGGGATGGTGTCGATGGCCTGGCGCAGGATGCTGATGGACTGACGCATCTCCTCCAGGCGCACGAGGTAGCGGTCGTAGTTGTCGCCGTGCTCGCCGACCACCGACTGGAAGTTGAAGCGCTCGTAGACCCAGTACGGGTGCGTCTTGCGCAGGTCGTGGTCGATGCCGCACGCGCGCAGCGCGGGGCCCGTCCAGCCGTAGTCGATGGCGTCCGCGGCGGAGATGACGCCGGTGCCCTTGGTGCGGTCCACGAAGATGCGGTTGCGCGTGAGCAGCCCGTCCATCTCCTGGAGCAGCTCTTCGGTGCGGGTGAGGGTCTTGTGGACCTTCGCGATCCAGCCTTCGGGCAGGTCGCGGTTGATGCCACCCACGCGGCCGAAGCTGGTGGTGAGGCGCGCGCCCGTGAGTTCCGTGACGCGGTCCTGGATGAGCTCGCGCGCTTCCATGCCGTAGAGGAACGGCGCGAAGCCGCCCATCTCCAGGCCGGTGGCGCCCACGCACGTCAGGTGGTCGGTGAGCCGGTGCAGCTCACTGCCGATGACGCGGATGTACTGGGCGCGCTCGGGGATCTCCAGGCCGATGAGCTTCTCCACGGCGTTGAGGAACCCGAAGTTGTTCATCATCGCGGACAGGTAGTTGAGCCGGTCCGTGTACGGCAGGCACTGCGTCCAGGTGACGTTCTCGCAGCTCTTCTGGAAGCCGCGGTGGAGGAAGCCGATCTCTGGATCGATCTTGACGATCGTCTCTCCCTCCAGCTCCACCTTCAGCCGCACGGTGCCGTGCGTGGCCGGGTGGGACGGGCCCATGTTGATGACCATGTGCTTCGACTGGAGATGGGCTTCGAGCTCCGACTCCTCGTGGGCGAACCCATCCGTGTCGGGGTTGAAGGGCTTCGTCGCGTCGGTGTTGTGGCTGTCGGCCATGGGAGGTCTCGTCAGGCGACGCCGCTGGTGCCGGGGCCGCGGAAGATGTCCTTGATGGGGCGCTCGGGGATCAGCGGCTGCCGGTCACGCAGCGCGTAGTCCTTGCGCAGGGGGTGGCCCTGGAACTCGTCGTACAGGAGGATGCGGCGCAGGTCCGGGTGGTCCACGAAGCGGATGCCGTAGAAGTCGAACGCCAGGCGCTCCCACCAGTTGGCGCCGCGGTACACCGCCGCCAGGGAGGGCACTTCGGGCCGGGTCTCGGTGACGCGCACCTTCAGGCGCACGTGTTCCTTCCGGCTGAGCGAGTACAGGAAGTAGACGATCTCGAAGCGCGGATCATTCTCCGCCAGGTGCAGGCGGTCCACGGCGTCCGCGGAGCCGAACATCTTGAAGTCCAGCTCCGGATCCATCTTCAGGAACGTGGCGACCTTCGGCAGCCACTCCGCATGGATGACGGCCCAGGCTCCGCCAGCGCGGTCCACATAGCGCTCCGCGACCGCCTCGGGAAACTGGGCGGCGACCCGGTCCAACGCGAAAATGCTCAAGGGGGGCCTCGAATAACGACAGAGGAAACCGCGGCTTTATAAGGACCGTTCGCGGGACGCGTCAACGTAAACCCTCAACCATGTAGGCCACTTAGGTGGCCCAGTAGCCCGCGTCGCGATCCACCCCCTGCCTGGTGACAGGCAGGCGGCGACCTCAGGCTGCGGCGCCTGCTCCCAGGGCGGGAGCCTCCTCGTCGGTGGAGGGGACGAAGGTCACCACCGGCTGGCTCTTGCCGGGGACGATGGCGACCGGGGCGGGCTCCCAGCGGAAGGCCTCACCCGCCCGTTCGCGGGTCGCCTGGGAGACGAGCACGGACACCCCGAAGCCCTTGGTCAGCCGCTCGATGCGGTTGGCCAGGTTCACCGTGTCGCCGATGGCGGTGTACTCCAGGCGCCGGAAGGGCGAACCGATGTTGCCGAGCACCACGGGACCGGAGTGCACGCCCACGCCCATGCGCAGGCCCACCTCGCCCCGGGCGGCGCGTTCGGCGTTCACGGCTTCCAGTTCGCGCACCATCTCCAGGGCGCACCGGGTGGCGCTCCGGGCATGGTGGGCGTCCGGCAGGGGGGCGCCGAAATACACCATGAGTGCGTCCCCGATGAACTTGTCGAGCGTGCCGCCGTGGCGGAACACCACCTCCACCATGCGCCCGTAGTACTCGTTGAGGATGGTGACCACCTGCTCGGGGGGCAGCCGTTCGCTCAGCGAGGTGAAGTCGCGCACGTCCGCGAACAGCACGGACACCTCGCGCAGCTCCGGGACGGGGGAGTCGCGGTCCTGGAGGCGCTCGGCGACGGCGGGGGAGAAGTAGCGGCCCAGGCGCGCGCGCTGGAGCTCCTCGTTCGTGACCGCGGCGGACAGCGTGCGGATGCGCTGGAGCAGCCGGGCCGCGCCCGCCGCCGTCATGGCGAGCATCACCGCGCCGGCCACCTGGGCCCCACCGCCGATGGCGGCTTCGCGCTGGAGCGCGACCTCCGCGACGATGGCGATCGCGGTGACGAGCAGCATCACGGGCCGGCGCAGGCTCAGCGCGGACAGCAGCACCAGCGCCGCGAAGATGCCCAGGGTGAAGCCGGCCACGCCTCCGGGTGAAGGCGACACGGGCAGGGCCAGGTGCTGGAGCCAGTACACGGCGGGCACGTCCACGAACGCGACGGAGAGGGAGGCCCAGCGGGCGATGCGCGCGGAGGCCGTCACGGCCACCGCGACGAAGGACGTGCAGACCAGGTACAGCGCGAACGGCCCCAGGTAGACGTCCCAGTCGTGCAGGTCGCGCCCCCGGCCCAGATAGACGGCCATCCCGAACAGGACGCTCACCGCGCCCAGGCGGACCCAGGCCAGGTGGCGGCCGTTGGATTGACGCTCCACGTCGAGCGCGCGGCGCACGGACTCCTGGAGGCTGTCGCTGGACGTGTGGGTCGAAGGCAAGCGGTCCCCCCGACC
The DNA here is from genome assembly GCF_003611635.1 of Corallococcus terminator. GTDB lineage: Bacteria > Myxococcota > Myxococcia > Myxococcales > Myxococcaceae > Corallococcus > Corallococcus terminator. The sequence continues at coordinate 624 of NZ_RAVZ01000047.1, read as the reverse complement.
GACGAAAGCGTCGGCCCGGAACAATCCAGGGCCATCTTGCAACGAGTGGGATGCCGACGCACGTCGGGGAGTCCCTGAAAGCCCGGTGGAATACAGACGTGGCCAGGGAATGCCTGGACGGAGTAGACGCAGGGGTCATGTCCGTGCGGTCCGTCGCCTCCTACCTCCGCGCCGGTTCGGGGCGCCTGGCCCTGGGCTCCCTGCTGGGGCTCCTGTTGTTCGCCGCCGAGACGGCCTGGTTGCTCAAGGCCGGGGTCGTCGGCGTGGACATCCCGCTGGATGGCCCGTACGCGGCGCTCGCGGCGGCGGTGCGTCCGCTGTTGCCGGGCGTCGTCCTGCGCGTGGCGATCGTCTATCTGGTGGCAGGAGGGTTGCTGGGCCTTGCCGCGTCGGTGCTGGCGCGGGCCTGGACGCGACGGGATGGGTGGGTGGCGCTGGGGGTGACGGTCCTGCACTGGGTGGGGCTGTTGCTGTTCTGGGCCTGGGGCCGTGCGCTTGCGCGGCCCGCGCTCTTCGATGATCTGCCGGCGGTGCGCCCCGTGCTGGCGTGGTTGGTGGATCACGGCGAGCCGTGGCAGGCGCGTTCGGCGGCGGGGGCGTGGGTCGCGGTGCATCTGGTGGTGC
>NZ_RAVZ01000479.1 GCF_003611635.1 Corallococcus terminator | reverse complement strand
GAACTGGCCGCCCCTCCAACGAAGCCGGGCCTCAACCCGTTGCCCGCGCCGCCGCCCGCCGCCACCGCGAAGCCGAAGTCGCCGGGGGGGGGTGACGTCCGTGGGGGTCCTGGCGCCCGTGCCGCAGGCGCCCGGGCAGGCCCCTCTGGTTCCGGACTTCCTGGCCCAGGACCCGGCCGTGCAGCCGCAGAGCGCCCAGCCGGAGATTGAAGTGGCCTTCGTGCTGGACACCACGGGGTCCATGGGCGGGCTGCTGGAGGGCGCGAAGCAGAAGATCTTCTCCATCGCGTCGCGCATCGCGAAGGGCAAGCCCACGCCGCACCTGAAGGTGGCGCTGGTGGCGTACCGGGACGTGGGGGATGCCTACGTGACGAAGCGCTTCGACCTGAGCGACGACCTGGACGCGGTGTTCGCGGAATTGCGCAAGCTCCAGGCGGACGGCGGCGGGGACTCCCCCGAGCACGTGGGCCGAGGGCTGGGCGAGGCGGTGTCGCTGCTCAAGTGGAACCAGAACCGCGAGGTGATGAAGGTCGTCTTCCTCGTGGGCGACGCGCCCCCGGCCCAGCGTGAGGCCGCCTGGGACTTCAAGCTGTGGTCCAAGCGCGCGAAGGAGCGCCACATTGTGGTGAACACGGTGCGCTGCGGTGGAGACGACGCCACCGAGGTCTCCTGGCGCTACGTGGCGAAGCTGACGGACGGCACGTTCGACTCCATCGACGCGGCGGGCGGCATGGTGGCGGTGGCCACGCCCTTCGACGAGGAGCTGTCCCGCGTCAACGCGGAGCTGGCGTCGAAGACGCTCTACGGAGGCCGCAAGGAGGCGCAGGCGATGAACCGGGCGCGCGCGGACGCGATGAAGGACATGGCCCCGGAGGCCGCCGCGGACCGCATCAGCTACATGAAGACCAGCCGGAGCGCGGGCAAGGGTGGCGCTGGCGCGGCGGAGGTGAGCAGCGCGCCCGCGGCGATTGGCGGCGCGGTGGACCTGCTGGAGAAGCCGACCGCGCTGGCCTCCCTCAAGGATGACGAGCTGCCCGCGGAGCTCCAGGGCCTGAAGAAGGAGGAGCAGTCCGCGAAGGTGAAGCAGCTCGCCAGCGAGCGCAAGGCGTTGGAGCAGCAGGTCGCGAAGCTCGCGAACGACCGCGACCAGTGGCTCACGAAGAACGCGCCCGCCAAGGAGGACGCCTTCGACGCCAACGTGATGAAGAGCGTGAAGACGCAGGCCGCGAAGTTCGGCGTGAAGTACTGAGATTCACCCCACCGCGCGGGGACTTCCGCTCCCCGCGCGCGGGCCTACTCGCGCGTCACCGCCCGGAGCACCAGTTCGCGGCGCTGGTCCAACAGGCGCATCGCCAGCGGACGCACCGCCCGGTACACGAGGAAGTTGAGCACCGCGCACCCGGCGATGAAGGCCACGGACTGCCACCCCGGACCGTCCCTCCCCGCGAGCTTCAGCGCATGGCCAAAGGGCATGCAGCCCACGCTGGCGGCGAGGATGCCCAGCATCGACGCGGTGAGGGGCACCTTGTCCCGCCGCTTGAGGCTCGCGTGGAACTTCACCGGGAAGTACAGCGACAGGAAGTTGCCCGCGGCCAGCAGCATGGGCACCACCGCCGCCACCGCGGCCATGGCGCACAGGAAGTCCACCAGCGTGCCCGCGCCGAAGTACGCCCGGTAGAAGAGCCCCACCAGCACCGCCATCCCCAGCGCCGCCAGTCCCTGCACGCGGTTCTTCGCGCGCAGCACGTCCGACAGGTCCAGGGGCGCCGCCAGGAACACCGCGAAGCCGTGCCCGTCGTACGCGAACGTGTTCTGGGAGAACGTGGAGGCAATCACCACGGCGCCGTAGATGCTCAAACCGCCCATCACCCACGCATCCGCGCTGTTGCCCAGCAGGTAGATGAAGAGGTCCCGGCCGGACAGCAGCTTCAGCAGGATGGCCAGGATGAAGGGCACCGCCGCCAGGAGCCGCGCGCGCGGGTTGCGCCACAGGTCCAGCACCTCGCGCCGCACCAGCGTGTCGAAGCGCGTGGGCGTGGTGGCGAACGGGTCGCTGTCCGCGCCGTCCCCCCGCGCGCCGCCGGAACGGCCCGACTGCCGGTGGAAGCGCAACAGCAGCGAATACGCGACGGCCATGCCCACGCCGGTGAAGAACAGCAGGCCCATGGCCTCCATCATCGCGATGTGCACGCGCCCATGGGCAAGCTGCCCCAGCCCGTCCCCGAAGTAGCCCGGCGGCACCTGGCTGAGCGCCACCGCCGCGTTGATGATGAGGCTCATGTCCAGCGCGCCCACGCCCGCCTCGCCCACGCTCGTCAGCCACGACGTGTCGATGGGCGGGATGAACGACGCGGCCACGAGGAACGTCAGCATGCCGCCGCCCATGATGCGCGCGCTGTGCTTCGCCTTCAGGACGTTGATGACCGTGTAGAGGCCCACCCGGCTCCACGCCGCGCAGAACAGCGCGAACAGCACGTAGAGCACCGCCGCCAGCCAGGGCGCCGCCAGCCGGTGGCGCGACGCATAGCCCACCGCCGCGCCAGTCAGGGGCGCGTAGAACACGAGCGCGCGGGGTTCGAAGAGGCTGGCCACCGTGGAGCCGATGAGCAGCCGGAACGGGGAGATGGGGAACGCGGCGTAGCGGGACAGCTCGGAGTGATCATCCACGCCCGCGGACAGGAGCGGCCAGGTCACCCACGTCGCGGCGGTGACGAAGCACAGCAGGTTGAGGATGAAGTAGGGCCAGACGTTGCTGTGCGCGATGGTGCCCAGCCGCATCAGCTTGAAGAAGGACAGGCCCAGGATGACACCCGGCGCGCTGGAGCCCAGGAACGCGGCCACCGCGAGCAGGCGGCTCTTGCCCGGGCCCTGGTTGAGGCCCAGGTGCAGGCGCAGGCCCCAGAGCAGCAGCAGGTGGCGCAAGAAGCTGGGGACGGGCGGGCGCGGACTCACGCGGACTCCCGGCGCAGCGGCAGCACCGTCGCGGCGGGGTCCGCGTAGAACGACAGCTTCGCGTTGCGCGCGGCCGGCACGGCGACCAGCTTCTCGAACACCGCCTCCAGCGTGGACGCACCGTGGCGCTGGCGCAGCGCGTCCACCGGGCCCTGGTCCAACATGCGCCCGCCCCGGATGACGCCCGCGTGCGTGGCCAGCCGTTCGGCGATCTCCAGCACGTGCGTGGTGAGCAGCAGCGTCACGCCCCGGCGGCTCAGCTCGCGAAGAAGCTCGCGGATGACGCCCGCCGCGAGCACGTCGATGCCCTCGAAGGGCTCATCCAGCAGCACCAGCTCCGGCCCGTGGATGAGCGCCGCGGCGATGGCGAGCCTGCGCCGCATGCCCTTGGAGTACTCCGCCACCAGCGCGCCGGCCTTGTACGTGAGCTCCGTCAACTCCAAGAGCTCCACCGCGCGCGACGCGGCCTCGCTGCCGCTCAATCCATACATGCGTGCGCAGAACGTGAGGTATTGGCGGCCGGTGAGCCGCTCGAAGAGGCTCAGCTCCTCCGGCACCACGCCCACGCGCTGCTTGACGTCCAGGGGCCTTGCCACCGCGTCCACGCCGAGCATGTGGATGGAGCCCGCGTCCGGCCCGTACACGCCGGTGAGCAGCGCGATGGACGTGGACTTGCCGGCCCCGTTGGGACCGAGGAACGCGTAGAAGGCGCCCTTGGGAATCTGGAGGTCCAGCCCGTCCAGCGCGGTGAAGGCACCGAAGCGCTTGACGAGGCCGCGTGCGTCGATGGCCAGCTCGGGGCTGGCCGGTTCGGAAGGGGGGGGCGTCATGAAGGACGCCATCACACCACGTTCCCAGGGGCCGCCGACAATCCTCGGGTTGACGGATGTCGTTGCCTGCCTGCTGCCCGCGACTCAGTGCACCATGGCGACTTCGGGCGGCCCGACGATCTGCTGCACCGTGGTGCGCACCTTGTCCAGGTCCACGGGCTTGGAGATGTAGCCGGCGGCGCCGACCAGCTCCGCTTCCCATTCGAAGCCGTAGCCCGAGATGATGATGATGGGCAGGTTGCGCGCCCGGGGCATCTTCTTGAGCGCGTCCAGCAGGCCCCAGCCGCTCATGACCGGCATCCGGAGGTCCAGCAGGACCGCGCCCGGGATGTCCTCCTCCAGCAGGTCCAACGCCTCGCGACCGTTGGCGGCCTCGATGGTGTCGTAGCCCATCTCCTGGAGGGCATCGCAGATGAGCGTGCGGTGACTCGCGTCGTCGTCGACGACCAGGATGTTCGACATGGGTATGAGCCTCTGGAGATGGCGGCGTCTGCTTCTTGGGGACCGCGATTCTATGGGCACGAAGATGGGAATGCCTCTTCCATTGCGGAAGGGGTTCCGTTTCTTTTCAACATCTGTCCACACCGTAGAGCGTCAATGCGTTGCCCCCGAGCACCCCCGCCAGCGCGTCCTCGGCCGGCTTCAGGTCCACCAGCGCCTTGAACTCCCGGTCCCACGCATAGGGGATGTTGGGGAAGTCCGTCCCGTAGAGGATGCGCTCCGGCCGCACCTCCAGCACCTGACGGGGCAGGGGCACGGGGAAGTAGCCGCCCACCGCCATCGTGGTGTCCAGCCAGAGGGTGTCGTGCCGCTCCAGCAGGCGCGCGTAGGCGTCGAACTCGTCCGCACCCAGGTGGGGCACGCACAGCTTCAGCGTCGGATGATCCGTCAGCACGCGCTCCACCCGCTCCGCGGCGCAGAGCGTGTACGGATCACATGGGTACCTGGGGCTGGCCGGCTCGCGGCCCGCGTGCATGACGAGCGGCCTTCCCGCCCGGGCGCAGGCCTCGTAGAGCTCATGCAGTTGGGGCGCGTCCGGGGAGAAGCACTGCACATGACAGTGCAGCTTCACGCCCTTGAGCCCCAGGGCGAACGCTTCCTCCAGGATGTCCACGGCGCCGGGTTCGCCCGGAAAGACGGTGGCCAGCCCGATGACGCGGGGCTCGGCCTTCGCCACTTCGGCCACGTAGGCGTTGAGGGCGCGCGCCATGCCCGCCTTGTGGGCGTAGTGCAGGGCGACCACGCGCTCGACGCCCCGGGACAGCAGGAACGAGAGGACATGGGGCGTGTGCAGTTTGTAGCGGATGGGCCAGCCGTGCTGGTCGAACCAGCGCCACACCGCCTCGAAGACGCGGTCGGGGAACAGGTGCACGTGCGCGTCCACGACGGGCGGCAGGCCCGGATCCACGCGGGGCCCTTCCTCGTCCGCCAGCGCGGGCATCGGCATGGAGATGCCCAGCTCCCGCCACGAGGGCGCCGACGCCAGACACGGCACCGGGACATCGTCCTCCGGCGCGGGGGCTGCGTCCGGGCCCAACGTCATCCGCCGCCCGTACCCGACGGGCCGGACTTCGAGGCGTCGTCCGCTTTGTCGGCCTTGTCCATGCGCCGCAGGTAGCTGTTGTGCGCGTAGCCGTTGCGCTCCAGCCGCTGCGCCTCGATGGCGTCCGCGACCTTCGTGCACACCTGGCCGAGCACGCGCAGGGACTCGGCGATCACCCGCTCCGCGTGATCCTGCGCGTTGGCGGACGGAATCGTGGGTCGGTCGCGGCGGAACAGGAGGGGCAACTTCATCCGGTGGAATCTAAGGGATGCCTCGCCCGCGTGCCACGCGTCAGCCCCACCC
>NZ_RAVZ01000478.1 GCF_003611635.1 Corallococcus terminator | reverse complement strand
GGGCGGAGGGCCCAGGGAGATCAATCCCATCGAGATCTACGCCAACATCCCTCAGCAGCAGGCCACCGGCGGCGCCAATCCCCAGGCCGCCATCCGGTCTCCTCCCGGCGCCGTTCTTTCCCAGGCGTCCGGCGGAACCCGGACCGTGGCGGGCCACCACCTGATGGTGATGGTCGCGGTCGCCAGCGGCTTCACCTCCAAGGGCTTCGACTTCGACGCCTACGCCGCGACAGGCGCCCCGGTTTCGTCGGCAATCGACGCCATCGCCAACACCGGAGACGGCGCGGAGGCGCTCGTCGCGAGCCAGAACGCCGGGTACGATCGAATCTCCAACATCTCCTCGGGCATTGGCGACAACGTCATCTTCTGGTGTCCCGGCTGCACGCAGCAGATGCGCTCGAGCTGGAACATCGGCAGCTCCGTGGACCCGAGCTCCACGGACTACACGATCGGATCGATCATCGGGATGGTCGCGTCCATCGCGGCCCCGAAGCCGACGTCCGTCATCAGGCCCTCCAGTATCAACTACGGTCCGGGGCTGGCCGCTGAAACCAGCCAGGTCGGCCAGGGGCGCCTGCTCGCGCGCAACAAGCTCGCCTACTCGGGCAACTGCGGCAACAGGTGCATCTCAAGCTACCACACGATCCGAGGCTCGCCGTCGAGCGCCGCCCCCCGCATTGGCGACGGGATCACCCAGGGCACACTGGAGAACTACTTCACCAAACTGGCGGTACCGGCGAGCAGCCTGCGCGGCATTTCAAAGACCGTGGCCACATGGAAGGACGGGGCGATTGGAATTGTCTTCGGAGTCCACAAGAGCAACATCGCCCTCAACCACGTCACCCTGGTGCGCAAGTACGCCGGGCAGGTCTACTTCATCGAGCCCGGAAGCCTGCGGCCATTCAAGTTCGCCAGCGGCACCAGGTACATGCTGATGGAACTGCCCTGAGCCTGAAGCCCGGCGGGGTGGAGCCACCGTCCTCCACCCTGCCCCGTTCCTGGGAGCTCTGCCCACGTCCCGCCCCAGGGGGAGGCGCGGAAATGCCCACCGGGGGCAGCCCCCGCACCCGACCTGGGAAGGCGCGTCGCCAGGGGAAGGCAATGACACGGCCGCCCCCCATCCAGAGGGCCATTGCACTGTCGCGCAGGCGGTCCCCTTCCTGGCCCGAACCCGTGAGCACACGCCGTGCAACCGCCCGCTCCCGCCAGGGTCGTTGCGCGCGATGGGCGGCAAGCCGTGCGTCACACGGGCAAGGGGGGAAGATGTATCCGGGAGGGGAGCCGTTGCCAGAAAGCAGGAAGGCGGGGTGCATCGCACGGCTCATCGGAACCCTCCCCCAAAGCCTGTCGGCCACGTGGGGGTGGAGACCCGGCAGGCAGCTCCTCGTGCTCGCGGTACCCGCGCTCCTGAGCGCCTGCGTGGGGGAACGTCAGCTCGCGCTCCAGTTCGCCGCCCAGGTGCGCGGCGAGGCCCTGGGCTGCGATGCGAGTTACGAGAAGATCGGCGCCTCCGGGACCACCCTCCAGTTGCTGGACTTCAAGGCCTATGTCCACGGCGTCTCCCTGGTGCGCAAGAGCGGGGAGAAACACCCCCTGGTGTTGGAACAGGATGGGCGCTGGCAGCGCGAGACGGTCGCCCTGCTGGACTTCGAGGACGGCAGCGGAAGCTGCAACACGGGCAGCCCGGAGATGCGCACCGAGGTGGTGGGCGTCGTGCCCGACTTCGACGACTACACCGGCGTGGAGTTCACCATCGGGGTGCCTCGCGAGCTCAACCACAAGAACGTGGAGTGGGTCGAGCCACCCCTCGATGATCCCAGCATGTGGTGGAGCTGGACCTACGGCTACAGGTTCCTCCGCCTCGACGTGCGCTCGGGTGGCAACAGGTCCTACGTCTTCCACCTCCGTGCCGACGGTTGCACGGGGACGCCGGACATCGGTGTCGACTGCAACGCGGAGAACCAGGGCACCTTCCTCCTCACGGGCTTCGTTCCAGGACAGAGCCGGATCGTCTTCGACGTGGCCGCGCTCTTCGCGCACACGGACTTCGAGAGCTCCGGGGACGGGCTGACGGACCCTGTTCCAGGATGCCTTTCCAGCGCCGACGACCCGGAGTGTGCCGCGCTCCTCCCGCAGGTCGGGCTCGGCGGCGGTCCCCGTCCCACCGGCGGCGCGGACGCCTTCATCCGCGTGGAGTAGGCCCGGCGATGTTCGCGGGGACCCGACGGTTCGCCCTCTAGCAACGGAGTGATGAGACATGCCGCGACGATGGGGATGGAGAGCCGTGGGAGGTGCCTTGAGCCTCGGGCTGCTCACGCAATGCGGGAGTGGGAAGGAGCCGACAGAAGCACTCAACTCGGGGCAGGTGATGAACATCACCTGCGGGCGCGAGGACGCGAACCCGGTGCAGCAGAAGGGCTGCGAGGGGAAGGCGTGCGTGGTGCAGGGCCACCTCCTGGGAAAGGAAGTGGCCTACTTGTGGTTGGACGAAGGGGACCTGGAGAACGCGGACCTCCTCCTCAAGGACACCTGGCCCGTTCCCCGGTTCGACCCTGTCCACCTGCCGCCACCGTTGACCTGGACGGAGGACCCCTACGGCGAGAAGTTCTGGCGCTACATCTTCTACGGGTTGCGGCCCACGGCCCACCTCCTGTGGGCCTTCCGGGAGACGGGCGATGAGCGCTACCGCGACAAGCTCATGGAAGTCTTCAGGAGCTTCGCCGCCAACAAGACGAACTCCGTCTTCAGCCAGGACAAACACGGCACCGCCTACCGGGCCATGGTGTTCGTCAACTCATACTGGAAGCTCAAGCACGCGGACGCCCTCTCCAGACAGGAGGCGACGCTGCTTGAACAGCTCATCCTCGAGGATGCGTACTTCCTGGAGGACCCGGAGCACTTCGAGGCTGGCTTCAACCACGGGTTCGCCGAAGCGGCGGCGTTGCTGCTCATCGCGGAGAACTTCCCGCACTTCGAGGACGCGCCCCGCTGGCGTGAGCTGGCGCTCGCCCGCTACGACGATCTGCTCTCCGACATCATCGGCTCGGACGGCTTCATCATCGAGAACTCCGCCTACTACCAGTTCTACGTCTTCACCCAGGTGTATCAACTGGCGCAGTGGGCCCAGACCCACGGCATGGAGGTGTCGCCGCAGGCGTGGCCCGTGATGGAGCGGATGGCCCGCTTTGCCTCCTACATCGTGCAGCCTGACGGGCGCATCCCCATGCTCGGGGCGAGCCAGCGACTCCTGGTGCGCAAGCACCAACCGGTGCTGCTCGCGCGAATGGGCGCGGCCTTCCCCGAGCTGGCCCACATGCTGACGGCAGGCATGTGTGGCCAGGCGCCCACGGACCGCCTCGCCCTCTTCGAGAGCTCCGGCGTGGCCGTGCTGCGCTCCTCGTTCGACCCCGCGCTGGACTACCAGGCACAGACGCACCTGGTGTTCGACATGGGGCCCTACCGCACGGACCACAGCCATCTGGACGCCCTCAATGTCGTCCTCTATTCGGCCGGCCGCACGCTGCTGACCGACGCCGGGATGTTCACCGAGGAGCCAGGAAAGGAGGAGGACTACTTCCGCAGCACCCGCGCCCACAACACCGTGACGGTGGACGGACTGGACCAGCATGAAGGCAACGCCAGTCCCAGCCTCTCCGCCCAGGGAGGGCAGTGGCTCTACCAGTCCGGCTTCCACTCGCTGTACGAGGGGGTGCGCCACTGGCGCGCGGTGATGGTGCTGGAGAAGGACGTCGTCCTGGTGTTGGACCGGCTCATCTCGGAAGGCCCGCACCACTTCGAGCAGCGCTGGCAGTTCCAGCCGGACCTCACCGTCTCCACGCGGGGCGCCTCCGCTTCCGTCACCGACGCGACGGGCAAGCGCGTCCTCCAGGTGACCCAGGCCCAGCCCGAGGGACTGTCGGTCTCCACGGTGCGCGGGGCCACCGGGCCCTACGACGGGTGGCACTCGGAGGACTATGAGGTGCGCAAGGAAGCAACGGTGCTCATCTACCCGCTCCAGGGCGAGCAGGCCCACTACGCGACCCTCTTCACGAGCGGGTTGAACGCCATGTCGCCGGCCCGCATCTCCACCCTGCCGCAGTCGGACCAGCTCGAGGTGCACGCTTGCGCCGCGGGCCGCGGCCATCGCATCCAGGTGCGGCGGCCCGCCGAAGCGGACGAAGCCGTCACGGTCACCACCGCACCCGAGGCCTGCGAACGGGAGGGAGGGGCCAGTCCGTCCGGCCCCCCCGGTCCGCCTTAGGGCGCTTGGGGACCGACGTCCGAGGCGGTGAGTGGACGGCGCAGGGCCGAACCGCTCGCCGCCTGGTCCGCGCCCACGTCCAGCGCGCCAGCGCGCACCTGGCCATCCATGTCCGTGGTGAGGGTCAGGCCGCCCGTGGAGGCGCGGGCCGCGCCGACCACCGGACTTCCGGCGGAGGGACGCAGCAGGCCATCCGCCGCGCGCACCAGCTTGGGGTCCACCCGGACGTAGCCCGCGGACGGCATGTCGCCGGGCGAGCCCGCGCCCCAGAGGATGTTGCCGGTGGCCGTGAAGCCTTCGGGGGCCCGCTCGAAGTCCACCAACGTCCCCTGCTCACCGACGAGGAGGTTGTTCTCGACGCGCAGGTCCCGGGCCGGAATGGGCCGGTCCGAGACGGAGGCGCCGATGACCAGATGGGTCGGGTGGTTGCCCACCAGGGTGTTGAAGGCCACCGTCACCCGGTTGGCCACGCTGCAGTCCGTGCCCTTGCCCGTGTCCTCCTCGGTGCAACCGCTGCTGAGGACGATCGTGCCCTGGGCGCCCGTGCCGGTGCTGCCTTCGATGTAGTTGTTGGTGATGAGGTGGTCGTGGCCGTAGACGCGCATGCCGCCCGCGTTGTTCAGGATGAAGTTGCCATCCACCACGTTCTTGTTGCCGTGGCGCAGCACCAGCGAGCCCTTGTTGTTGCGCAGGGTGTTGCCGCGGAAGACGTTCTCCGAGCTCTTGTTGGAGATGACCTCGGGGTCACCGTTGCACTCCTCGAAGAGGTTCGCCTCCACGAGGGTGTACGCGCTGACGGGGCCCCTCTTGCTGTCGCCAATCCGCAGGCACTCGCCCCCCTCGTCATCGAGGGTCAGCTTGCGGAAGGAGTTGTGGTCGATGCGGTCATGCTGCGACATGCCCAGGCTCCCATCCGGCGCATCACCGTAGACGGCGAGGAAGACGTTGGAGCTTGTCTTGTCGTGGAAGTCATTGTGGTCGATCCGGTTGTAGCCACTGCCCCTGCCTTCGAGTCGCATCCAGGTGCTGATGGACGTCGTGTCCTTGATGGCGAACTCGTTCCGGGTGAAGCGGACGTGGGTCGAGCCGACGATCCTCAGCGCGACGTCATCCTCTTCCACCGCGTGGGTCAGCTTGAAGCCCCGCAGGATGACGTGGGAGGCGCCTTCCACGTGGAAGCTCGCGGAGCCTCCGATGATCGCCCCGCCCACGGTCTTCGCGGTGATGACGATGGGGTCCTGTTCCGTCCCGTGGACCGACACCTCGATGGGGGTGTTGTTGGTGTAGGTGCCGTCGGCGAGCTCGATGCGATCCCCCGGGAGGGCGGAGCCAATCAGGCTGCGCAGCTCGTCCAGGCTGCGTGCGGTGAGCGTTCGCTTGGGGG
>NZ_RAVZ01000477.1 GCF_003611635.1 Corallococcus terminator | reverse complement strand
GGGTGCGGTCGATCGTGCTCATGAAAACCTCCAGCCACCGGGGGACGTGGGCTCAGGTAGGTTATCCGCGCCTGCCCCAGGAAGTTGCGTGGCGTTGGTCCCGGCTTCCACCCCTGTTCATGACGCGTTGTGTCCAGGTCAGCGCCGGGTGACGTGGATGTTGAAGTCGCCGGTGCCCAGGGTGCCCCACAGCCGCAGCCAGAGCGGCAGGAAGGCCTCGGTGCCCCGGGCGGTGGTGATGTCTCCCAGGTCGATGATGTGCTTCCAGCCGAAGCCCTCCGTGAGGAGCTGCTTCACGCGGGCCTTGGCGTCCGCGTCGTTGCCGGACATGAAGACGTCGTGGTCTCCGGGCACGCGCGAGGGATCCACCATCACATGGCAGTTCATGGTGTTGAGCGCCTTGACCACCTTGAGGGAGGGGAAGGCGCGCTGAAGCTGTTCGCCCAGCGAATCGGTGGGGGCGGTGGACAGCACGGGCGGCATGCCCTTCGTGAAGTCGAGCGGATTGGAGACGTCCACCAGCACCTTGCCGCGCAGGGCCTCCTCGCCCGCGGCCTTCAGCACGTCCAGCGACGCATTGCCCAGCGTGGCGTTGAAGAGCAGCTCCGAGAACGCGGCGGCGTCCGCGAACGTCCCCTGCGACGCCTTGCCCCCGGCCTTCGCCACCCACGCGGCGGCCTTCGGGTTGTCCGCGGTGCGCGAGCCCATCCGTACCTCGTGGCCCAGTGCCACCAGCTTGCTGCCCAGCGCTTCACCCACCATGCCCGTGCCCAGGATCGCGATCCGCATGTCGACTTCCTCCGTGTGGCCAGAACGTTAACCGTCAACCTGGACGCGGGGTAAGCACGCGGGGGTTGAATCATCATCAACTCCAGGTTGACGATAGGCCCCATGGACCTGTTCACCGGGGTGTTGCCGTTCCTCCACGTCGCGGAGGAGCGGAGCTTCCGCAAGGCGGCGGAGCGGCTGGGCGTCACCGTGGCGGCGGTGAGCAAGGCGGTGCGGCGGCTGGAGGCGGAGCTGGGCGCGCGGCTGCTGGAGCGCACCTCCCGGCACGTGGCCCTCACGTCCGAGGGCGCGGTGTTCCTGGAGCGCGCGAAGGAAGCCGTGGCCCAGTTGCGCGCGGCGCGGGAGACGGTGGCCCAGGCCCACCTGGCGCCCCAGGGGCCGCTGACGGTGTCGCTGCCGTTCATCCTGGGGCCGGTGCTGCTGCCGCGCCTGGCGAGGCTCCAGGCCCGTCATCCCCAGCTCACCTTGCACGTGCGCATGAGCGACCGGCTGAGCCGGCTGGTGGAGGAACAGGTCGACGTGGCCATCCGACTGGGGGACCTGGAGGACTCCAGCCTCGTGGCGCGGCGGTTGTTGCGCACGCGCTGGATGACGCTCGCGTCACCGACCTATCTGGCGCGGCACGGCACCCCGGAGCGCCCGGCCGATCTGGAGCGCCATGCGTGTCTGAAGTTCGTGGATCCGCGAGGGCTCACACGCGAGTGGCGCTTCCTGGAGACGCCGGGCGGCGCGGAGGTCACCCTCCGCACGAAGGCCGCCATCGACGTGGATCACGGCCCCGCGCTGCTGGAGCTGGCCGCCGCCGGGGCCGGGCTCTGCCAGGTGTTGGACTTCATGAGCGATGCGCGGATGCGGGAGGGCACCCTGGTGGAGGTGCTCGCGGATCACGCGGCTTCGGGGCCACCGGTCCACGCGCTGTGCCTGCCGGGGCGGCAGTCCGTGCCCCGCGTCCGCGCGTTGCTCCAATTGCTCACGGAGGAGCTGCGGCTCACGGCGTGGTGAGCGGGACCTTGGAGGGGGCCAGTCGCGGGGCGCTCGCCGCGTCGCCGACCTCCGCCTCCGCGACGGGAGCCTCCACGGCGGCTTCGTTGACCTCCTTGTAGAACCGGCGGCCGAAGACGACGCCCAGCACCAGGGACACGACCATGCCGACCGCGGCCACGGCGGTCATCACCGTGCGCCCCTGCGCCAGGCCACTGCCGAACTGCGCGGTGAGGAAGGTGCCGGGGATGGTGCCCAGCACCACGCCCGCCACGGAGGGCCAGAATCGCGCGCCGCTCGCAGCGCCCGCCGCCAGCATGATGTCCGTGGGGCACAGCGGGTTGATGCACGCGAGGAACGTGAACTGGAAGTCGTGGCGCTTCGCCGCCCGGGCGATCGCCGGATACTTGCTGCCGGCCAGCCGCTGCATCGGCCGGGTCCCCAGCTTGCGGGCGAGGAAGTAGAGCAGGGTGGCGGACAGGAAGCTGCCCGTTAGTGAATAGAGGGTTGCTGCAAGCGTTCCGAACATCATCCCACCCACCGCGGTGAGGACCTGGCCGGGCAGCAACGTCAGGGGCCGGATCGCCAGGAAGCCCACGTACGCCACGGGCGCGTAGTCGCCCAGGGGCAACAGCAGCTCGCGGATGGTGCGCTGATCGATGAAGTCCGGCCCCAGGAGCCGGAGCATCACCAGACCGCCGATGGACACGACCATGGGTGCGAGGATCCGCAGCCACGTCGACACCGCACTCCTGCCACTCGCCACCGCAACCTCCCCCTAGAGCGCCGGACCGATGTGTCAGGCGTTGCGCACAAGGTGGGAACCGAGCAGGGAATCGGCAATGTGATCCGAATTGTTGTGAACATTGAGAGCGTCCTGCCGGGCAATCACCCGTCCAGTCCGGATGCTCAGCGTCCTCGACAAGCGCGCGGAATCCTTGGGGATTATGCATGCAATGTCAGGACAGAACGGCTGGCGGTGTACGGAGCTTGCTTGCATCGGGGCGCTTCCGTCCCAAGGTTTCAGGCAAGGGACACCGAGGCGCGGACGGGGTTGGTAGTCACCGAGAGGAGATACGGACATGTCGGACAAGGACAACAAGGGCAGCATGACGGTGGCCGAGGCGGGGCGTAAGGGCGGCGAGACGGTCCGCAACGAACGCGGTCGCGAGTTCTACGAGACCATCGGCCGCAAGGGCGGCGCCACGGTGAAGGCCGAGCGCGGTCGCTCCTTCTACGAGGAGATCGGTCGCAAGGGCGGTGAGACCGTCAAGGCCGAGCGCGGTGCCAAGTTCTACGAGGAGATCGGCAAGAAGGGTGGCGACCGCGTCAAGGCCACCCGGGGTCCGAACTTCTACGAGGAGATTGGCCGCAAGGGCGGTCAGAAGGTGAAGAAGCTCATCGAAGAGGGCAAGCGCGCGGCGCTGGCGGCCAAGACGGCGCAGGAAGCCGCCGCCGCGGCGGGCGGAGCCGCACCCCAGCAGGAGGGTGCCGCCCCCGTCGTCGCCACCCCGCCGGAGCCGACCACGCCCGGCAACGAGTAACGGAGGACAGGACGCGCGCTCTTCCGGTATGAGGGTCGCGTGTATCTGGTCATCACGTTCCTCGAGCAGGTGGAGACGACCGAGCGGGCGATCGGTCGGCTCCGGGAGTTTGGAATCCCGGAGCCGCTGGTCATCCGGGCGCGCAGCGCGGCTGCCGCCCTGTCCGCGGAGGTGCCGGTGTTCGCCGGCCTGCGCAGCCTCGCGCTGGGCGCGGACGAGGACCGCATCGTGCTGGTGAGCGTGCTGCCCGCCATCCCCGCGGAGGAGATGGAGCGGCTGATCCAGCGCGTGCAGTTGGAGATGGACGCGGACGATCCGCCCATGGGTCGCCTGGTGGCCCTGCCCGTGCTGGCGGCCCCCACCCACCGGCGTTGATGACGCGCGGGGGCGCGCGGGTGTAAGCACAACCCGTGCAAGCGCTGCTCGTCTTCCTCATCGTCGCGGCGTTGTCGCTGCTCGCGTCGAGCCGTTCGCTGTTGGATCCAGCCCGCTTCCCGGCGCTGGCCCAGCTTGGGGCGAGCGGCCTCTTGTTCCTCATCTTCGGAGCCCTGCTGGGGCCGTCCGTGCTGGGCGTGCTCACGCCGGGCAACCTGGATTCGCTCCGGCCCCTGGTGGCCCTGGGGCTGGGGACGGCGGGCGTGCTCCTGGGCCTCAACCTGGAGCCCCGGCTCTTGCGCCTGTTGCCCCGGCCCGTCTACGCGGCGGCGCTGGCGCACGCGGGCACGGCGTTCCTGTTCGTGGCGCTGCCGCTGTCGGTGCCGCTGGTGCTGTCCATGGGCCTGCGTCCCCTGGTGGCGGTGGGCGCGGCGGCGCTGCTGGGCGCGGCGGCGAGCCTGTCCTCGGGACACTTCGCGGTGCTGGGCTACCGCAACGGTCGGCTGGAGCGCTCGCGCGGGCTGGGCGTCGCGCTGCTCACGATGATGGATGACGCGGTGGGGCTGGGCGTGCTCGCGCTGGGGCTCGTGCTGGGCGCCACCGGCAACGCGGCCGAAGGGCTGGGCCTGCTGGGGCTGGCGCTGAGCCTGGGCGTGGCGTGCGGCGCGCTCCTGGCGTTCCTCACCCATTCGCTCAAGGACCCGGCGGAGCAGACCACGGTGACGCTGGGCATGGTGGCGCTGGTGGGCGGAGCCGCGGCGTACCTGCGGCTGTCCGCGCTCCTGGCCGGCGTGGCGTGCGGCGCGACGCTGGCGCTGATGGGCGGCCGCACGGCGGCGCGGGTGGCGCGGGCGCTGTCGCGGGTGGAGCGGCCCACGTACCTGGTGCTGGTGTTCATGGTGGGCTGTCACCTGCACGCGCGCGACCTGGCGGCCTGGGCGCTCTTGCCCGCGTTCGTGGGCCTGCGCTTCGTGGGCAAGGTGCTGGGAGGACGCTTCGCGCAGCGGCTCACGCGGGGCGTGCTCGATCTGCCTCCGCAGTTCGGCTACGCGCTCATCGCCCAGGGCGGCCTGGCGCTGTGCATCGTCGCGGAGTACGTGCTGCTGGTGCCGGGCTCGCTGTCGCAGCGGGTGCTGGACGTGGTGGCGGTGGGCGCGGTCATCAACGAGATGCTCGCGCACGGGGCCTTCCGGCACGTGCTGGGCGCGGAGGACCCGCCGCGCGAGGCCGGGCCTCCGTCCGGTGCTCCAGGGGATGCACCGCCCGGGGATCCGCCCGGGGCCACGGGAGCTGGCGCGGGGGTGGTGGCATGAAGGGGTCCGTCTTCCGGCTGCTGCTGCTGGTGGCGCTGCTCGCGGCCATCACCCAGGCGCAGGTGATGCGCGCGGACGCGGGCACGCCGGTGTTGCTGGCGGCGGGCGCGCTGCTGCTCTGTGGCCTGTTCGCGGGCAAGGTGGCCAAGGGCCTGGGCCTGCCCAGGCTCACCGGCTACCTGCTGGTGGGCGTGGCGGTGGGGCCGTACGCGCTGGGCTTCATCCCGGGCGCGGGCGTGAAGGGGCTGGAGCTGGTGAAGGGGCTGGCGGTGAGCCTCATCGCGCTGGTGGCGGGCACGGAGCTGCACCTGGGCCTCTTGCGGCGCGTGGGCGCGCGCGTGGCCATCCTCTGCGCGGCGGTGTGCGGGGTGACGTTCGTGGTGTGCTTCGGGGCGACGTTCGCGCTCAAGCCCTTCCTGCCGTTCCTCGCGCCCATGACGGTGCCGCAGGCGCTGGCGGTGAGCGCGCTCCTGTCCACGGTGATTGTGTCGTTCTCCCCCACGGTCACCATCGCCATCGTGCAGGAGACGTCCGCCAAGGGGTCCTTCACGGAGTTCCTGATGGCGCTGGTCATCATCGGGGACCTGTTCGTGATGGTGGCCTTCGGCCTGGCGGCGGGCATCACCCGGGCCACCTTCGGCGACGGGCTGGAC
>NZ_RAVZ01000476.1 GCF_003611635.1 Corallococcus terminator | reverse complement strand
GCTAAGAAGTGCACGCCGGAAAAGGGAGCCCGGTCACCATCGCTCCCACGCAGGCGCGTTCGCCGTGCCAGCACCAGACCCAAGGAAACCCGATGCTCCCCGTCGCACTGCTGCTCGCCACGTCGCTGCAAGCCCAGCACCTGGGATGTCAGCGTGGGCCTGAGCCTCATCTCCCTCACGGGCAACGCGTCCACCCTGACGGTGAGCGGGCTCGCGAGCGCGCTGCGCAAGACGGAGCACTGGATCTACTCGGTGAAGGCCTTCGGCGCGTACGGCCGCAGCCGCCCGCCCCAACTGGAAGGGGAGGTCGAGTCGCTGTCGCAGGTGGTGGCCCTCAACGCCGGCATCGAGCTGCGTGGTGACCGCCGCTTCACCGAACACCTCAGCGGCTACCTGCTGGCGGGCGCCCTGACGGACCACGTCGGCAGCGTCGAGTCGCGGCCCTACGGTGAAGCCGGCGCCAGCATCCTCTGGTTCGACACCAAGAAGGACGAGAAGCTGGGCACGCGGGACGCCACGCTGCGCACCGACTTCGCCTTCCGCTACGCCCGCGAGACGCGCTTCCAGTACTACCCGGTGCGCATGGACCTGCCGGACGTGGACATCGGTGGCCCCCGCTTCGGTGCCCTGTTCCGCTACGGCATCTCCAAGGACATCACCTTCCAGGAAGAGGCGGAGATCCTGGTGAGCGTCATCACCGAGTCCCGCGTGCTCTTCAACAGCCAGACGCAGGTGATGGCCAACCTCACCGACGCGCTGGCCCTGGGCGTGGGCTTCCTCGTGAAGTCGGACAGCGCCCCGCCCCCGGGCAAGGTGTCCACCGACACGGCGCTCTCCTTCAACCTGACCATCGCGCTGTAGTCGCGGCCGTCAGCGAAGGACCCCGCAAAAGCGACGCGGCGCCAGGGAAGAATCCCGGGCGCCGCGTTCGTGCTTCAAGGGGACGACGACGAAGCTACTCGTGCGTCTCTTTCTTCTGCTTCTCGTCCAGGTGCCCGCCCTGGCGGCCCTCGGCCTTGTTCGCGCCGATGTCCACCGCCTGCAGGTCGCTGTACTGCGAGCCCGGAGGGTTGGCCAGACGGAAGCGCGTGCCGAAGTCCATCAGCGTGAAGCCGATGAGCAGCACCACGAAGACGATGGACACGCCGAACACCAGGCGGTTCGCGCCGCGGTGCTCGGACAGGTGCATGAAGTACAGCGCCACCAGCGTACCCTTCACGCTGGCGATGACGAGCGCGAGCAGCAAGCCGAAGTCCGGCAGGTGCATGCGGCCCGTGAAGACGGTGACGAGCGTGAGCACCAGCAGGACCACCCAGATGACCACGTAGCGACCGGCCCCGTGGTGCTCCTGCATGTTGTGCTCTTCCTGATGCGATTCGTTGGCGATGGCCATGTCGTATCCCTCAGACCAGGTACAGCATCGGGAAGAGGAAGATCCACACCAGGTCGACGAGGTGCCAGTACATGGAGCCCAGTTCGACCATCGTGTAGTTGTTCGCGCTGAAGTCACCGACGCGGTACGCGCGCACCGTGGAGAACATCAGCACCGTCATGCCGATGATGACGTGCAGACCGTGCAGCGCGGTGGAGGCGAAGTACACCGTGAAGTACAGCGGGGCGCCCGGCAACTGGATGCCTTCGTAGAAGTAGTACCGGCCCGGCAGCGTCCCGATGTGGAACTTGTGCTTGTACTCGAAGTACTTGATGACGAGGAACGCCACCGCCATCAGCAGGGTGAGCACGAACATGTGCCCCACCATCTTGTTCTTGCCCTCCTTGGCGTAGTGCACCGCCATGGCGGCGGTGAACGAGGAGGTGATGAGCACCACCGTGTTGATGGTGCCCATCGTCAGGTCCAGCTCTCGGCTGCACGCGGCCCACGCTTCCGGGAACAGGAAGCGGTACGCCGCGTAGCACGCGAACAGACCGGCGAAGAGCAGGATTTCCGTGGCCAGGAACAGCCACATGCCCAGCCGCGCCGCGTGCTTCTGCACCTCCAGCGACGCGAAGTGGGCGGCCAGCTTCGGACCGGGCACCGAGCCCGGCGTCACGTGCGCGCTAGACATCCGACACCTCGCCCTTGCCCGTGTTCGGATCCACGTAGAAGTGGGGCTCCTCCGGGTAGGTCGGCTGGGGGCCAATGAAGTTGTGGGTCGGCGGCGGAGACGCCGTCAGCCACTCGTAGCCCTTGCTGTTCCACGGGTTGTCCGCACGCTCTCCGTAGATGAGCGCGTACGTCAGGTAGATGGCGATGATGATGAACCCGAACGCCAACAGCGACGCACCGGCCGTGGACGCCACGTTCAGCGCCTGGAAGCGCTCCGGGTACTCGTAGTAGCGGCGCGGCATGCCCGCGTTGCCCACGAGGAACTGGGGGATGAACGTCGCGTTGAAGCCCAGGATGATGAGCGCCGCGGACACCAGGCCCCATCCCTCGTGGTACGTCTTGCCGAACATCTTCGGGAACCAGTAGTGGAGCGCGGCCAGGAAGGCCATGATCGTCGCGCCCACCATGATGAAGTGGAAGTGCGCCACGACGAAGTACGTGTCGTGCCACGGCACGTCCAGCGACACCGTTGCCACCGCGATGCCCGTCATGCCACCGAACACGGTGAAGAACAGGAAGCCGCAGAAGTAGGCGAACGGGGTGCTGAACTCCACCGCGCCCTTGTAGACGGTGCCCACCCAGTTGAAGACCTTGATGGCCGTGAACACGCCCACCAGCATCGACAGCACGCCGAACACGCCGGCGTTGAAGGTCGACTGGCCGGACACGAACATGTGGTGGCCCCAGGCGAAGAAGCCCACGAAGGCGATGCCCACGCTGGAGTACGCCACCGCGCGGTAGCCGAAGATGTTCTTGCGGCTGAACGTGGCGACGATCTCGCTCATCACGCCGAACGCCGGGAGCACCATGATGTACACGGCCGGGTGGCTGTAGAACCAGAACAGGTGCTGGAAGAGCACCGGGTCACCGCCGCGGGCGACATCGAACATGCCCAGGCTGAACAGGTTCTCCGCCGTCACCAAGAGGAGTAGCAGGCCAATCACCGGCGTCGCCAGCACCTGGATGCAACTGGTCGCGTAGAGCGCCCAGACCATCAGCGGCATCTTGAACCAGGTGATGCCCGGCGCCCGCATGGTGTGCGTGGTGACGATGAAGTTCATGCCCGTGAGGATGGAGCTGAACCCGATGATGAACGCGCCGAAGAGCACCGGCGCCACCGACGTCGTCGTGTGCGCGCTGTACGGCGTGTAGAACGTCCAGCCGGTGTCCAGGCCGCCGTTGAGCATGCCCCAGAGCGCGAAGCCCGCGCCCGCCAGGTACACGTAGAGCGACAGGAGGTTCAGCCGCGGGAACGCCACGTCCTTCGCGCCCAGCATCAGCGGCAACATGAAGTTGCCGAAGATGGACGGGATGGCAGGGATCATGAACAGGAAGATCATGACGATGCCATGCAGCGTGAAGACGCGGTTGTACGTCATCGCGTCCATGATGGTCGGACCGGGCGTCAGCAGCTCGATCCGGATGAGCAGCGCGAAGATGCCGCCCACCAGGAAGAAGAGCAGCACCCAGGCCATGTACATGATGCCGATGCGCTTGTGGTCCACCGTCAGCAGCCACGACTTCACCGTGGTGCCGTCCGTCAGATAGCTCGGGTGGTGGCCGTGGTCGTCGGTCGCCTCATGGCCGGGAACTGCCCCCGGCGCGGCGATGCTACTGGATGGGGTCATAAGCGGGTCCCTCGGAAGCGCTCTCGCGCACGTTCGGAGTGCGCAGCGACTTGATGTACTCGACGATGGCGGCGGACTCAGGGCCCTGCAGCTTGCCCTGGTAGGTCGGCATCACGTTCTGGTAGCCGGCGACGATGTGCGCGCCCGGGTCCATCATCGACTGGGTGATGTAGGCTTCATCCACGCGGATGTCCTGGCCGTCGGCGAGCTTCTCGGTGCGCTCGTACATGCCCAGGAAGGTGGGGCCGATGTGCTTGGAGCCGTCCACCGAGTGGCAGCCCAGGCAGCCCTGCGTGCCGACCAGCTTCTGGCCCTGCTCCGACATGCGGGCCACGGGCGGCACCAGCGAGGTGTCCGCGAGCGCGTCCTGCCGGTCCTGCAGGCGGCCGCGCTGCTGCTCCTTCAGCCAGTTCTCGTAGTCCTCCGGCGCGAGCACGACGACCTCGGCCAGCATCTTCGAGTGCGACAGACCGCAGTACTCGGTGCAGAGCACCTGGTACGTGCCGGGCTTCGTCGCCTCGAACCAGGCCTGCGTGTAGCGGCCCGGCAGCGCGTCCATCTTGATGCGGAAGGACGGGACGTAGAAGGAGTGGATGACGTCGCGGGACGTGATGAGCAGACGCACCGGGCGGTTGGCCGGCACGTGCAGCACGTTCACGCCGTTGGGGCCTTCGGGATAGGAGAACTTCCACATCCACTGCTTGCCCATGACGTAGACATCCATCGAGTCCTTGGGCGGAGTGGTGTACCAGGTGAAGTCCCGGAACCCGATGGCGAACCACGCCAGGAAGAACACCAGCGGCACGGAGACGAAGAGAAACTCCGTCTTCAGGTCCGGCACGACGTATTCCGTCGTCTGGTGGGCCTCCCGCCGACGGTAGCGGAAGAACATGAAGAGCGCCGCGAGACCGACGCCCGCGGACATCACCATCGTCGTACCGACGACGAAGTAGTGCAGGAAGTCGACCCGTTCCGCGAACGTGGACGCGCGCTCCGGGAGGAACAGGAATTGGTTGGCCAGGTCGCTCATGTAGTCGCGCCTTTCTTCAGCTCGCGCCTCCAGAAATAGATCAGCATCGTCGCCAGGGCCCCGAAGACGGCGAGGGAACCCAGGCGGATGAATCCGAAGATGTAGAAACCGTACCGCCGCGTGGCGGTGTCATACTTGAAACACGACATGACGATGCGATCGACGCTCGTCCCAACCCGACCGCCCGCTGCTTCCAGCAACGCGAGCTTCGCGTTCTGGCGGTCGAACGACGTGCCGTAGAGGTAGCGCGAAATGCTCCCCTCCGGGGTGAGCACGGTGACCACCGCGGGGTGGGCGTACTGCTTCGTGCTCGGCTCATACGTGTACTGGAAGCCCACGGCGTCGGCGAGCTTGCGGATGTTCTCGTCGGTGCCGGTGAGGAAATGCCACGGAGCCGTCTCCGGCTTGCCCATGGACTGCAGGTACTTGCGGCGGCGCTCGCTGCTCTGACCCGGGGTGTCCTTCGGGTCGATGCTGACGGTGAGGGCCTCGTAATCCTTGCCCAGCTCAAGCCCCAGGTCGCGCATCACACGGACCTGTTCGTTGAGGACGAGGCTACAGAGCATGGGGCACTCGTAGTACACCAGCGTGAGCAGGGTGGGGCGCGTCTTCGACAGCAGGGTCCCCAGCCGCACTTCTTCCCCCGAGGAGTCCAGGAAGCGGGTCTCCAGGGGGATGGGCTCGCCCAGGTGCTCCTGCACGTCCACGCCGCTGATGGGCGGGGGCAGGTCGGAGTCCGCCTCCACGATGGCGCGGGGCGTCCGGCCTCCACCCGGCAGGGCGGACGCGGGCAGCGCGCTGGCGAACACCAGCACGAGCGCCGCGAGGAGCCCGGCGGAGCGGGCGGAGGTGTTCGGAAGGAGGGACGGCATGGCGAGGGGGCGCGTCTTGGGTG
>NZ_RAVZ01000475.1 GCF_003611635.1 Corallococcus terminator | reverse complement strand
GAGGGCGGCTGTACCGGACGGGAGACAAGGTCCGGCAGCGGGAGGACGGGAAGCTGGAGTTCCTGGGGCGCGTGGACTTCCAGTTGAAGGTGCGTGGCTACCGGGTGGAGTTGGGCGAGGTGGAGGCGGGGCTGAGCGCATGCGAAGGCGTGCGCGAGGCGGTGGTGGTGGCGCGGGAGGACGTGCCCGGAGACAAGCGGCTGGTGGGGTACGTGGTGGCGAAGCCGGGCCACACGGTGGAAGTCACGGCGCTGCGAAGCGAGCTGAAGGGTCGGCTGCCGGAGTACATGGTGCCCTCGGCGCTGGTGGTGCTGGAGGCGCTGCCGCTCAACGCGAACGGCAAGGTGGACCGCAAGGCCCTGCCGAAGCCGGATGCGGATTCCGAACCCCGTGCTCGGGAGTTCATCGCTCCGCGCAGTGAGCTGGAGCAGCAGCTCGCGAACATCTTCTCGGAGCTGTTGAACGTGAAGCGCGTGGGCATCCACGACGGCTTCTTCGAGCTGGGTGGCCACTCGTTGTTGGCGACGCAGGCCGTCTCCCGCATCCGCCAGACGTTCGAGGTGGAGCTGCCGCTGCGCGAGCTGTTCGAGTCGCCGACGGTGGAGACGCTCGCGGTGTTGGTGATGCAGGCCCAGGCCTCGCAGGTGGATCCCGAGGAGCTGGCGCTGTTGATGGCGGAGATGGAAGAGATGTCCGGAGACGAGGCGCAGGCCCTCCTGGACGCGGAACTGGCGAACGGCAGGAAGACCTCCAATGAGTGACTCGTCGAAGCGTTTCTCCTCCCTGTCGCCCGAGAAGCAGGACCTGCTGATGCGGAAGCTGCGCCAGAAGAGCGCGGCCAATCCGGCGGCGACCCTGGTGGCGCGTCCCAGGAGCGCGGCGTCCTTCCCCCTGTCGTTCGCCCAGCAGCGGCTGTGGTTCCTCGATCAATTCGAGCCGCAGAACCCGCAGTACAACATCCCGCTCGCGGTCCGCCTGGACGGTCCCCTGGACGTGCCGGCCCTCCAGCGCTGCCTGGACGAACTCGTGCGCCGTCACGAAGTCCTGCGCACGACGCTGCGCGCGGAGGAAGGCGGCGCGGTGCAGGTCATCGCGCCTCCCGAGCCCCTGACGTTGCTCCAGGTGGACCTTGAGTCCCTGCCCGCCGAAGCGCGCGAGGCCGAGGCCCGACTGCGCGTGTTCCGCGACGTGCAGCAGCCCTTCACGCTGTCCGTGGGGCCACTGCTGCGCGCGATGCTGCTCAAGCTCACCGCGACGGAGCACGTGTTGCTCCTGACGTTGCACCACGTCATCTCCGACGGCTGGTCGCGCGGCATCTTCCTGCGGGAGTTCCTGGCGCTCTACGGAGCGTTCAGCCAGGGGCAGCCGTCGCCGCTGCCGGAACTGGCGATCCAATACGTGGACTACGCGGCCTGGCAGCGTGAGTGGCTCCAGGGGCCGGTGCTGGACGCGCAACTGGCGTACTGGCGCAAGCAGTTGCAAGGGGCCACGCAGGCCATCGAGTTGCCCACGGATCGACCGATTCCGGCGATGCCCTCGGTCAACGGCGCGGTGGTGACGGCCCACTACCCGCGCGAGGTGGAAGCCGCGCTGAAGGCGCTGGGGCAGAAGGAGGGCGCCACGCCGTTCATGGTGCTGCTCGCCGCGTGGCAGTTGCTGTTGTCGCGCTACAGCGGGCAGCAGGACGTGAGCGTCGGCTCACCCATCGCGGGCCGCAATCGCGCGGAGCTGGAAGGGCTCATCGGGTTCTTCGTCAACACGCTGGTGCTGCGCGCGAACCTGGAGGGCAACCCCACGTTCCGGGACCTGCTCAAGCAGGTGCGTGAGACGACCCTGGGCGCGTTCGCGCATCAGGAAGTGCCGTTCGAGAAGCTGGTGGAGGAGCTCAAGCCCGAGCGCAACCTGAGCCGCTCACCGCTGTTTCAGGTGATGTTCTCCGTCGTGAGCGGTGCGCCGTCCTCCGCGCCGACGACCAGCGCTGGGCTGTCCCTGCGATCGCTGGAGACCGAAGGCACCACCGCCAAGTTCGAGCTGTCCCTGGACATGGCGGATACGGGCCAGGGCCTCACGGCCGCGCTCGAATACAGCACCGACCTGTTCGACGCGGCGACGGCGCAGCGGATGCTGGCGCACTTCAGCGTGCTGCTGGAGGGTATCGCGGCGAATCCAGATGCGCGCGTGCTGGACCTGCCGATGCTGGGAGAGGCGGAGCGGCGTCGGGTGCTGGTGGAGTGGAACGACACCGACGTGGTGCTGCCGGCGGAGCAGGGGATTGCCGAGCGCTTCGCGGAGCAGGCACGCCTGACGCCGGAAGCACAGGCGGTGGTGGCGCCTGGGGAAGCGGCGCTGACGTACGGGGAGCTGGAAGCACAGGCGAACCAGTTGGCGCACCACCTGCGAAGCCAGGGCGTGGGCCCGGAGGTGCTGGTGGGCGTGTGCCTGGAGCGCACGCCGAGGCTGCTGGTGGCGCTGCTGGGCATCCTCAAGGCGGGCGGCGCGTACGTCCCGTTGGACCCGTCATACCCGGCGGACCGACTGGCGCTGATGGTGAGCGAGTCGCGCATGTCACTGCTGCTGACGCAGCAGTCGCTGGAGGGGACGGTGGAGGCGCCGGGCCTGCGCCGGTACCTGCTGGACGCGGAGGCGCCCGCGCGCGCGGACCTGCCCACGGAGGTGCCCGCACGGACGGCTCAGCCGGAGAACCTGGCGTACGTCGTCTTCACGTCGGGAAGCACGGGGACGCCGAAGGGCGTGATGGTGTCGCACCGTAGCTGGGCGAATGCGTACCTGGGCTGGGAGCGAAGCTACGGGCTGAAGGAAGGCGTCCAAAGCCACCTTCAGATGGCGAGCTTCTCCTTCGACGTCTTCGGCGGAGACTTGTCGCGAGCGCTGTGCTCGGGCGGGAAGCTGGTGCTGAGCCCGCGCGAGTGGCTGCTGGAGCCTGGGAAGCTGCACGGGTTGATGGAGGCGGAGGGCGTCGACTGCGCGGAGTTCGTGCCGGCGGTGCTCAGAGGGTTGCTTCAGCACCTGGAGGAGACGGGACAGCGGCTGGAGAAGATGAAGGTGCTCATCGCGGGCTCTGACGCCTGGTACGTGAATGAGTACCGGCGAATCCGGGGCGTGATTGGGCAGAAGACGCGGCTCATCAATTCGTACGGAATCAGCGAAACGACCATCGACAGCACGTGGTTCGAGAGTGACGCGCTGGGAGCGGGAGACAACCGACTGGTGCCGATTGGGCGTCCATTCGCGAACGTGCGGATGTACGTGCTGGACGGGGCACTGAAGCCGGTGGCGTCGGGGGTGGCGAGCGAGCTGTACATTGGCGGGGAGGGCGTGACGCGCGGGTACATCCACCGGCCCGAGTTGACGGCGGAGCGCTTCGTGCCGGACCCGTACGGGGCGCCGGGCTCACGGCTGTACCGCTCGGGGGACAGGGCGAGGTACCTGGGGGACGGGAACCTGGAGTTCCTGGGCCGGGCGGACACGCAGGTGAAGCTGCGTGGCTTCCGGGTGGAGCTGGGGGAAATCGAGTCGGTGCTGGGCAAGCACCCGTCGGTGCGCACGGCGGTGGTGTTGCTGCGAGAGGAGCCGCGGCGGCTCATCGCGTACGTGGTGGCGCCGGAGGGCACGGACAGCGCGGGGTTGCGAGACTTCGTGAGGGAGCGGGTGCCGGAGTACATGGTGCCGGCGGCCTTCGTGGTGCTGGAGGCGCTGCCGCTGACGCCGAACGGGAAGGTGGACCGCAAGGCACTGCCGACGCCGGACGGGGCGCAGGAGACGGCGAGCCACGTGGCGCCGAGGACGCCGACGGAGGAGTTGCTGGCGCAGGTGTGGGCGCAGGTGTTGGGCGTGGGGAGGGTGGGGGCGGAGGACAACTTCTTCGATTTGGGCGGCCACTCGCTGCTCGCGACGCAGGCGATGTCGCGGGTGCGAAGCGCCTTCGGGGTGGAGTTGCCGCTGCGAGCCCTCTTCGAGGCGTCCACTGTCTCCAAGCTGGCGCTGCGGATTGAGGCGGCGCAGCGTGCTGGGCAGGAAGCGGTGGTGCCGAAGCTCGTGGCGGTGAGTCGTGCCGCGAGTGAGTTGCCGCTGTCCTTCGCGCAGCAGCGCTTGTGGTTCCTGGACCAGCTCCAGCCGGGCAGCGCGTCCTACAACATGGCGACCGCGGTGAGGCTGTCGGGGCGTCTGGAGGTGGCGGCGCTGGAGCAGACGTTCGCGGAGCTGGTGCGTCGGCACGAGGCGCTGCGGACGACTTTCGAGACCCGGGACAGCCAGCCAGTCCAGGTCATCGCTCCCCGCGTCGCGTCGGCCCTGGAAGTCATCGCGCTCACAGGTGGGACGGCCGAGGAGCAGAGGGCTGAAGTCAGCCGGTTCGCGAAGGAGGAGAGCACTCGTCCGTTCGACTTGAGCCGTGGGCCACTCTTGCGCGCGAAGCTGGCGCGGCTGTCGGAGACGGAGCACGTGCTGGTGCTGGTGATGCACCACATCGTGTCGGACGGCTGGTCGATGGACGTGCTGGTGCGCGAAGTGGGGGCGCTCTACAGCGCGTACGCTGCGGGCCGAGCGTCGCCGCTGCCGGAGTTGGAAGTGCAGTACGCGGACTACGCGGCGTGGCAGCGTGGCTGGCTGAAGGGCGCCGTGCTGGAAGGCCAACTGGGATGGTGGCGCCAGCAGTTGGAAGGCGCGCCACAGGCCATTGAGCTACCGACGGATCGTCCGAGGCCTGCCGTGCAGACCTTCGTGGGCGCGAACGCGGTGGTGATGTTGCCGAGGCCGCTGGAGGAGGCGTTGTCGACGCTGGCCCGTCAGGAAGGAGCGACGTCCTTCATGGTGTTGCTGGCGGCCTGGCAGGTGCTGCTGGCGCGCTACAGCGGGCAGGACGACATCAGCGTGGGAACGCCCATCGCGGGGCGAAACCGGACGGAGCTGGAAGGGCTCATCGGCTTCTTCGTGAACACGCTGGTGCTGCGCACGAAGCTGGGAGAGAGCGCGAGCTTCCGTCAGGTGCTGCGCCAAGTGCGCGAGACGACGCTGGGAGCGTACGCGCACCAGGAGGTGCCGTTCGAGAAGCTGGTGGAGGAGCTGAAGCCGGAGCGCGACCTGAGTCGGTCGCCGCTGTTCCAGGTGATGTTCACGATGCAGAACACGCCGGGCGGCTCGGGAGCAGCGCTGCCGGGTGGGCTGGTGCTGAGCCCTGTAGAGACAGAAGGCACCACGGCGAAGTTCGACCTGACGCTGGGCATGGCGGAGACAGGCCGCGGCCTCGCGGCGTCGCTTGAGTACAACACCGACCTCTACGACGCGGAGACGGCACAGCGACTGTTGGGGCATCTCGGGATGTTGCTGGGCGCCATCACGAAGAATGCGGATGCGGGCGTCTGGGCCCTGCCGCTGATGGAGACCGAGGAGCGCCAGCAGGTGCTGAAGCGCTTCGCGGGTGAAGTGGCTCCGGAGCGAAAGGGAGCGGAAACGCTCCACGGGCTCTTCGCGGTGCAGGCGGCGAAGACGCCGGGCGCGTTGGCGGTGGTGCACGAGGGTGCGGAGCTGACGTACGCGCAGGTAGAAGCGCGTGCGAACCAGTTGGCGCGTCACCTGAGGACGTTGGGGGTGGGTGAGGAGAGCCGGGTGGGCGTGTGCGTGGAGCGCACGGAAGCGATGGTGGTGGCGCTGCTGGGGGTGCTGACGG
>NZ_RAVZ01000474.1 GCF_003611635.1 Corallococcus terminator | reverse complement strand
GGGGTGGTTCACGTCGCTGTACCCGGTGGTGCTGGAGGTGCCGGAGGCGGGCACGTCAGGCGACGCGCTGCGAGCGGTGAGGGACACGCTGCGGCAGGTGCCGGGCAAGGGCGTGGGCTACGGCCTGCTGCGCTACCAGGGCCCCGCGTCGGTGGTGGCGAAGTTGAAGGAGGCCCCGAAGGCGGAGGTGGCCTTCAACTACCTGGGTCAGTTCGACGCGCTGGCGACGGGGGCGGGAGGCTTCAGTCTGGCGAAGGAATCGTCAGGCCCTGCGATGGGCGATGGCGGGCAGCGCGGGCACGTGCTGGAGGTGAATGGGCTGGTGGTGGGGGGCCGGCTGGAAGTGACGTGGACGTACAGCGAAGCGTTGCACACGCGAGCGACGGTGGAAGGGCTGGCGCGGGCGTACACGGAAGCGCTGCGGACGCTGGTGGCGGGGCGTCGGACGGAGGACGCGGCGAGGTACACGCCGGCGGACTTCCCGCTGGCGAAGCTGGACGCGCGCACGCTTTCGCAGGTGCAGGCGAAGGTGGAGGGCTTCGAGGACATCTACCCGCTGTCGCCGATGCAGCAGGGCATGCTCTTCCATGCGCTGCTGGCGCCGAAGTCGGGCGTGTACTTCGAGCAGCTCTCCTGGGCCTTCCATTCCCAGGTGGACGCGCGTGCGCTCAAGCGTGCGTGGGAAGAACTGGTGGCGCGGAACGCGGTGCTGCGCACGACGTTCCTCTGGGAAGGGCTGGAGGAGCCGTTGCAGGTGGTGCGGCGGCAGGCTTCTCTGCCGTGGCGCGAACTCGACTGGCGGGGCCAGACGGAAGCGGCGCAGCGGCAGCAACTGGAGACCTTCCTGGAGGAGGACCGGGCCCGGGGCTTCGACCTCGTGGCGGGGCCGCTCATGCGGGTGGCGCTGGTGCGGCTGGACACGCACGTCCACCGGCTCGTCTGGAGCTTCCACCACACCGTGCTCGACGGTTGGAGCCTGGGTCTGGTGATGCAGGACCTGTTCGGCTTCTACGACGCGTTCACCCGCGAGCAGCCTCCGCTGGCGACCGCGCGGACCGCGTTCCGGGACTACATCGAATGGTTGGGTCGGCAGGAGCCGGCCCGCTCCCAGTCCTTCTGGCGCGAGCGGCTCGCGGGCTTCACCGCTCCCACGCCGCTGCCCCTGGACCGGGGCGCGGGCTTCAACGACAGCGAGGCTGTCCACAAGCACGGCTCGCAGGAGATCGCCCTCCCGGTGGAGACCACCGTCGCGCTGGAGTCCTTCGCGCGTCGTCACCAGCTCACGCTGGGCTCCGTGGTGCAGGGCGCGTGGGCGTTGCTCTTGAGCCGCTACAGCGGTGAGCAGGACGTCGTCTTCGGCACCACCGTCTCCGGCCGTCCCTCGGAGCTTCCGGGGGTGGAGGGGATGATGGGCCTGTTCATCAACTCCCTGCCGCTGCGCGTGCGGCTCGCGCCGGAGGACACGCTGGTGTCCTGGCTGCGCGGCATCCAGACGCAGCAGGTGGCCCTGAGCGCCCATGAGCACTGCCCGCTGGTCCAGGTTCAGGGCTGGAGCGAGCTGCCCCGAGGCCAGCCGCTCTTCGAAAGCCTCGTCGTCGTGGAGAACTACCCCATCGACGCGTCCATCAAGGAGCGCGCCCGGGGCCTCGACGTGCGTGACTTCGAAGGCCGCGAGCGGCTGACCCTGCCGCTGGCCCCCGCGGTCCTGCCTGGAGAGAAGCTGGGCCTGCGCCTGTCGTTCCAGTTGTCGCGCTTCGACGCGGAGGCCATCACCCGACTGATGGGCCACTGGCGCACGGTGCTGGAGGGCATCGCGGTCGCGTCCCCAGAATCTCGCGTCTCCGAGCTCTCCCTCCTCACCGGGGACGAGCGGCACCAGGTGCTGAAGGACTGGAACGCCACCACCGCGCCCCTGGAAGCGGAGGTGTCGCTGCACGGCCTCTTCGAGGCGCAGGCGGAGCGCACGCCGGACGGCATCGCCGTGGAACTGGGCGACACGCGCTGGACGTACCGAGAGCTGAACGCGCGCGCCAACCAACTCGCCCGTCATCTGCGCAGCCTGGGCGTGGGCCCGGAGGTTCGTGTGGGCGTGTGCCTGGAACGCTCCCCCGAGCTGCTGATGGCGCTGCTGGGCATCCTCAAGGCGGGCGGGGCCTATGTGCCCATGGATCCCGACTATCCCTCCCACCGGCTGGCGTTCCTGCTGGAGGACTCGCGGGTGCCGGTGCTCGTCACCCGTGAGGCGATCGCGGACGAGCTGCCGTCGCGAGGCGAGCAGTTGCTCTGCGTGGACTCCGACGCCGCGCTCCTCGCGCGCCATGACTCCGGAAACCTGTCCGCCCCCACGGGGGGCCGACACCTGGCGTACGTCATCTACACGTCGGGCAGCACCGGTCAGCCCAAGGGCGCCCTCATCGAACACCAGGGCATCGTCAACACGCTGGTTCGCGCGGTGCGGGACTTCGACGTGCGACCCGGCACGCGCACGCTCCAGTTCGTGTCGATGAGCTTCGACGTGTCGCTGCTGGAGATCTTCTCCACGCTCGCGGGCGGCGGGACCCTGGTGCTGGCGCCTCGTGAGGCCCTCCAGCCCGGACCGGAACTCGCTCGGTTGATGCGCGAGCGGAGCATCACGACCTCCGTGCTGTTGCCCTCCACGCTGGCGGTGCTGTCCCCCGAGGACTTCCCCACGCTCCAGACTGTGGTGACGGGCGCGGAGGCGTGCTCGGCGGAGTTGATGGATCGCTGGGCGCAGGGTCGCCGCTTCGTGAACTCCTACGGTCCCACCGAGGCGAGCATCACGGTGACTAGCGCGGTCTGCGAGCCGGGCTCCGGGACGCCGCCCATCGGTCGTCCCTATCCGAACGTGCGCGCCTACGTGCTGGACGCGACGCGCGCTCCGGTGCCCGTGGGAATCGCGGGCGAGCTGTACATCGGTGGCGCGGGCGTGGGCCGGGGCTACCTGGGCCGGCCGGAGCAGACGGCGGAGCGCTTCGTGCCGGATCCGTTCAGCGCGGAGCCGGGAGTGCGCCTGTACCGGACGGGAGACCTCGTCCGCTACCGCGCGGACGGAGCGCTGGAGTTCGTCGGCCGCACGGACCATCAGGTCAAGGTCCGCGGCTTCCGCATCGAGCTGGGCGAAATCGAAGCGGTGCTGGCGGGCGCGGGTTCGGTGCGCGAGGCCGTGGTGCTCGCGCGGCAGGACGTGCCCGGGGATCGGCGGCTCGTGGCCTACGTCGTGGCCCAGGAGGACGAGGCGGTGGAGGTGGGCGCCCTGCGGCGCTACACCGAAGAGAAGCTGCCGGAGCACATGGTGCCGTCCGTGTTCGTCGTCCTGGACGCGATGCCGCTCACCCCGAATGGCAAGGTGGACCGCAAGGCCCTGCCCGCGCCGGACGCGGTGCGCGCGGAGCAGGGGCCGACCTACGTCGCGCCCCGCACGCCGGTGGAGGAGACGCTGGCCGCGACCTGGCGCGAGCTGCTGGGCGTGGCCCAGGTCGGCATCCACGACGACTTCCTGGAGCTGGGCGGGCACTCGCTGCTGGCGACCCAGGCCATCTCGCGCATCCGCGCGGCGCTCGGCGTGGAGCTGCCGCTGCGTGCGTTGTTCGAGGCGCCCACCGTGGAGGCGCTCGCCCTGCGAGTGGAGGCCGCGCGTGCGAAGGCGTCACCTGGGGTGCCTCCGCTGAAGCCCGCGTTGCGCAACGGCCCGCTGCCGCTGTCCTTCGCGCAGCAGCGGTTGTGGTTCCTGGAGCAGTTGGAGCCCCAGGGAGCGCTCTACAACATCCCCAGCCTCCTGAAGCTGGAAGGTCCCCTGGACGTGGCCGCGCTGGAGCACGCGTTCAACGCGCTCATCCACCGGCACGAAGGCTTGCGGACGACGTTCCACGCGGAGGACGGAAAGCCCTTCCAGCGCATCGACACCGCACCGGCCTTCCCGTTGGCGGTGGTGGACCTGCGGCACCTGGAGGCGGGTGGGCGTGAGCAGGAAGCGTGGCGTCTTGCCCGGGAAGTGGCCCAGAAGCCCTTCGACCTGACCCGCGGGCCGCTCCTGCGCGTGACGTTGTTGCGCACGGGAGACACCGAGCACCTGTTGCTCCTGTCGATGCACCACATCGTGTCCGACGGCTGGTCCGCGGGCGTGCTGGTGCGGGAGCTGGTCGCCCTCTACGCCGCGCGCATCGAACAGCGTGAAGCCGCCCTGCCCGAGCTGCCGTTGCAGTACGCGGACTACGCCGTGTGGCAGCGGGCGTGGTTGCAGGGCGAGGCGCTGGAGGAGCAGGTCGGCTGGTGGCGGCGCGAGCTGGAGGGTGCACCAGCCGCGCTGGAGCTGCCGACGGACAAGGTGCGTCCCGCGAAGCCCACGGCGCTGGGCGGATCCGTGTCCGTGCGCTGGTCGAAGGAGCTGAGCGATGCACTGCGGGCGCTGGGCCGCCGCGAGGGCGCGACGCCGTTCATGGTGTTGCTGGCGGCGTGGCAGGTGTTGCTGTCGCGCTATAGCGGGCAGGACGACATCAGCGTGGGAACGCCGGTCGCGGGTCGGACCCAGTCGGAGGTGGAAGGGCTCATCGGCTTGTTCCTCAACACGCTGGTGCTGCGTACGCGCCTGGCACCGGCCGACAGCTTCCGGCAGGTGCTCGGGCGGGTGAAGGAGACGACGCTGGGAGCGTTCGCGCACCAGCAGGTGCCCTTCGAGCGGTTGGTGGATGCACTGCGCCCGGAGCGGGACCTGGGCCGCACGCCGCTGTTCCAGGCGATGCTCGTGCTCAACACCGAGGTCGACATCCAGTTGACGCTGCGCGACCTGTCGTTGCGCCGCCTGGAACTCGAAAACCAGTTGGCCAAGTTCGAGCTGAACCTGTCGCTGAGCGACGCACCGGAGGGTTTCCAGGGCGCGTTGACGTACAGCACGGACCTCTTCGAGCGCTCGACGGTGGAGCGGATGGTGGAGCACCTCGGGGTGCTGCTGGCGGGCATCGCGGTGGATCCGGGCCTGTCCGTGGGTGCGCTGCCTTTGATGGGGCAGGGTGAACGGCAGCAGGTGCTGCGGGAATGGAACCAGACGGCGGAGGTGGTGCCGTCGGAGTGCATCCACACGCTGTTCGAGGCGCAGGCGAAGCGGGTGCCGTCGGCGGTGGCGGTGGTGGCGGACGGCCGTCAGCTCACGTACGCGGAACTGGACGCACGCGCGAATGGGGTGGCGAAGCGGCTGCGAGCGCTGGGCGTCGGTCCCGAGGCGTTGGTGGGCCTGTACGTGGAGCGCACGGTGGAGTCCGTCGTGGGCCTGCTGGGCATCCTCAAAGCGGGCGGCGGGTACGTGCCGATGGACACGTCATTCCCGACAGCGCGAGTGAAGGCGATTGCCGAGGACGCGAGCCTGCGGGTGGTGGTGACGCAGCGGACGTACGCGAACGCGGTGGCGAACCTGGGCTGCCAGACGCTGATCGTGGAGGACGTGTCCGCGGACACGACGCGCGTGGAGTCGGGCGTGCGGGGTGAGAACCCGGTGTACGCCATCTTCACGTCGGGCAGTACGGGGCGTCCGAAGGGTGTGGTGGTGGAGCACCGGCAGTTGGCCAACTACGTGGAGACGATTCGGGGCCGGCTGCGACTGACAGAAGGAATGAGCTTCGCGTCGGTGACGACGCTGGCTGCGGACCTTGGGCACACGGCGGTGTTCCCGATGCTGTGCGGAGGCGGGACGCTGCACCTGGTGGGCAAGG
>NZ_RAVZ01000473.1 GCF_003611635.1 Corallococcus terminator | reverse complement strand
GGACACGGGCGCGCCGGGGCCCGGGGAGCGCACGAAGCCCTCCACCCGGAAGGGGCCCATGAGCATCTCCAGGCCCGCGCCGTCGGTGTTCATCCGGGTGAGGACGGAGAGCAGCAGCTCCGAGTCCGCATCCGACAGGCGCTTCGTGAGGATGAGGCCATCGGCGAGCGTGGAGATGGTGAAGAGAAAGGGCGTGAGCTGGGGCGCGTCCGCGCCCAGGTACGACGTCAGCGTGGCGCGCATGGCGTGCGCGTCCGTGTGGTTGGAGAAGATGGCGGCCACGTCCGACTCGCCGCGCAGCACCGCGTCCAACGCCTTGCGGTAGGTGCCCAGGAAGCGCTGTTCGGAGAAGAGCGTGTCCGGGCGCAATCCCAATGACTCCAGGTGGCGCACGGGCAGCAGGTGGCCTCCGGTGGAGCGCGGCGCCACCCAGGCCACGCGCTTGCCCTGGAGCGTCTCCAACGTCAGCGGCGCGTCCGAACGACACACCAGCGCGGAGTGGTAATGCCAACTGCCCGAACGCACCGCGCGAAGCACCGCCCGCGCCTGCGGCTCAAAGGCATTGCACTGCTCGGCGGTTCCCCACGCCATGTCCACGCGGCCCGCCGCCAGCTCCGCCTCCAACGCCTCATAGGTCGGAGACATGGCCATCACCACCGGCCGCCCCAGCCGCTCCGACAAGGCCCGCGCGAACAGCTCCACGCGGACGTGCTCCCTTATCTCTCCCAACGATGGGTAGAGCAGGCAACGGATGGGGGGGGCACTCGACGCGGTCACGGCAGAATCCTCCGGTTTCCCCCCTCTCCCGGCGGCCCCTGCTCCGGGCCTCCGGCTCACGACTCCCGCCACCTTGCCTGAATCCTTACGCCATTGCACATTATTCCTGAATCACTGAAATAAATAGGCTCCCTAGCTTTACCACACCTTGACCCAGGGTCGTCAGGGACCAGGGGTACCAGAAGGCGCCGGGTCAACGTTGAGAGGGATGGCACCGCGCCTGCAGAGCAGACGTGCAGGCGAAGGCAACCGCCTGAAAGGACTGGGCGGATGGCATTGAGAGGCAAGGCCCTGTGGCCGGGCGTGGTGGGAACGGCGGTGCTGGTGTGGTGGGGCGCCCGCGGTGTGGCAGCGGCGCCACGCGTGGCGGACACGACCGGGGTCGGGGCGAAGGTGAGGACGGGGGACGTGGTGTTCCAGACGTCGGGCTCGCGGCAGTCGAAAGCCATCCAGGTGGCGACGCACAGCCCGCTGTCTCACGTCGGGTTGGTGGAGGTGACCCAGGAGGGCGTCTTCGTGGTGGAGGCGGTGCAGCCGGTGAAGCGCACCCCCTTCGAGAAGTGGAAGGCGCGCGGGGTGAAGGGGCGGCTGCTGGTGCTGCGGCCCACGGGGGTGGAGGCCTCTGCGAAGGAGCGCGTGGTGGCGGAGGCGAAGCGGCACCTGGGCAAGCCGTACGACGCGCTCTTCGGTTGGGGGGACGAGGCGATGTACTGCTCGGAGCTGGTGCGCAAGGCGTACGCGGCGGGCGCGGGGGTGGAGTACGGGAAGATGGAGAAGCTGGGGACGCTGGATGTGGCGGGCCTCCAGCGGGAGATTTCCGAACGCTACCGGGGCCCGATGCCCGTGGACCTGGAGCTGGTGACGCCCGCGAGCCTGGCGGCCGATTCCCGGCTGGAGGTGGTGCACTCGGACTTTCCGAAGGCGCGCTGACCCAGGCCGCGAGGACGGCGGAAGCCCCCGTTCGTTTCCTGCCAACCTGAATGACAGGCGGGGGCTCACACGCGGGGTGAAGGACCGGTAGGGTTGGCTTCATGCGCCACCTTCTTCTGCTGCTGCCCTTGTTCGCCCTCGCGGGCTGTAAGGACCCCCAGGACGGGGTGAAGGTCACCATCACCTCCACGGGGTTCGTGCCGGGCTGCCTCCGGGTGACGGCCCAGGATGAGGCCAGCCAGGAGAGCCGGACCACGGCGCTGGCCGGCAAGGGTGCGCCCTCCGTCGGCGGCAGCGTGCTGGTGGGGGTCGTGCTGCCGGAGGGCTGGGGCACGCAGCTCTCCATCAAGGCCGAGGCGTTCGAGGCGCCCTTCACGCCGGGCGAGGACTGCACGGGCAAGGTCGTCACGTCCGGGGACGGGAAGGTCTCCATCGCGCGAGGCGAAGCGGCGAAGGGCAATCCTCCGGGACTCACGCTGGAGCTGAAGGCCAGCGACGTGGATGGGGATGGCTATGTCCTCGATAACAAGGACGGCACGGGCGGCACCGACTGCGATGACAGGCTGGAGCTGGGAAGGTCCGTCCATCCGGGCGCCAAGGAGCGGTGCAACGGCGAGGATGACAACTGCGACGGCAAGGATGACCAGACGCACTTCGGGCTGGGAGTCGCTTGCCAGAACGACGGAGGTTGCACGGGCACGCTCGATTGCGCGTTCAACAGGGTCGACACCGCGTGCAACGCCCCCGAGCCGGTGCTGGCCTGGGTCGACGCGGATGGCGACAAGGTGGGCAAGGCGGGCGCGGAGGCCACCCCGTTCTGTACGCCGAACACCGTGCCTGACAGCGGCTACGTGCCGTTCAACACACGCCATGACGACTGTGATGATTCACGCATCGACGTCCATCCTTCCGCCCCGGAGAAGTGCGACGGGGTGGACAACAATTGCGACGACACGACGGACGTCCTGACAGGCACCTGCGACACGCCCGGCACACAATGCCCGGGGCTCTTCGCATGCGCGGGCCTCGCGGAAGGCAAGGTCGATGGCGGCACGTTCTGCCAGGGAACGGTCGCACCCTCCCGGTGGTCCCCGGATGAGGACCTGGACAACCATGGCCGCGACAACGCGCAGGTCACCGAATCCTGTATCCGGCCGGGCGCCGACTACTCGACCCAAGCGGGTGACTGCGATGATGGCAACCCCTTCATCCACGAAGGCGCCCCCGAACTGTGTGACGGCCAGGACAACAATTGCGACGAGGACACGGACGAAAACAACGTCTGTCCAGCGGGAGACCCCTCCTGGGTGTCCAGGGATGTCGGAACGGATCCCAACCGCGACTGGCTGGGTGTCTCCCTTTACGGGAACGGCGGTGTGTGGATCGTCGGCAGCGCATCAGGCCGGGCGGTCAAGGCGCCCACGCTCAACGCCTTCTCGGTCCTGGATGGAACTTGCACGGATGGCTCGACCCCTCAAATCCTGCCCAGCGTCTGGGCGGATCCGGTCACCGGAACCGCCTACATCGGAAGAGATGAGGGCCAACTCATCGTCCAGACACCGGCCAGCACGGATTGCAGACCCAGGACCCCAGTGAACTTCGCAAACACAACCACCACGGGCCTGATGGGCTTCGCCACCAGTGGCGAGGTGAAGGTCTTTGGGACGGGGCAGCGGGGGACAACCAAGGATGGCGTGACCTTCCAGTGGAATGGCGGATCCGACACCGTGACCGCACAGGAGCGAAAGAACCTGGTCCTGTCAGCCGTGCACGGCCGCTCGGAAGGCACCCTCTTCGCCGTGGGTGTCGACAACACCGGAAGGGGAGTAATTCTTCGCTACCTGAACACCGAAACACCTCCGGCTTGGAACAAGGACTCGACCGTTCCCTCCGCGGCGGGTCCCTTGACCGCGGTCCATGTGGTCAGCGCGAAGCTTGCCTATGCGGTGAGTTTCACGGGCCAGTTGCTGCAATGGAATGGTGTCGAGTGGTCCATTGACAGCTCGGGTGTCCCCATCACCCGGTTCACCGGTGTCCTGGCTTTCGGAAGAAACTCCATCTACATCAGCACCGACGACGGCAAGGTGCTCCACTACGACGGAGATGTCTGGCACACCGAGACGACATCCAACAGCAAGTATGGCATTGCCGGCAGCAGTCCGGCGGACATCTGGGTCGTCGGCAAGGGCCGGCAGGTGACCCACTTTCCGTTCTGGCCACAGTAGTTCGCGCCCCCCAGGCCGGACTTCTCCCATCGGAAGTCCGGCCGGGAGTGCCAGCACTCAGCGCTTCACCCGCAGGACCTGGAACCCCTTCCCGCCCGCGCCGAAGCCCTTCAGGTTCTCCGCCCGCACCACCAGGTCGCCGGAGGCCAGCACGCCCCACACGTCCGCGCGGGCCAGGGCCGTGCTCGCGGCCCGTTCGTAGCGCCGCGCCTCGCGCCACGTCGTTCCGTCCGTGCTGGTGAAGAGCCGCGCGTACACGTCCGATTCGGGCTGCACGTCCCCGGCGTTCGCCCTTCCCGTCCCCAGCACGTGCCCTCCTCCTGGCAACCCTTCCAGGGAGTACGCCGGCCCCGGCAGCGTCAGCAGCGCGTCCACCCGCGCGTTGGCGAACACCCGCAGCAGTTTCGGGTGCTCCGGCTCATACAGCGTGGACTGCCCCAGCAGCAGCTCGCCTCCGGACAACACCGCGCCCGTCAGCGCGTTGGCACCGTAGCCGCCCATCACCTTCGCCCAGGTGCGCCCTCCGTCCGTGGAGCGCATCACCGCAGCCTGGGTGGCGCTGCTTCCGAACGTGGCCCACAGCACGCTGCGCACCGGATCCGCGAACAACGCCAGCCCGTGGCGCGACGCCTGGAACGTGAAGCGCACCGCCCACGTCGCCCCGCCGTCCGTGCTGGCCCACAGCCGCACGGGCGTGCTGCCGGACGTCACCGTCTGGTACTCCAGGAAGAACACCGTGCTCCCCAGCTCCGCGAAGTTCGCCGGGGACGCCGCGCGGTAGGTGCCCAGCGCCACCGCGTCCGTCCACGTCCGCCCTCCGTCCGTGGAGCGCTCCAGATGGTAGCTGCCGCCGCGGCTCATCTGCGCCAGCAACGTCCCGTTCTTCAGCGCCGCCATCACCCAGAACGACGCCCCGCCCACGCCCTGGCCTCGCGCGCTGAACGTTCGCCCACCGTCCGTGCTCGCCCACAACCGCGAACGGCTGTCGTCCAGCGCCAACGCGTACACCGTGCCCGCGCCGTCCACCGCCAGCACGTCGTGCGTCGTGTTCGTGAACACCGGCTCCAGCGTCACCGGCCCCTGCACCCCACCGTCTCCAGGCACCGGGCCGCCATCCGTCCCCGCGTCCACGCCGCCATCCGAAGCGCTCCCGCCATCCGGCGTCCCGGCGCCGCCATCCGACGTGCCCCCGCCATCCGGCGTCCCTCCGTCCTGTCCAGAGCCGCCCCCGCCCGGCTGACGCGGCACCGCCACGCGCATCACCTTCGCGCTGGAGTTCGCATCCGGCGAATCCCCGTAGAAGCACGGCACCTCCGTGACGCTGTCCGGCAGCACGTCCAGCGCGGAGAGGTAGCCCTTGAAGCTCGTGCGCGAGTCCAGCGTCACCGGGTCGCTGAAGGTCCCATCGCGCAGCACCCGGACCCGGAGCTCGTAGTCCGCGGCCGACTGCATGTGATTGTAGAAGACATACAGTGCGTTCCCCACCCGGGTGACCGCGGGCTGCAACGCCCAGTCCGGCGTGTTCTCCACCAGCGTGCGTGGCCCGAAGGACGTCCCGTCGAAGCGGCGGTAATACAGACGCTCCGTCTCGTCCTTGTAGACCAGGTGAATGCCGCCCTTGCCGTCCTCCACCGCGCTCAACGCCGCGCCATGGTAGATGCCGTCGGAGAACGCCTCCCGCGAAGCCCCCCAGGTGTCCACGGGGTCGGCCGCGTCGCGCATCCGCAGGCGCGTGGGTTCGAACCCGTCATGCATGGCGTAGAAGAAGACGAGCTTCGAGCCCACGCTCAGCATCCG
>NZ_RAVZ01000472.1 GCF_003611635.1 Corallococcus terminator | reverse complement strand
TCCCAGGGATGCGAGGGAGCCGCGGCTGGCGGTTGGCGCGTGCTGTCGGCTCGGGAGGGGGCGGATGCGCGGGCCTTGGGCGTCGCGGGGAACGGGTCTCGTGAGGCGGGAGCGGACGCGGCGGCCTTGCGCGAGACAGCGGAAGGCGTGGGAGCCGCGCCCAGGGCCTGCGGGGGCACGGGCTCGGAATCGAGCGAGAGGGGGGCACCGAAGGCCGTCGTCCGCTCCCGGGGTGGGGACGCGGGAGCACGTGGATTGGGACCGATCGCGAGGCCCGGAGCTTCATCGTTCCGCATCGACGCGGAGCCGCGGGCGGGCAGGTCCGTGTCGGAAGCTTGCCCCGAGGCCTTCGCGCTTCCGCGCACGGACTTCGAGGAGGGGGACGAAGTACTTGGCCCCGGTGCGGCCTCCGCGAGCGAGGGTGGGCCTTCCGACGAGGCCTTGCCTGCACCAGACCTGCGCGCCGCCGTGGCTGCCTCCACCGGTGCCTGGCTTCCCGACGGGGCCTTTACTCCGCCGGCCTTGCGCGATGCCTCCGCGTTCGACGAGGTGTCCGGGACCGGCGCGTGGCTTCCCGACGGGGCCTTCACTCCGCTGGCCTTGCGCGCACCCGCCGCAGCCTCAACCGTTGCGTGGCCTCCCGACGGGGCCTTCACCGCGTCGGGCCTGCGCGCACCCGCCGCAGCGTCAACCGGTGCGGGACTTCCCGACGGAGCCTTCACCGCGCTGGCCTTGCGCCCCTTGCCCCCTGTGCCCGCGACCGGCGCCTGGCTTCCCGACGGAGCTTCCTCCTCCACGACCGGTGTTCCGCGTCCCGACTTCGGGGAGGATGAGTTCGCGCCAGCCGACGCGGACTTCCGGGCGGCACCGTCCTTCGCCTGGACCGGGCGCTTCTCGGCGGCGGGCGAGGACGCTTCGGCGGCGCCCAGCGACCCGATGTCGGTGTTGGACGTCACCTCGTCGGACAGGTCCTTGCTCTTGACGGGGACGCGTCCCGTGGGAACCGGAGGTGCCACGAGCACCGAGGGCGGCGGCACACCGGGAGCTGGCGCGGGACGCGGAGGTTCCGGCGGAGGCGGACGGACACGCGCCTCGCGAGACTTGCGCAGGCTTTCGGCGCGGCGTGCGTAGGTGCGGGCCCGCTCGGTGTTGTGCAGCACTTCGCGGCAGAAGAGCGCGAGCCGCTCCCACATGCGCTGGCGCTCTTCGTCGTCCTCCGTCGCGGTGGCCGCGTTCTCCAGCGCCCAGGCGGCCTCGCCCATCTGCTCGCGTTCGGTGCAGCGGTCCGCGAGCAACAGCCACGCTTCCTTGTGCCCTGGCTCGAAGCGCACCGCCTGGCGGAGTTCGGCCAGCGCCGCGCCCGCGTCCCCCATGGCCTCCAGCGTGGCCACGCGCTCCAGGTGCGCCTTGCGAGCAGCGGGCCCCCGGGGTTCGCGCGCGAGCTGCGCGTGCAGCAACTGGCTGAGCGCGGGCAGATCCCCCAGCCGACGCGCGAGCGCCAGCAGTTGCTCCCGAGGCTGCTCGCTGTCCGGGCTCTCCGCGAGCACTTCGGCCCAGGCCCACTGCGCGATGCGCAGATCTCCCAGCGACTCCTCGGCCGTCTGCGCGAGCACCCGCAGCGCATCCAGGCGATCCGGAGCACGGCGAGGCGCGGCGGCACAGGCGGCGCGCAGGCGCTCGGCATGGGCGGGGCGCTCTTCGTCGGAGACGCAGCGCACGAGCCCGGCGAGCACCGGCAGCAGGCCCGGCACGAGCGCCTCCGCCGCCTCCAGGTCCTCGCGCGCCTTCGCGGGAGCGCCCATGTTCAACTGCCGCTCGCCTCGCGTCAGCAGGGCGATGGCTCGGGCCCGGGACGTCCGCGCCCGCTTGATCGCGTCATCGAGTGCACGGCGCACGAGCGACGCGTCCTCGCGCATGGACAACAGCCGCACCTGTTCACGCAGGGCAGTGCGCTCACCGGTCAGCTCGACGATCTCCCGGTACATGCGCGCGGCGCCCGCGGAGTCCTGGAGTTCGTTCTCCATCACCTCCGCGAGCCGCGTCAGGGCTTCGGCGCGCGCGGGGGCGTCCTTCGCGCGGTCGGCACGCTTGAGGTAGAGCTGGGCCAGTTCACGCCACGCTCGGCGTGCGATGAGCTGGGACTCCTCCCTTTGCGAGCGGGCCAGCTCCGCGCCCTCTTCCGACGAAGACACGGCGGAAGAGCCGCCCGGATCCACGTCGGCGCCACTCCCAGCGGACTTCACGGGAGGAAGGCGGCCGGCGTCGCGGGTAGACGCTGGCGACGGCCCCGCATCTCCTGGAGGAGGAATCACTTCCGAGGTCGATTCCTCCTCTTCGAAAGCGGGATTCGAAGCGGCGGGCACCAGCACGGTGGTCCGCCGAGGTGCGGACGCTGACGGCTGTGCACGGGACTTCTCGTCGCGCGCCTGGGGCGACGGGGCCGCGTCCTTCTCCGCATCGGCCTTCGCGGGAGGAATGACCTCCGAGGTCGACTCCTCCTCGTCGAACGCCATCGCCGGAGCGCCGGGCACCAACACCGCGCTGAGCGGACGCGGCTTCGAAGGCGCACCGGTCACGACCGGTTCGGGCGGACGCGGAGGGAGCATCTCCGACGTCGATTCGTCCTCATCGAATGCGTGCGAAGGAGCACCCTGAACCAGCACGGAGTCGATCACCCGCGCAGGCTTGCGTCCCGCGGAAGCATCCCTGGCAGGAACCTCCGCATCCGACTGCGGAGTGCTCGTGTGCACCGGGCGCGATGGCGCCATCGCGTGCGCATCCGCTGCCTTCAGAAGGCCCGATACCTCCTGTGAAGCTTCTCCCTGAAGCGACACACCCGGAGCCGCCGCCACCTGGCTATTGGGAGCCTGCGTGGCCTCGAAGGACAATGCACTCGGCGGCGTGGGCTCTTCAGCGGAGGCTTGCGCCACATCGACCCGCGATGACACGCCCGACGCCTCGGCCTTTTCGCTGAGCGCCTGGGCTGTCACCTCGACAGTCGATGCCGCCGTGGGCTTCTCATCCTGCGCCTGCGTCACATCGATGGTCGAAGGCGCGCTCGATGTCGCCGTTTCCGCAGCGAGCGGCGGCGCCCTGTCGACTTGCGATGCCACACCTGGGCCTGCGGACTTGTCACCGGGCGCCGACGCCACGTCCAGCGGTGGCGACTCGCCCGCTGCTTCCGCGGACTTCTCTCCTGGCGACTGCGGCACCGCCCTTGGTGACGACTCAACCGATGCGGCGGAGGACATCTCGACAGACGACTGCACCACCTCCACCGGGGACGACTCGCTCGATGCGGTTGCGGACTTCTCTCCGCGCGACGAAGTCACCTCCACCGGGGACGATTCGCTCGATGCGACCGCAGACTCCTCGCCGCGCGATGGAGTCATCCCCACCGGGGACGACTCGCTCGATGCGACCACGGACTCCTCGCCGCGCGACTGAGTCACCTCCACCGGGGACGACTCGCTCGATGCCGCGACGGACTGCTGCTCGCCGGACGCCTGCGGCATCTCCACCGGGGACGACACGCCCAGTGCCGCAGCGAGTTCCTCATCGGACGCCTGCGCCTCCACCGATGATGACGCGCCCGGGGCGGAGGAGGAGCTTTCATCGGACGCCTGCTTCACCTCCAGCGGCGGCGACGTGTCTGGCTCTAGCGCAGCCTTCTTGCCGGACGACTGCTCCTCATCCAGCGACGGCGAACCGAACGATGCGGCTGCCGCCTTCGCATCGGGCGCCTGCGGGATCTCCACCGAGGACGACACGCCCAGTGCCGCAGCGAGTTCCTCGTCGGACGCCTGCCGCGCATCCACCGATGACGATGCGCCCAGCACAACAGGAGCATTGGCATCGGTCGCCTGCCGCGCATCCACCGATGACGACGTGCCCAG
Source organism: Corallococcus terminator (assembly GCF_003611635.1). GTDB lineage: Bacteria > Myxococcota > Myxococcia > Myxococcales > Myxococcaceae > Corallococcus > Corallococcus terminator. The sequence continues at coordinate 1,846 of NZ_RAVZ01000472.1, read as the reverse complement.
AGACACAGCGGCCTTCTCATCAGGCGCCTGCGTCACCTCCACCGGTGAGCCCGGTGCCACAGCGGCGTTCGCATCGGATGCCTGCGGCGCATCCACAGGTGCTGACACGCCCAGTGCCGCAGCAAGCGCCTCATCCGACACGTGCACCGGATCTACCGGCGACGACACGCTCAGCGACACCGACTTCTCACCGGATGCCTGGGAGACAGACTCCACCGGGAGCTTTGCATCGGACTGCGAGGACGGCGCCTGCTCCAGCGTCGACTTCCCTGTGTCAGCCGCAATCGGCAGAGAGCCCACCGCGAGCGGGGCTGGCGACTTCGACAACAGATCCGTGCCTGCATTGAGGGAACGAAGAGCACCCGGCGTCAGCGCATCTCCAGTTCCCGCCTTCGCATCAACCACCGCTGGCGGCACCTCCTGGGAATCCCGTGACGCCACGGACGGGACCGTTGCCGGGACACCCGAAGCAGGCTGCTCGGTCGCGGGCACTCCAGCCACAGCCACCGACGCACCGACCACCACCGGAGACGCCGGCTCCCGCTCCACCTTGGCTTCGCTCACGCGTCGGTCGGTATCCGCCGTCACGAACGGAAGATCCGTCGAACGGAACGACAGCGCTGCGTCCTCGCGTTCGAACTCCGGCGGCTCCGGGGCCACAACGCCCGGCCTCTCGACGACGGAAGCGAACGGTCCTCCAACCGGAGCCGTCGACGCCGCGCGCGCCTTCTCGGAATCGCTCCCAGCGACAGACTGGCCACCGGTCGGGGCCCCCACCGTCGACTTCGAGCGCGCCCTCTCCGCCTCGCCTCCAGCGACAGGCGGGCTCCCAGCCGAGGACACCGCCGTCGGCGGCATCCGAGCCCCTTGCGGAGGCGTCACCACGCGCGCCTTGCCCGGCCCCTCATCCTCCCAGGGGAAGTCCGGCCCTCGCACCGTCACCCGTCCCAGCCCTGCCCATTCGCCCAGCGGGACCTGCACCGTGTCCGCTCGCGCGGCCCTCGCCGACGCACCCTGCGCTTCGACGGGCACCGTTGGCATTTCCACCACGGTGTTCCCGCGATCCGGATCCGACAGGGCCAGGGCGGACACCTCCACGGTCTTCGTCCGGGACTCCTCGTCCTCCTCCGCCGTCGGCCGCGACGTCGCGCCCTTCGCCTTCGCCTGCCGTTCGCGCAGCACGTCCAGCACGTACCGGGCCCGTGCGTCGTCGGGCGCATCCATCAGCAGCCCATTGAGCACGGCCGCGGCGCGCGCCTCCTGGCCCGTGCGGCGCAGCACCCTCGACAACTGCCGGCGCACCTCGCGGCGCACCGCGCCCCGCTCGGTCACCATCGCCGCGTCCAGCAGGGTGATGACGGCGCGCTCCGTGCCCGCCTTCAGCGCGCACCGCACCAACGCGGCCGCCAGTCTGGGCGTCATCGTCAGCGAACGGCTGGCAGCGACCAGCCCGGAGTACGCCCGGGCTGCCTGTCCCTCACGAAGCAGGCGGGCGGCGTCCCGGCAGACCGCGTCCACCGCGCCGTGCACGTCCTCCGCGCGCTGAGCCGATCCCGGTCCGCGAAGAGAAGGCTCCGGCGCTCCAGGACCCTTGCCGTTTGTCCCGCCACCCATGAGGTCCCCAGTCTACACACGATGCGCGACGCGGTGGGGTCCTGTCCGCCCTGCGCCGGGCAATCTGGGACTCGGAGTCAAACCGGGTCGCCGTCCCGGAAGGGACCCTCGGGAATCGGGACCCCCGCCGCGACGAAGAAGGCCCGCAGGTCCTCCGGGACCGCCGCCTCCACCCGCAGCGGCTGGCCCGTGCGCGGATGCCCCAGCTCCAACGCCTGCGCATGCAACAGGC
>NZ_RAVZ01000471.1 GCF_003611635.1 Corallococcus terminator | reverse complement strand
GTGCGGGGAGGGTGGCCCGTGGGGGGCGTCATGGGCTCCGCGAGCGGGATGGGCTGTCGAGTGACGCGCGCGACCTCGGCGGAGGTGGGGCCCGGGTTCCAGAAATCGCCGAGTTCGGAAACGACGTGCTCTCCCACCGGCTGCGTCTGACGTAGCAACGCGGGTGCGCGCTCGGGCGGTGCGAGGTGCTGCCCCACCTCCGGGCGCAGGAAGTCGCTCATGCTCACGAAGCTCCACGACAACCCGATGCTCAGCCCCGGAGGCGGCAGGGGCTGCCAGCCGATGGAGGCCTCGTCCCACCGCCAGTCCACCCAGGCCGGGGCCCATTCACTGTCAGGCCACCACACCCAGCCTTCCGAAGGCCGGTCCAACCACCGGCCGTAGTGGAAGGGCGCCCAGCCCCAATCCCAGTCGGTCTCGAAGGTCCAACCCCAATCACTGGACACCCAACGGCCCCCGGTGGCGTAGGGCACGAAGTCCGCGCCCACGACCCTGGCGTCGGGACGCCACACCCAGCCGACCTCCGGCAGGTCCATCCACGTGCCATAGGGAGACAGCACGTCCCGGAACTGCGTGATGGCGCTGCCCTCCGTCACGGCACTCGACTTCACCTGGGGCCCGAAGTCCTCCGGGCCCATCGCGCAGCCGGAGGCCGCCACGAGTGCGATGAGGCCCACGCCCCGGGGCCGCAGCCAGCGCATCCGCGTGTTCCAGGGGCCCATGTCTGCTCTCTTTCGTGGGGGTCTGTCTTCTGTCCTGGAAGATGTGCCTTCTCGTCCAGCGGGGAGGCACGTGCGAGCGGCCCGGCCGTCCTCCGTCCTCACCACGCACGGCCCCGCTCCGTCGCTTCCACAGGCCCTTCGTCCACGAGAGGAGGCGTCCGGACGAGCGCTTCGGGCTCCCCTGGGCGGTCAGGGCTGTTTCGCGGCGTAGGCCTCCACCTGACGCCACACACGGAAGATGTTGCCGGAAGCGATCTGCTCGATGTCCGCCTCGCTGTAGCCCCGCTCGAGAAGGACGTGGAAGAGGTTCGGGTACTGCGAGACATCCTTGAGCCCGATGGGAAGCGAAGGGCCCACGCCATCGAAGTCTGAGCCGAGTCCCACGTGGTCGATGCCCACCAGCTTCACGACATGGTCGATGTGGTCCGCCACATCCTCCACGCGGGCCAGGGGGAGCGGGTGCTCACGCTGGTAGGTATCGATGAAGGTCTTGAGCTCGGGGCTGCCCTTCTTCAGACCGTGCTGGAGCGCGAAGGCCTCGATCTGCGCGCCGAACTGCTTGCCATGGTCCTGCGCGGCCTGGGTGAGGAACGCGGAGCCGAAGTTGATCATCACCACGCCCCCCTTGGCGGCCACGGCGCGGATGAGCTCATCGGGGATGTTGCGCGCGAAGCCGGGCGTGAAGTGGCGACACGATGAATGCGAGGCAATCACAGGCAACTGGCTCACCTCCACGGCCTGCCGGAGGGCGTCATCCGAGAGGTGCGCGACATCCACCATGATGCCCACCCGGTTCATCTCCGCCACCACCTGCCGGCCAAAGGGGCTGAGCCCGTTCCAGGTGCCCTTGCCCTGGCTGGCGGCGGCATCGCTGATCAGGTTGTCCTCGGAGTGGGTGAGGGTGATGTAGCGCACGCCGCGCCGCTGGAAGTGAGCGACGTTCTCCAGCCGGTCCTCGATGGCCGCGCCATTCTCGATGCCCAGCGCGAAGGAGACCTTGCCCGCTTGGGTGTTGCGCAGGGCCTCCTCGACAGAGGGGGCCATGGCGAACTTCGCGGGCGAAGCGCGCGCGATCTTCTCCATCATGTCGATGAGCGAGTCCGCCAGCTCCCGGGCCCCGCCCTGCTTCTGGTACTCGGCGGGGATGTAGATGGACATGAAGGCCACGTCGAACCCGCCCTCCACCGCGCGGGCGTGGTCGAAGTCACCCTTGGCGGTGCGCAGGGAGATGTCCTCGGTGGGCGCGCCGTCCGGCCCCAATCCCTCACGCAGGCGGTAGGGCACGTCGATGTGGCCATCGGCGATGACGATGCGCCGGGCCAGCTCCCGGCCGCGTTCCGCGAGGTCCACGGGCGCTTCTGGCACCGGGACATTTGTTCCGTGGGAGCAGGCCGAAATCGCAAGCAGGGCAAGGCTCAGAAGCGCGGAGGTGGGTCGCATGCCCCCTCTTCGCCTACCTCGGCCTTTGATTGCCTGCCTTTTCGTCATGGGCGCGGGGAAGGCCCGCCCGGCGACACTTCACGCAACTTCACGGGCCGGCGGGGGACGTCAGGCGTATGAACCTCCACCGAAGGGGAGACTCCGATGGCATCCGCGAAGGCAATGTTGGGCAGTGTCCTGGGACGCTTCCTCTTTACCGACTCCCAGGTGACGCAGGTGCGCGAGGTGTCGCGCGCCTTCCGCCAGGTGGATTGTGAAGGCGTGGCCCTGCGAGGGCAGGGGTGGTCCCCTGGCGACAAGGTGCAGGTGTACCTGCCGGGTCTGGGCATGCGCACGTACACGCCGCTGTCATGGGACGAAGCGCGCGGCGCCACGTCCTTCCTGGTGTACCTGCACGGCGACAGCCCGGGCGCGAAGTGGGGACGCGACGTGCGCGTGGGGGATGCGCTCCAGTTCTTCGGGCCCCGCCGCTCGGTGGTGTTGGACGAGGGCCGCGCCCCGGTGGTGCTCTTCGGTGACGAAACGTCATTCGCGGTGGCGCATGCGTTCCGGACCGCCGGGAAGCGCGACGTGACGCCCCTCTTCGAGGTGTCACACCGCGAGGACTGCGCGCCCGCGCTGCGTGAGTTGGGCTTCGAAGGCCAGGACGTGGAACGCCAGGCAGGCGACGCGCACCTGGCGCAGGTCCACGAACGGCTGCGCGAAGCGCTGCGCGCGAAGCCGGACGCGACGTTGGTGATGACGGGAAGGGCGCAGTCCATCCAGGCCCTGCGGGCGCGGCTCAAGGGCGACGGTGTGCGCGCCACGCCCAAGGTGAAGGCCTACTGGGCGGTGGGCAAGGCGGGGCTCGACTGAGACGTCGTCGGCTCACGCCGGTGCGAAGTGCAGTCCACGCAGCGTGTCCTCGCGGCCACGGCTGACCCCGGCGGGACGGCGCTTGGACTTCTGTCGCAGGAACCGCGAGGCGTCCTGACGGCGGTAGCAGGTGAGGAGCCGGTCCTCGTCATTGAGGATGAGAATCCACCCGCGCGCCTGTCGTGCCAGGGATGAGTCGCGCAGGCTCCAGGGCAGGTCGCGCTCGTGCACGGTGAGGTGGGTGGCACCGCACGCTCGAGCGGGCGTGCCGAAGTCGAGGATGAACGCGATGACCTCCTCACGCAGCCTCCAGCGGGCGCACTGCTCGATGAAGAGGCGGGTAATGGAGAACACGGACGACACGGGGCTCTGGCGCATGGCGGGCAATCTCCTTGCGCTCCTCCCAATACACTTGCCGTTCCAGGCCCCCGCGCACGCGATTCCGGGGACTTGCGCGAACCGCCCGCGGCCCGCGGAAGACAATCCGTCAATCCCGTGAGCGGTCCCTGTCAGCGAGGCACGCAAGGCCGAGGCAGCGGACGCCTGCTCGCTGGGAATGCGGAGCGTCCTGAAGAATTCCTACCCGGGCCCCACGGCTTTTGTCAGGCTCTCCGAGGACGTGATGGGGCGGCATGGCCCATCCGGCTTCGCGACGACGCGTGTGGCGCCGGAACGACCTCTGGCCGAAGGGATTGGGAGGACGGGGCACGATGAGTCTTCGCTCGAAAGCACTGGGAGTCGTCCTGGGTGCGGGTGCGGCCGGGGTGACGCTGGCGCTCGCGTTCGGCGTGGGGTGCGGTGGCCGCGCGGTGCAAGGCAGTACGGTGACGTTGCCGACCGTGGAGGCCCAGGCGCTCCGCGCGCCCACGGAGTTCGCCTCCATCGGGGACAAGAAGGAGCGCTCGCGGGCGCTGTTCCTGGAGGCGAGCCGGGTGATGCTGCACCCCCGGTGCGTCAACTGCCATCCGGCGGGGGACAGCCCGACGCAGGGCGACGCCTTCCAACTGCATGACCCTCCGGTGGCGCGGGGCCCTGGCGACCAGGGCGTGCCGGGCCTGGAGTGCACGTCCTGTCACCAGGAGAAGAACGCGGAGCTGGCGCGGGTCCCGGGTGCGCCCAAGTGGCACCTGGCGCCCAGGGTGATGGCGTGGCAGGGGCGGACGCCCCAGTCCCTGTGCGAGCAGTTGAAGGACCCGGCGCGCAACGGGGGCAAGAGCCTGGCGGAGATCATCGAGCACTCCGCGCATGACGAATTGGTGGGCTGGGGATGGAAGCCGGGGGCGGACCGGGTGCCGGCGCCGGGGACGCAGGCGGAGTTCGGGGCCCTGGTGGCCGCGTGGGTAAAGGACGGCGCGGAGTGCCCGCGCGAGGAGAGTCGACCGTGAGCATCCGCCTTCGCGTGAATGGAACCGAGCATGTCCTCGATGTGGATCCGGAGATGCCGCTGCTCTGGGCGCTGCGTGACGTGCTGACGTTGACGGGCACGAAGTACGGCTGCGGGCAGGCGCTCTGCGGCGCGTGCGTGGTGCACATCGACGGGGCGGCGGTGCGCTCGTGCGTGACGCCGGTGCGCCGGGCGGACGGGCGCGAGGTGATGACCATCGAGGGCCTGTCGCCGGATGGTTCGCACCCCTTGCAGAAGGCGTGGGTGGATCTGGCGGTGCCGCAGTGTGGCTTCTGTCAGGCGGGGCAGATCATGACGGCGGCGGCGCTGCTGGCGAAGAAGCCGAAGCCCACCGACGCGGAGATCGATCAATCGCTGGCGGGCAACCTGTGCCGCTGCGGGACGTACACGCGCATCCGCACCGCCGTGAAGAAGGCGGCCGGGATGCCGACCGAATGAGTGGCTCGACCATGGAAGACCTTCGCATCCGGCTGTCGCGCCGTTCCGTGCTCCAGGGTCTGGGAATCGTGACCGCGGGCTTGAGCCTGGAGGTGGTGCTGCCCAACCGGGCGCACGCCGCGCCCATGCCCACGTCCTATCCGCCGGTGTCTTCGGAGGGCCTGAGGGCGAACGTCTTCGTGCACCTGGCGCCGGACGGGCTGGTCACCATCGTGTGCCACCGTTCGGAGATGGGGCAGGGCGTGCGCAGCTCGCTGCCCGTGCTCATCGCGGACGAGCTGGGCGCGGACATGGCCCACGTGAAGATCGTCCAGGGCGACGGCGACGAGGCGTACGGAGACCAGAACACGGACGGCTCCAGCAGCGTGCGGAAGATCTTCGACGACCTGCGCTACGCGGGCGCGACGGCGCGCACGATGCTGGTGGCGGTGGCGGCGAAGCGCTGGAAGGTGGCGCCCGAGGCGTGCGAAGCGCGCGACCACGCGGTGTTCCTCAAGGGCAGCCAGAAGGTGTTCAAGTTCGGGGAGCTGACGACCGACGCGGCGAAGCTCAAGGTCCCCGCGAAGAGCGCGGTGACGCTGCGGCCGCGCAGTGAGCTCAAGCACCTGGGCAAGGAACTGCCGCTGATTGATGGCCCGGACATCGTGACGGGCCGCGCGGTGTTCGGCGCGGACGTGAAGCTGCCGGGGATGCTCACGGCGGTCATCGCGCGTCCGCCCGTGGCGGGCGGCAAGGTGGCCCGCTACGACGCGACGAAGACGCTCGCGGTGCCGGGCGTGCGCAAGGTGGTGGAGCTGCCGACGGCGCAGAAGCCGTTCCTGTTCCAGCCGCTGGGCGGGCTGGTGGTGGTGGCGGACCACACCTGGGCGGCGATGAAGGGCCGCGCGGTGTTGGACGTGACGTGGGAG
>NZ_RAVZ01000470.1 GCF_003611635.1 Corallococcus terminator | reverse complement strand
TCCCAGGACCCGAATGCGCCCCCGTTCCAGACGGAGGCGGACCTGCGCGCGTGGCTGCGGGCGGAGGGCCTGGAGCACCTCTCCCGTCTGAGCCTCGCGCTGCTCACCCCGCGCGTGGAGGCCGCCTACCTGCCGCAGGTGCGCGCCGTCATCTCCCGCCGGCGGCTGGTGGAGCTGCTGGCCGCGGATTCGCTCGACCGCTGGACGGCGGAGATGCTGCCCACGCCGCGCATGCGGGATCTGCTGCCCAGGCTCGCCTGGCGCTACGTGGAGGATGAGCGGGCAGGCGTGGCCGAAGCGCGCGCCTCGCTGCCTGAACGCCTGACGCCTCCCGCGGATCCCCGCACGCACCGGGTCCACGGGCTGCTGATCACGTGGCGGGCCCTGGTGCCTCCAAGCGTGGCGCCGCGTCCGTCGCGGGCCCTGACGCTGGACGCGCTGGTGGAGGAGCCGGAGCCGCCGGGCTTCCGCCTCAAGGAGACGCGCATCTCCGAACTGCCGGTGGGCCCGGCGCCCAGTGTCTTCATCCTGCCGGACGCGCGGCTGACGTTCAGCCCCTCGGCGCTGACGGTGGAGTGTTCGTGCGGCGCGACGTTCTGCGTGCACCAACTGGCGGCGGTGGACACCACGCTGCTCTGGTTGCGACAGCGCTGGACGGAGGCCTTCGGCGAGATGCTGGAGGAACTGGTGCGTCCCCCATGGGCGCGGACGCTGCGCGCGCTGGAGCGGGCGGTGGTGGAGAGCCCGGGCGGTTCGGGCGGGGTGGAGATCTCCTGGCGCGTGGACGTCATCGACGGCTACGGCGTGGAGGTGGCGCCCTACGTGCACCGGCGCACGAAGAAGGGTCAGCGCACGCTGGGCGCGAAGCTGGGCCGGCGCAAGCTGTTGCAGGAGTACGGCTCGCAGCTCACCGCATCGGATTCGCGCATCGCCGCGCTGATGGCGGACAACGAGGCCCCGGCGTCACGCGCGCTGTTGTTCGAGCTCATCGACCATCCGCGCATCTACCTGGACGGGCTCGATCCGGACCTGCTCGTGCGCATCGAGCGCCAGAAGGTGGGGCTCGTCGCCGAGGACCGGGGCGGCACCGTCGTGGTGAACGCGGGCGTGGACGGCGCCGCGCTGCCGGCGGCGATGCTGGAGCGCGTGCGCAAGTCGCGGCCGGAGGAGGCGGTGTTCCTATGGGATGAGGGACAGCGCCTGCTCACCGTGCTGGACGTGAGCCCGGAGGTGCGCGCGCTCACCACGGTGCTGCTGCGCCACGGCAACGCGTTCCCCCCGGAAAGCCACGGCGCGCTGTTGGAGCAGCTTTCGAAGTTCTCCATGCGCCTGCCGGTGGCCATGCCCCGCAGCGTGATGGGCGAATCCGTGGCACCCGGGCAGCTTCCGGTGCTCCGGCTGGAAGGACAGTACGGCGGGGCGGTGCGTCTGGAATTGCGCCTGCGCGCGCTGCCGGACGCTCCCGCGTTTCTTCCCGGTGAGGGCCCTCGCGACGTGCACGTGCGGCGCGGCACCGCGTCCTTCCATGCGGTGCGCGACTTCGTGAAGGAGCTGGCGGCGGCCACGGCGCTCCAGGCCCGACTGCCATTGCATTCGGCGGAGCCGCAGGAGCAGCCGTTCTGCTTCCTCTTCCACAGCGCGCAGGGCGGGCTGGCGGTGCTGGCCGCGTGCGCGGACTTCGAACCCCGGCCGGAGCTGGAGTGGGTGGGCGCCTCCATGCGGCTCGTGGAGAAGCGGGGCGCGCAGGACCTGAAGGTCGTGCTCCAGCGCAAGCGCGACTGGTTCGGCGTGCTGGGCGGGCTGGCGGTGGAGGGCGAACGGGTGGAGCTGGCGCGGCTGCTGGATGCTGCCCGGCGCAAGGAGCGCTTCGTCCAGGTGGATGCGAACACCTGGGTGGAGATCGAAGCGGCGCTGCGCGAGCACCTGGAGAAGCTGTCGGATCACACCTACGCGTCCCGCCACGGGCTGGAGGTGGGCCCGTCCGCGGCGGAGGCATTGGCGGGCCTGGGCTCCGCGGGCGCGGAGATCGAAGCCGATGCGTCGTGGAAGACACTGGTGGAGCGCATCTTCGCGGCCAAGGAGCTGAAGCCCAAGGTGCCGACGTCGCTCAAGACGGAGCTGCGCGACTACCAGCACGAAGGCTTCCGCTGGCTCACGCGGCTGGCGTCGTGGAACGCGGGCGGGGTGCTCGCGGACGACATGGGCCTGGGCAAGACGGTGCAGGCGCTGGCGGTGCTGCTGGAGCGCGCGAAGCAGGGGCCCGCGCTGGTGCTGGCGCCCACGTCGGTGGCCTTCAACTGGCGGGACGAGGCGAAGCGCTTCGCGCCGTCGCTCAAGGTGACGCTCTTCTCCGAGACGGAGGACCGGGGCGGCACGCTGGAGCGGCTGGGCCCCCGCGACGTGCTGGTGCTCAGCTACGGCCTGCTCACGCGCGACGTGGAGCGGCTGGCCGCGCAGCGCTTCGCCACCATCGTCTTCGACGAGGCGCAGACGCTGAAGAACGCGGCCACGCACCGCTTCCGCGCGGCCCGGGCGCTCCAGGGTGACTTCAAGTTCGCGCTGTCCGGCACGCCCCTGGAGAACAACCTGGGCGAGCTCTGGGCGCTCTTCGCCGTCGTCTTCCCGGGGCTGCTGGGCAGCCTGGAGGCGTTCCGCGCCCGCTTCGCCGCGCCGATTGAACGGCAGGTGGACCCCACGGCCGCGCCCGCGCTGGCCCGGGTGCTCCAGCCGTTCCTCCTGCGTCGCACCAAGGCGCAGGTGGAGGCCCAGCTTCCGCCTCGCACCGACGTGCACGTGCCCGTCGTCCTGTCCGCCCCGGAGTGGACGCTCTACGAGGACGCGCGGCTGGCGGCCCTGTCGGACCTGGAGACGCGCAAGCCGAAGCTCAAGGAGCAGGAGCGGCGCATCGAAGTGCTGGCCGCCCTGACGCGGCTGCGGCTGCTCGCGTCGCACCCCCGGCTGTACGACGCGGCGTCCAAGCTGGAGTCCTCCAAGCTGGAGCGCTTCATGGAGCTCATCCAGGAGCTGCGCGAGGAGGGGCACCGTGCACTCGTGTTCAGCCAGTTCACGTCCCACCTGGCGCTGGTGCGCGAGGTGTTGGATGCGCAGGGCATCGCCTACGAGTACCTGGATGGGCAGACGCCCGCCGCCGCCCGGGCCGACCGCGTGCGCGCCTTCCAGGAGGGCGACGCCCCCCTGTTCCTGATCTCCCTCAAGGCAGGAGGCTTCGGCCTCAACCTGACGGCCGCCACCAGCGTCATCCACCTGGACCCCTGGTGGAACCCGGCCGTGGAGGACCAGGCGTCCGACCGCGCCCACCGCATCGGGCAGCAGCGGCCCGTCACGGTGTACCGGCTGGTGGCTCGCGGGACGATTGAGGAGCAGATGCTGGCGCTCCATGAGCACAAACGCGCGCTCGTGGCCGGCGTGCTGGAGGGCAAGGACGCCGCCGGGCGCCTGTCGACCCAGCAGTTGCTGGGCCTGCTCGCGCAGCGCCTGCCAGCCATCGACGTGGAGTCCGACGCTTCGAAGCACTGAGCCGGTTTTCGGAAGACGCTTCCCTGGGTTTTTCCCGGGGCTTTCGCGCACCTGAACCGACACTGAACAAACATTGAGGCAGTTTCGGGCATTCTCCGACTGAACGGTCGAGCAGTCCTGGAGTTCTGATCGCGCCTGCCTACATGAAATGGCGATCAGGTGGGGAAGGGTGGCGTCGGTCCGTGAACATCAAGATGTAGGGAAGGATACGCGAACCAGCGCATGGAATCAGCAATATCCACCTGATCGGACTATCAGTGAGTCGGCGCCAACACCAAGACATGTCAAATTCAAATACATATCAATAACAAGCGATTTTTGCGTGTTGAATGCCTGTAATTAGATGCAATTGATTGCATTTAATTGCATGAGGCGCGTGTATTGATGTTTCATCGCGGGTTCAGCGGGAAGAAGTGCCCGATGGGGCCGTTCCCATGGCCCACGGCCAGCGGGTAGCGCAGCGCGGCCGTGACGTACTCCTTGGCGAGCCGCACGGCCTCCAGCGGTGCACTGCCCAGCGCGAGCCGCGCGGCGATCGCCGCGGACAACGTGCACCCGGTGCCGTGCGTGTTCGGCGTCTCCACGGGCTCGACGGCGAGCGTCTCCAGTTGCGCTCCGTCGAACCACACGTCGGTGCCTCGCAGCGCGCCCTGCATGCCGCCGCCCTTTACCAGCACGGCCCGGGGGCCCAGGGCGTGGATGCGCCGGGCCGCCTCGCGCATGTCCTCCAGCGTTTCGATGTCCATCCCCGCGAGCAGCCGCGCCTCATGGCGGTTGGGCGTGAGGATCGCGGCCAGGGGCAGCATCCGTGAGCGCAGCGCCGCGACCGCCGCGTCGTCGATGAGCTGCGAGCCCGCGCGCGACACCATCACCGGATCCACCACGACGGGCCCCACCGGAAGGCTGCCCAGTTGATCCGCCACGGCGTCGATGATGCCCCGCTGGGCCAGCATGCCCACCTTGACCGCGTCCACGCGCATGTCCGACGCCACGGCGGACACCTGCGCGGTGACGGACTCGGGGGGCATCAGGTCCACGCGGGTCACCCCGCGCGTGTTCTGCGCGGTGATGGCGGTGAGCGCGCTGGTGCCGTGGACCCGGTGGAAGGAGAAGGTGCGGAGGTCCGCCTGGATCCCCGCGCCACCGCCGCTGTCCGAGCCGGCGATGGTGAGGGCGATGGGGACAGGGAAGGGCGTCATGGCGCGGCATCCTACCGGGGCCCGCCAGCTTCGCGCCCCGGAAGTAGCGCACGCCTTCGTGCTTCAGGGGCTCAGAACTGGCCCTGGCGCGCCTGCTCGAAGCCCACGCGGTGCTTGAGGTACAGCGTGTCCAGCATGTGGTTGCTGATGGGGTTCGCGTTGCCGTCGGTGAAGCGGTGCACCACCGCGCCCTTGCCCGCGTCCTTGAGGAACGCCAGCGGATCCACGGAGCCGCCCAGGCCGGTGAGGGTGGGCACGGGGTCCGCGTTGTTGACGTAGTGCACATACTTGGGGCCGTCCGGATACGTCGTGGACGCGGCGCCGAAGGTCTCCACGCTCAGGTGGCCCATCTTCGCCTCGACCTGCGCGGGGGACAGCCCGTCTTCGATGCGCAGCCGCTTCGCCACGTCGTTGAGCGCTCGCGCGGTGATGAGCCCGCCCTGGCTGTAGCCCACCAGGTGCACGTCGCGGCCGGCCTTCAGCTCCGAGTAGAGCGTGTCCGCCAGCGTGTCCACGGCGGGGTTCTTGCCCTTGTCCAGCTTGTCCGTCACGCACTGGGCCAGGTCCTTCACCAGGCCTTCGGTCGCGTTGTGGATGCCCACGACCTTCGCGCCGGACGAGTCCGCCAGCGCCTGCATCTCATTCACCTGACCCGGCGTCGTCGTCATGATGCCGTTGACGTAGAGGATCGTCTTGTCCGGGTTCGGGTTGTTCTTCGGCGTCACGCCGGGAACGTCACCCAGCTTCGTGCTGGCGGGCAGCGTCTTGCCGCCCGCGCCCACGAACATGCCGTCCTGCGCGCGGTCCGGCTTGGGGCCACCGAAGAGGCTGGTGACTTCCCGCACCGTGGTGGCCTCGAAGACGCCCATGCCCATCTCGACGAAGCGGGGGATGTCCTTGATGCCACCCACCACCGCGTCGATGACCCCGCCCAGCAGGCCCTGGGTGCCCGCGGGCGCGGCGCCCGACAGCTTCGCGGCGGACTGCGGGGCCACGGTGTTCGCCCGGGCCGGGGACGATTCGAACGAGGACTTCTGGAA
>NZ_RAVZ01000046.1 GCF_003611635.1 Corallococcus terminator | reverse complement strand
GGCCCCGGCCCCGTCGCGGATGCCCTGGGTTCGCGACCCGCGCCGGATGCTGTCCGCGTCCCTGGCGCTGGGACTGCTCGCGGAAGTCCTGCTGGACCGCGAGCGCTGGGGCCTGGGCTTCCCGGTGCTGGTGGCGGCCCTGGTGGGAACGCTCGCGTGGCTGGGGGGACGTGAAGGCTGGCAGCGCGCGCGGCCCAATGCGTGGCTGCTGGTTCCGCTGGCCCTCGTCACCGGCTTCGTGGCGGTGCGTGACAGCGCGTGGCTCCTGTCGCTCAACGTCCTCACCGCGGGCGTGCTCCTGACGTTGCTCGCGCACTTCTGGGCCGCGGGCCGGGTGGAGCGGCTGGGGCTCACCGCCTATCCCGCCGTCATGCTGGGCGCCGCGTTCCAGGCCCTGCGCTATCCGCCGGCGCTGGTGAAGCAGGGCGTGGATGCGCGCGGCCTGCGCGCCCATGCGCCCCGCCTGTTGTCCCTGGGGCGCGGCCTGCTGCTGACGCTGCCGGTGCTGCTGGTGTTTGGCGTGCTGCTGGACTCGGCGGACGGGGTCTTCTCCTCCACGATGGACCGGTGGCTGTCCTTCGACCTGGGGCTGGACGTCGTGGTGAGGCGGGGCATCGGCATGGCCTTCAGCGCGTGCGTGGCGGCCGGGGTGCTGGGCCATGCGCTGCGCCGCCGTGCCTCCAAGGAGCGGGGCGACACGGAGGCGGAGCCCGCCACGCCGCGTCTGGGCCTCATCGAAGCGATGATGCTCATCCTCGCGGTGGATGCGCTGTTCTTCGTCTTCGCGTCCTTCCAGGTGGCGTACCTGTTCATCGGGGATGCGTCGTCGCCCGCGCCCGGCTACTCCTTCGCGGAGTACGCGCGGCACGGCTTCTTCGAACTGGTGGTCGTGTCGCTCCTGACGCTCGCGCTGGTGATGGCCCTGACGCGCTGGACGCGGCGCGAGTCACCCGTGGCGCAGACCGTGTTCCGTACGGGCGCGTCGCTGATGGTGGTGCTCACGCTGGTCATCCTCGCGTCGGCGATGCAGCGCCTGTCGCTCTATGAGGACGCCTTCGGCTACACGCTGCTGCGCGTCTACACGCACGTCTTCATGATGGCGCTGGGGGCGGCGCTGGCCTGGCGCGCGGTGACGCTGTGGTGGCGCACGGAGCGCTTCGCGGTGGGGGCGCTCGTCACGGCGCTGGGCGCGGTGGTGGCCCTCAATGTCCTCAACCCGGAGGCCTTCATCGCGCGCCACAACCTGGAGCGCCATGCTCGCACCGGCTCGCTGGACGTGGAGATGCTGTCCCAACTGTCCGCGGACGCGGTGCCCGCGCTGATTCCGGCGCTCTCCGTCGTGTCGAAGGACGATGGGGCGCTCCTGTTGAGCCGGCACCTGGACCACCTGTCCCAGCGGGACACGGTTCCCGAGTGGAACTTCTCCCGCTTCATGGCCCGCCGGGCGCTCCTCCAGGCCGGTCCGTGGCGGGAGCCCGTGAATCCCTGAGGCGCGGTGGCTAGAGTCCGCCGCCATGACTGAAGCCGCCGGACGCCGTGCCTCGCCGCTGTCCCCGATTCCCGCGGTCCTCATCGCCGTGGTGAGCGTGCAGGGCGGCGCGGCGCTGGCGAAGGGCCTTTTCCCGGCGGTGGGCGCGACAGGGGCGGCGGGACTGCGGCTGGTGCTGGCGTCGGTGATGTTGCTGGCGTTCTTCCGGCCGCCCCTGACGCGCTACACCCGGGCGCAGTGGGCGGCCATCATTCCCTACGGTCTGGCGTTGGGCGTGATGAACCTGACGTACTACCTGTCCATCGCGCGCATCCCGCTGGGGCTCGCGGTGACGCTGGAGTTCGTGGGGCCGTTCGCGCTCGCGGTGGTGGGGTCACGCAAGGCGCTGGACTTCCTGTGGGTGCTCTTCGCGGCGACGGGCATCGTGCTGATCACACCCTGGACCGCGCGGCCCGGTGGGTTGGATCCGCTGGGCGTGGTGCTGGCGTTGGCGGCGGGCGCGTGCTGGGCCGTGTACATCCTGGTGGGCGGCCGGCTGTCGAAGCTCGTGCCGGAAGGGCAGGGGGTGGCGGCGGGCATGGTGGTCGCGACGCTGGTGGTGCTGCCGTTTTCGCTGGTGCTCGGCCACCTGGAGCGGCTGACGCCGGCCCTGTTCGCGGCGAGCGTGGGCGTGGCGCTGTTGTCCAGCGCCCTGCCGTACACCCTGGAGATGATGGCCCTGGGCAAGCTGTCCAGCCGCACCTTCGGCATCCTGATGAGCCTGGAGCCCGGCGTGGCCACGGTGGCGGGGTGGGTGTTCCTGCGCGAACAGCTCACGCCGCTGCAATGGCTGGCGGTCGCGCTGGTGAGCGTGGCTTCAGCGGGGGCGACGCTGACCGCGAAGCGTCTTCCCCTGCCTGTTGAAGTGTGAGGGGCTGCTACTGCGCGCAGGCGCCGTCGTAGGTCAGGATGACCAGGCCGGCGTTGCCGCCGCCGCCCGCGGGCTCGACAGCGCCCGCTTGTGAGGCCCGGCCTCCGAAGGCCCGGTCGGTCGAGCCTCCAGCGCCCGCGGTGCCGGCCGTTCGGGGTGTGTCCGCCACGAGACTGCATGTGGCGCGATTGAAAGATCAACGCAGGGCCGGTCAGACCCCGGAGTCTGGCGGGACTCCGGTTGTTCCATGTGTCAGCGATACATTCCTGTCGCGCTCAGGCCGGCGCTGCGGCGAGCCCGTCGATGAGGGCCTTGAGCACGACGCGCCACGCCGCTGGATCCGCGCCGCCTTCAATGGCAAGCGCCGCCCGGTCATAGGCCGCACCCAGGAGCTGGGCCGTGGCATCGAGCGGCAGGGCGCGCAGGGCGTTCATGCGCATGGCTGCGTCCAGGCCCTCGCGCAGCGTCCGTCCGCCGTGCAATGCGTCGATGGCATCCAGCTCCCGGCGCCCGAGCACGGCCGGCGCGTCGATGAGCAGCAGGCGCGTCCGACCGGGAACCGCCATCGCCGCCAGGAAGGCCTCACCGCCCTGGATCAACGCGTCGAGGGGCGGGAGGTCCTCCGGCGCGGCGCGTTCGATCTCCTCCGCGACGGTGCGGGATTCCGCTTCGACCACCGCCCGGAAGAGCGCCTGTTTGTCCGCGAAGTGGTGGTACAGCGCGCCCCTCGTGACCTCGGCCGCCGCGACCAGTTCGGGCGTCCCCGTCCCCGCGTAGGAGTGCTCGATGAAGAGCCGCCGCGCGGCTTCGAGCAGCGCCGCGCGCGTCGTCTCCGACCGTTCCTTGTTGGTGCGGCGTTTGCCGTCTTGCATGCACGCAGCCTGGAGGTTAGTTTCTGCGTACAGACTGTATGTTTCTTGGGCGCGAAAGGAAAGCTGAATGAAATCGACCAGTTACTACCCGGTTCTGATGACGAACGAGGTCGCCAGGACCGCCGCCTTCTACGTCACGCACTTCGGCTTCCGCGCGCTCTTCGAGGCGGATTGGTACGTCCACCTCCAGTCGGCGGAGGACGCGCGGGTGAACCTGGCGATCCTCGACGGGCGCCACGCCACGGTGCCGGAAGTGGCCCGGGGGCGGCAGGCGTCGGGCGTGCTCCTGAACTTCGAGGTGGAGGATCCGGATGCCGAATACGCCCGGGCGAAGGCGGCGGGCCTGCCCATCCTGCTGGAGCTGCGCGACGAGGACTTCGGGCAGCGTCACTTCATCACGGCGGATCCGAACGGCGTCCTCATCGACATCATCAAGCCCATCCCGCCTTCGGCCGACTTCCAGGCGCAGTATGTGGATGGCACGCAGGCGAAATAGGCCCAGGCCTCAAAGGTGGACGACCAGGTCGAACCGGCAGTGGCGGGCCATCAGGTCCAGCAGGTCATCCAGCGGTGCGTTCAACCGGTGCTTGTAGAAGTCCAGCCCAAGCAGGGACTGGTCCGGCTTCCGTTGATCCGAGGCATCCAGCATGGGGTGCAGCCGGGTCGTGAGCCACGCCCGGGTCCAGCGTCCTTCGGTCCGGGCCAGGAGGGGGCGCCGGTCCCTCACGACCAGCTCGACCCAGAGGTGGCCCGCCGTGGCGAAGGTGGAGCGGAAGCCCTTCGGCAGGTAGCTGACAGCGTATGTCTTTTCGCGCCAGCCATCGGGGTACCGCTCCATCGTGGGCGTCAGGCAGATGAACTCCAATTCCTTCCACGCGATGGGAATGGGTTGGAGGAACCAGGGGCGCAGCACGACGCCCTCCTCATCGAAGTCCACGTCCAGCGGCAGGCTGCGATGGGTGAGCGTTTCCGGCATCAGGGCAGCGAATCCAATCCGGCCATCAGCCGGTCCACGTCCGCCTGCGTGTTGTAGTGCAGCAGCGAAGCGCGCACGGCGCCGTCAGGCATGAGGCCCAGCGCCTCCGCCGCGAGCGTGGCGTAGTAGTGCCCCGCCGCCACGCCCACGTCCTGTCCGGCCAGGTGTTCCGCCACCGCTCGCGGAGGAACGCCGGGCACGTTGAAACAGAAGGTGGCCACGCGCCCCGTGGGCTCCTTGGGGCCGTAGAGCGTCACGCGCGGATGTTTCGACAAGCGCTCCAGCGTGGCCTCCAGCAGCGGACGCTCCAGTTCCTCGATGCGCTGGAAGGCGCGCACCAGTCCTTCGCGTCCCGGCTGTCCTCCGCCCAGCTCCTCGCGAAGGTAGCGCAATGAACCCAGCCATCCGGCCCACCCTTCGTGGTTGGCGGTGCCCGGTTCGAACTTCTGCGGACTGTCGTCCGGGATGAACCACAGCTTGTCCGCCGGCAGCCCCGCGAGCAGCTCCCGCCGCACATACAGACAGCCCAGGTGCGGACCGAAGACCTTGTACGGAGAGAACACCACGAAGTCCGCGCCCCAGGCCTTCACGTCCGGCAGGTGGTGCGGACTGGAATGCACCGCGTCCACGAACACCCACGCGCCCACGCCGTGCGCCACCTCCGCCGCGGCGACCACATCGGGCGTTGACCCCACGGAGTTGGCCGCCGCCGTCACCGCGACCAGCCGCGTGCGCGGGGTGACGAGCGCCCGCAGGTCCGAGGCCTCCAGCCGCCCTTCGGGCCAGCGCGCACGCCAGGTCTTCACCTTCACGCCCTGCGCTTCCAGGGCCCGCCACGGGGCCGCGTTGGATTCGTGTTCCAATTCGGAGATGACGACCTCGTCCCCAGCCTTGAAGAGGCGCGACAGGGCCCGGCCCACCTGGAAGGTGAACGCGGTGGCGCTGGGTCCGAGCATCACCTCCTCGGGCTGACAGTGGAGGAACTCCGCCGTCTCCGCCCGTGCGCGGGCCTTGAGCGTGGTGGCCTCCTTCGACGCGGCGTAGGGCTGGCCCACGTTGCAGCTTCCCGTGGTGAGCAACCGGGTGATTGCGTCGATGCAGTGCGAGGGCACCTGCGCCCCGGCGGCGTTGTCCAGATAGCTGAAGCCGGACCGCAAAGCGGGGAATGACGAGGCGAACGGGGAGTTCATGGGCCGCGAAGCATAGTCTTCCGCCCAGGCGTTTCAGGAACGGCTGGCAGCCCTGGAGGCGGTGCGTATGAAGGAAGACCCTTCACGGAATCCGGAGGCCCGGTCGGGCCTGTACGGCCTGTCCGACGCGTCGCTCGGTC
Organism: Corallococcus terminator; assembly: GCF_003611635.1. Lineage (GTDB taxonomy): Bacteria > Myxococcota > Myxococcia > Myxococcales > Myxococcaceae > Corallococcus > Corallococcus terminator. Next base: position 33,209 of record NZ_RAVZ01000046.1, on the reverse strand, counting down.
ACCTGGTGCTGCGGTGCGTGCTGGGCGTGAACATCGCCGTGCACGGCCTCACCCGCGTGGGCAACCCGGCGGCCTTCGCGGAAGGTCTGGTGACGGGCTTCTCCCAGACGTGGCTGCCCGCGTGGAGCGTGCGCGGCTTTGGATTCGTGCTGCCGTTCGTGGAGCTGCTCACCGGGCTGGCGGTGCTGCTGGGCCTGCGCCTTCGCGCCGCGCTGGTGGTGGGCGGTCTGACGATGGCGGCCCTCACCTTCGGCACGGGTGTGCAACAGAAGTGGGAGATCGCGGGCCTCCAGCTCTTCTATGCCTTCGTGTACGCGTGGCTCCTGCACCACGCGAGCGCCGCGCGCTTCACGCTCGACGGCGCCCTGGGCAACCGCCGCCCCTGAGCGCGGGACGGCGGTCTGGAGGCTTGCGGCTACGGCGTGCCGAAGTCCTGCGTCCAGTAGCTGCGGTAGGTGCTGGACGGCCCGTTGAAGTAGCCGATGCCCACCTGCTTGAGCGCGCCGTTCATGATGTTGTTGCAGTGGCCGGTGCTGGTCATCCAGCCGTCCACCACCGCCGCCGCGGTGCCGTAGCCCGCGGCGATGTTCTCCGCGGCCGTCCGGTAGGTGTAGCCGGCGGACGCCATGCGCTGCCACGGCGTGGTGCCGCCAGTGCCCGTGTGGCTGAAGAAGTTGTTGGTGCCCATGTCCTTGGAGTGCTTGCGCGACGCACAGCGCAGCTTCGTGTCGAGCGTGAGCGCGGCCACCGCCGGCTTCGCCACGCCACCACAGGTGGCTCCCGCCGCGCGGCGCTGGTTGATGAGCGTGAGCACCTGGTTCTCCAGCGTCACCCACGCCGGATCCCACGTCGTCACGTCATCGCAGTACGCGGCGCTCGCGGTCACCCCGTCGGTGGCGATCTCCGTCTGGACGGGGGGAACGACGACGCCCTCTGCCTCGGGCTCGGGCAACTCCTGGCCACCACAGCCTCCCAGCAGGGCGGCGGCGCTCAACAACGTCAGACACAGCGAACGGGGGAAGACGGTCATGGACAGACCTTTCACCGGCGCGAACCGGCGGAGGGGAAGGGGCACCACGAGAAACATCTTTGTCCACTATTCCAGGTTTCGACCATGGACGCCCCGTGTATTGTGATTGACTGGTCGGCGAGCGTGTTGAATTGGCGGCGCTGCTGGCGGAAAGTTCTTCATCCGTGAGCGCTCCTTCCGCTGTGCCTGACGTTCGTTCGGTGGTGCTGGACACCAACGTGGTGCTGGATCTGTTCGTCTATGACGACGCGTTCGCGCGGCCGTTGAAGGAGGCCCTGCTCGCGGGCGCGCTGACGGCGTGGGTGGACCGGCACACGTCGCGGGAGCTGGAGCTGGTGCTCGCGTACCGCTCGTTCGCGCTGACGGCGGAGGCGCAGCAGGCGGTGCGGGAACGGTACGGCGCGCTCACGCGGGTGTCGGACGGGGAGGGCGCGGTGGAGCTGCCCCCATGCCGCGACAGGGATGATCAGAAGTTCCTCGTGCTGGCCGCGCGCGTCGGGGCCTCGTGGTTGGTGAGCAAGGACAAGCGGGTGCTGTCGATGGGCGGCGGACGTCGGCTGCCGTTCGACGTGCTGACGCCCAGGCGTGCGTCGCTGCTGCTGGGGGCGGAGGTTTCGCCGGCTTCGCGCGACGGAAGGGATTGAAGCAGGCAGGCAGGGGGGCGCACGCGGAGTCAAAATCGCGGTCGGCGTTTGGTGGTGTGGGCTTTCTCGGGCCATCCTTCGCCCCGGTGCGTTCCTCACTCCTGATCCTCCTGTTCTGCGCCGGCTGTGCCGCGCGTGTCATCACCCCCGTTCCGGTGTCCGCTCCGGCCCCGGCCCCGAGCCAGGCCGCGCCGCCCGGAGAATCGGCGCCGCCCGCCGCGGGGACGCCGGCGGCATCGACGCCCGCTCCGGCCGGTGCCCCGGCTCCGGCCCCGGGGGAAGCCCAGGTCGTGGCTCCCGCGAGCGTGTCCGCCGCGCCCGTCGCGATGCCGTCCCTGGCGGAGGTCGCCGCCGTCGTCACCGATGCCGCGATGCGCGACAACCCTTGCCCCACGGGGACGGAAGCCGACGAGGAGGACGACGATGTGTCCTCGGCCACCGAGGATGAAGGCGTGAGCGAGGAGGGCGAGTTGCAGGCGCCGCTCGCGCCCGCCGCGCCCGCGGGGCCCCTGTACACCGCCGACCTGTCGGACGAGGCGCTGACCGAGGCGTGGAAGAAGGACCCGGCGACGCTGGGCTCCATGTCCATTGGCTTCGTGGAGAGCGGCCGGCAGCTCAACAGCCACCGCGTCCCGGACGACAAGGACTGGATGGTGGTGTCGCCGGAGATCGCCTGGGGCACGGAGGAGACGGTCAACTACGTGATGACCGCCATCCGCGCCGTGCGCGCGCAGTACCCGGACGTGCCGCCCCTGCGCGTCAACCGGCTGTCCACCAAGGACGGCGGCTACCTGCGCCCGCACAAGAGCCACCAGAACGGCCGCGACGTGGACCTGGGCTTCTACTATCCGACGGCGGAGCCGGTGCGGGAGCGGGAGCGCGAGCGCTACATCAACGTGGCCATGAACTGGGCGCTGGTTCGCTCGCTGGTGATGAACACCGACGTGCAGATGATCCTCGTGGACAAGCGCGTCATGAAGGTCCTGTATGACTACGCGGTGGGGATTGGCGAGGACAAGGCGTGGCTCGACTCGCTCTTCAACGCGGGCTTCAACTCCGTCATCAGGCACGCGCGCCGGCACCGCGACCACTTCCACGTGCGCTTCTTCAACGCTCGCGCGCAGGAGCTGGGACGCCGGGTGGCGCCGCTGCTGGCGCTCCAGCCGGACCAGAACCTCATGATGTACAAGGTGCGCAACGGGGACACGCTGGGCGGCATCGCGATGCGGCACAACTCCAGCGTGGTGGCCATCAAGAAGGCCAACCGGATGCGCAACACGTTCCTGAGCCTTGGCCGGCGGCTGGTGATTCCGCTCAAGGGGCCCTGCACGCACTGCCCGATTCCACCGCCCGTGCAGCTTCCGCCGCGCCGGTTGCCCCCGCAGACGCAGGCCCCCGCTTTGGTGACCACGACGCCCGAAGCTTCAGGCAAGCTGCCCAACCCCTGTACTCCCGCCGCGCCGGCACCCACCCCCGTGGCGGGGCCGACGGGCGCTCCGTCCGGTCTGTCGACCGCGCGCTGAAAGGCTTCACGTTCCATGGCAACTCCGCACATCTCCGCCTCCCCGGGTGACTTCGCCGAAGTGGTCCTCATGCCGGGGGACCCGCTGCGCGCCCGCTACATCTCCGAGCGTTTCCTGGAGGGCGCCCGCGCCGTCACGTCAGTGCGCAACATGCTGGGCTTCACCGGCACCTTCCGGGGCAAGCGGCTGTCGGTGATGGGGCACGGCATGGGCGTGCCTTCCATCTCCATCTACGCAACGGAGCTGGTGCAGACGTACGGCGCGCGCGTGCTCATCCGCGTGGGGAGCTGTGGGGCGCTGCGCACGGACGTGAAGCTGCGCGACGTCATCGTGGCGCTGGCCGCGGGCACCGACTCCAACGTGAACCGCATGCGCGCGATGGGCCACGACTTCCCGGCGGTGGCGGACTTCACGCTGACCCGGCGCGCGGTGGAGGCGGCGGAGAAGCGCAACAAGCCCGTGCGCGTGGGTTCGGTGTTCACCTCCGATTTGTTCTACCACCCGCAGGAGCAGCTCAACGCCACGCTGGCGCGGATGGGCATCCTGGCGGTGGAGATGGAGATCGCCGGCCTCTATGGCGTGGCGGCGCAGTTCGGCGCTCGGGCGCTGGGCCTGCTCACGGTGTCGGACCACATCCTCACGGGCGAGCACCTGTCGCCGGAGGACCGGCAGACGACGTTCGATGAGATGATCGAGGTGGCGCTCGACGTCGCCGTCTCCGAGGCGTAGGGACGCGTCCATGACCTTCACTCCCCGCAGGGGGCCCAGCTCGCCGCTGGCGCGCAAGGCGGCCCAGCGCACCCCGGGCCACCACTACAACGCGAGCTTCCTGTCCGCGGCGGACCGCGCGGAGATCCTCGCGTGGCTGGGCACGCTGCACCCCCTGTGGGAGGAGCGCTATTCGAAGCACTTCCCCCCGCCGGAGGGGCAGGTGCAGCGGCGGCTGTTGCGGCCGGTGTACTGGTTGGGCAACTGGCAGTTCGCGTGCCTGGACTACTACCGGCCTCCGAAGGGTGTGAAGGATCGCTGCGTGAAGGCGGAGCCGTTCCCGGCGGTGCTGGAGCGCCAGATTGTGAAAGTGGAGGCGCTGGCGCGGCGGATGTTCCGGGGCCCGGACATGCCGCAGGGCTGGCACCTCAACACCTGCCTGGTGAACTTCTACGGCAGCCGGTTGGAGGACGGGCGCTGGGTGGACGTGGCGCGCGTGGGCGAGCACAAGGACTTCGAACCAGGCCCGGTGGCGTCGCTGTCGCTGGGCGAGCGCGCGCTCATCCAGTTCGTCACGTCGTCGCGGCCGGGTGAGCGCGACGGAGTGGTGCTGGAGCAGTGGCTGGATGATGGGTCGCTGCAGCTCTTCGGGGGCGCTCAGTGGAAGGAGCAGACGTTCCACCGGGTGCAGCGGGTGGACACGCGCGCCGGGCACGTGATGCCGCCGGAGCTGCCGGACTTCCGCACGCGGCGCATCAACCTGACGTTCCGCTACGTGCCGGACGCGCACGTGACGCCGTTCGCGGCGCTGAGCGCGGAAGCCCGTGAGGATGTGCGGCCGTACATGGCGACGCTCGCGAAGGGCAGCCGCTTCTTCCGCGAGGAGCTGGCGCGGGAGCCCGTGACGCGGGCGGAGTAGGGGAGGGCGCGGACGCTGGCGGTCCGCGCGGGCCTTCCTGTGGTGCTGGCAGCGTGGCTCGGGCGTGGGTCGCCCGAGCCGTCCTTCAGGATGAGGACGACGAGCCGGTCTCGGGACCCCGGTTGGACGAAGCGGACGCGGGCGAACGGCCCACGTAGCTGACCTGGGGGGAGGCTCCTCGTGCGGGACGTCCCGCGCCGCGCTCCTGGGGCTGACGCGGCGCCCGGGGCGGGTTGCCACGTGCTTCCCGAGCGTTGGCTTCGGGGCCCCGGTCGTTCGGGGGCTGCGCGGCTTCCTGGCGGGGCTCCCCGTTCATCGCGGAGGGTTCGCCGTTGCGGGAACGCTGCCGACGGTTGTCCGGGTTCTGGGCCCGGTTCTCCGCGCCAGCGACAGCGTTCGGCGGTGGCGTGAAGGACGCGTTGTCGGCCCCGGTGTTCGGCGGACGCTGGCCCCGGGGAGGACGCCCGTTCGCGCGGGGTTCGCCGTTCTGCTGCGGAGGCCGCCCGTTCATGCGCGGCTCGCCGTGCTGGGAAGGTTGGCCTTCACTCCGCGCGTCGCCATTCCGCTGGGACCGGCCGTTAGTGCGCGCTTCTCCCTGCTGCGGAGGCGGTCCCTCCGTCTGGATGCCACCGTCGCCCTGGGCCCGGCTGTTCATGCGCGCTTCGTCCCGCGCCCGAGCCGGTGTTCCATTCATGCGCGGCTCGCCGCTCTGCTGAGGACTGTTCGCGCGCGATTCACCGTGCTGCTGCCGGCCGTTCATGCGCGGCTCGCCGTTCTGCTGAGAGCTGTTCGCGCGAGATTCACCGTGCTGCTGTCGGCCGTTCATGCGCGGCTCGCCGCTCTGCTGAGAGCTGTTCGCGCGAGATTCACCGTGCTGCTGTCGGCCGTTCATGCGCGGCTCGCCGCTCTGCTGAGCGCCGTTCGCACGCGCTTCGCCGTTCTGCTGGGAGCCGTTCGTACGCGCTTCACCCTGCTGCTGGGAGCCGTTCGTACGCGCTTCACCCTGCTGCTGGCGTCCGTTCGAGCGCGGCTCGCCGTTTTGCTGGAAGCCGTTCGAGCGCGACTCGCCGTTCTGCTGAGCGCCGTTCGCGCGTGCTTCGCCCTGCTGCTGGCGTCCGTTCGTGCGCGCCTCGCCGTTCTGCTGCGGAGGTCGGCCGTTCATGCGCGGCTCGCCGTTCTGCTGCTGGCGGCCATTCATGCGTGCTTCGACGTTCTGCTGGACGCCGTTCGAGCGCGACTCACCGTTCTGCTGGGAGCCGTTCGCACGTGCTTCGCCATGCTGCTGGCGGCCGTTCGAGCGCGGCTCGCCGTGCTGCGACGGGCCGTTCGTTCGCGCATCCCCATGCTGCGGCTGTGACGGGGCGCCATTCATGCGCGGCTCGCCATTCTGCTGCCGGGGCGGACGCCCATCACGGCGCGGCTCGTTCGGCGCGCCTCGCGGGTTGCCATTGCGCGGCCCGCCGCCCTGCTGCTGCGGCCTGCCATTCGCCCTCGCATCGCCCGCCGCGGCCGGTGCACCCTGGGCCTGGACCACCGGAGCGCCACCGCGCGGGCCGCCCTGCTGCTGCGGCCGTCCGGCGTTCCCGCCGGGCCGGTTGTTGCCACCGCCCTGCTGAGGCCGAGCCGCGGCGCCCTGCTGCGACCCCGCGTTCCCACCGGGCCGGGGCGCATTGCCCGTGCGCGGAGGCGGCTTGCCACCGAATCCTCCGCGCCGACGCCCATCGCGCGGGCTCGACGTGACGACGGGCCGTCCGCGCTCGCCGCCTCCCTGCCGCAACACCAGCGCTTCCAGCGCGCGCAGCTCCGCCTCCTCCGCGCTCACGCCCTCTTCAAGCTCCACCGGCGCGGCCACGGGTGCCGGAGCCGCGCGGAAGTCACCGCGCCCCTCCTGCCCGAAGCGCTCCGCCCGGGGACCCGGCCGGCCCTGCGCCCCGTTGCGGCGCGGAGCCTCCTTGAAGCTGCCCGACGGCACGTACTCCGGCGTCAGGTCGCGGCGCACGTACGCGTTCCAGATTTCGCCCGTGTCGCCCGCACGGCTCCCCAGCCGGGGCGAAATGCCCGTGAGGAACTCCCGCACGTTGTCCAGGTCGCGGCGGAAGTAGAACTCCGCCTGACTGTTGCGCGCCGCCGCCACCGTCTGCGGAAAGTCGATGAGCGTCGGCCCCATCCCACTCATCAGGATGTTGTAGGGCGACAGGTCTCCATGGATGAGATCCGCGCACAAGGTGCGAATCACCTGACCCCGCAGGTCCAGGTAGCAGGCCTCGGCGTCCTCGGGGGTGAGGGGCGGCGCTTCGACCAGGCGGGGGGCCGGCTGGCCCTGCTCGTCCAGCACCAGCTCCATCAGGAGGATGCCTTCGTAGAACAGCACGGGTGTGGGGACGCGGACGCCCTGCGCGTGCAGCTTGTACAGCGAGTCCGCCTCGGCGTTCTTCCACGCCTCTTCCGCGGCGGCCTGCCCGAAGCGGCTGCCCTTCTCCATGGCGCGGCGGGTGCGTGAGTTGCGCACCTCGCGGCCTTCCTTGTAGCCGGAGTTGTTGCGGAAGTTGCGCTCGTGGCGCTCCTTGTACAGCTTCGCGGCGACCACCTGGCCGGCGTGCTGGACAAGCCACACCTCTGCCTCCTTGCCCGTCTTCAGCTGGCCGATGACGGCGTCAATGATGCCGTCGGCGAGGAGGGTCTCGAGGGAGTCATTCATTCTTAGGCAAAAGGCCGGAACGGCACGGGGCGGGGAGTTTCAGTCGTAGCGCACACCGGCGGCCCCTGCTCGCCATGATGCACGATGGAGATGAGAACACCGGGCAGGCCCTGATTTCCATCGCCGTTACGCTGAACGCCGTCCAGGAAACCCACGTACCGCTTGCTAGCAGCTTGGGAAGCAGGGGGCCAGGGGTGGACTCCTGCCTGTATCCTGTTCGCCTTCCGCCCCTGCCCCGGGACCGGCTTGACGCCGGCCGGGGTCCAAGAAGCCCTCGGGAAGGAGACGTCCGCCCATGAAGGTCCTGGCGTTGTGGGGTGTCCTGTTGGCCTCGCTGTGCGCGCACGCGGAAGACCGCGTCGCGGGGGCCCGGAAGCATCAGACGGCCGCGCTGGTCCAGTCGTTCCGGGACGCGGGGCTGTCCTGGCCGCCGGAAGAGCTCTACCTGCGGGCCTTCAAGGTCGAGCGCGAGCTGGAGGTCTGGGCGGGCCCCCGGGGCAAGCCGCTGGTGAAGGTGCGCACGTTCCCCATCTGCGCGGCGTCCGGCGACGTGGGCCCCAAGCGCGCCCAGGGCGACGAACAGGTCCCGGAGGGCTTCTACACGGTGGACCTCTTCAACCCCTGGAGCGCCTTCCACCTGTCGATGCGCGTGAGCTATCCGAACGCGCTCGACCGGAAGCTGGGCACCGCGAAGCCCGGGGGCGACATCTACATCCACGGCAACTGTGTGAGCATCGGCTGCCTGGCCATCGAGGATGGGCCCATCGAGGCCTTGTATGTGCTGGTGACGGAGGCCCGGGCCCGCATGGGACGGGATGTCCCGGTGCACATCTTCCCGCGCCGGCTGGACGCGGCGGGGCTCGCGGCGCTGGACGCGCTGCCGGGTGTCACCGACGCGCGACGGGCCTTCTGGCGGGGCCTGGAGCCCGGCTACCGGCTCTTTGAAGAACAGCGGCGGCCCCCTCGCGTGAAGGTGGATGCGAAAGCGACCGCCTACGTCGTGACCCCGGCCCTGCCTGCCAGGTAGTCCGGGGAGCTGATACAAGTATTGATTCATCGGTGCCGACGCCGTCACCGACTCCGGGGGTGGGTCCGAGCATGAAGTCATCCGTCACGCTGGAAGAGCCCGTGGTTGCCAATGGCGCGCGAGCGCTCGTGTCCCTCACGACCACGGAGCTGGCCGCCGCCCTTCGCGAGCGCCGCGTCAGCGCGGTGGAGGTCCTGGACGCCTTCCTGTCCCGGGCCCGCCAGCACAACCCCGCGCTCAACGCGGTGGTGACGTGGGACGAGGCGCGGGCCCGGCAGCGCGCCCGGGAGGCGGACGCCGCGCTCGCGAGAGGAGAGCTGTGGGGGCCGCTGCACGGCGTGCCCTTCACGGTGAAGGACACCTTCAGCACCGAGGGCCTGCGCACGACGGCGGGCCATCCGCTGCTGGCGGAGTACGTGCCCACCGAGGACGCCACCGTGGTGGCCCGGCTCAAGGCCGCGGGCGGCATCCTCTTTGGCAAGACGAACCTGCCGCCTTTCGCGGCGGACTTCCAGACGCGGGGGCCGCTGCTGGGCCAGGCCAACAACCCGCACGCGCTGGAGCGCACGCCGGGCGGCTCCAGCGGTGGGGCCTCGGCGTCGGTCGCGGCGGGTTTCACCCCGTTCGAAGTGGGCAGCGACATTGGCGGCTCCGTGCGGCTGCCGGCGCACTTCTGCGGCATCGTCAGCATCAAGCCCACGGAGACCCGCGTCTCCAGCGCGGGCCACATCCCGGACATGCCCAACGGTCCGCGCCACGTGCGCAACATGGCGTGCTCCGGTCCGCTGGCGCGCTCGGTGGCGGACCTGCGGCTCGTGCTGTCCCTCATCGAAGGCGCGGACCTTCGCAACCCGGAGGTGCCGCCCGTCGCGCCGCTGGGGGCCGCGAAGCCCCGGGCCTTGAAGGGCCTGCGGCTGGCGTGGGGGGACATGCTGGGGCCGTTTCGCGCCGACCGCGAGACGCGCGAACTCTTCCAGCGCTTCACCGCCGCCGCCCGCGCGGAAGGCGTCGTCGTGGAAGAGACCGCGCCCCCGTCGCAGGACTTCGCGGATCTGCTGGAGGTGTGGGGGCTGATGGAGGGGGGGCTGGTGGGCGCACCGATGCCCGCGGAGGCGCGCGAGGCCTTCCGGGGCCAGTTCCTGCCCTACCCGGACGACCTGCTGGCGAAGGCCATCGTGAAGGGCACGCACCTGGACCTGGCCGGGATGGGGGCGACGCTGAGCCGTCGCGACGGGCACATCGCCACGTTGGAGCAGTTCCTGTCCGGCTGGGATGCGTGGATGGTGCCGGTGTCGATGACCGCCGCCATCGTGCACACGCCCTTCGGACAGGCCGTGGACGTGGACGGCGTCCCGGGCCGCTACCTGGAGGTGCTGGGTGGGTTCACCAGCCTGTTCAACGCCACGGGGAGCCCCGTGGTGGTGATTCCCCTGGGGCGTACTTCGTCGGGGCTTCCGGTGGGCGCGCAGTTGGTGGGGCGGCGCTGGGCGGACGGGGCGCTGCTCGACGTGGCGGAGGCGCTGCTTCCGTTGGGCGGCGGCGTGCGGTGGCCCTCGGCGTTCACGCCCTGAGGCCTGGCTTGTTTCAGTAGACGCGCAGCAGACGGGAGCGGCATTCGAAGTGCGGGTTGCGCACGTCGATGACGTAGACCTCGCCGGTGGTCTCCTCGAAGCCTCCGGCGAGCAGGCCCACCGCGGCCGCGGCGGCGAGGTACGCGGAGTCCGAGCCCTTCATCTCGCTGGCCTTGCGCACGTAGACGACGCGGCCTTCCACGGCCCACAGGGTGCGGATGCCGTCGGCGTTCACGCCCAGGGCATCGGGCGGCGGCGGAGGCGTCTTCGCCAGCGCGGAGGGCACGGACTGGAGCACGTAGTCGTCGTAGGCGCGGTTGCCGCTGCGGCTCACGAGCTTCACCTCTCGCAGCGTGCCGTCCGGCCCCTGGATGAGTTCCAGCGTGACGACCAGCTTCAGGGAGCTGACGCCGTTGGCGAAGGACTGGAGCTCCTCGCCGGCCTGGGACTGGCCCCGCAGGCGGTCGAACTCGGGGTTGTTCCGGGCGCGCTGCGCGAGCAGTTCGCCCGGCTTGGGGGGCGCACGCGTCGGGGGCCCGGCACCGGGCGAGCCCGAGGCGCCGAACCGATGGGCCTTGTCTGCCCACGAATGCAGCAACTGCTTGGGCAGGCTGGGCATGTCGAAGAGCGGCGCCGCGTGCATCTGCCGCTCCAGCTTCGCGCGCAGCTTGCTGAAGTACGGGTGGATGCGGCCGGTGTCCACGCGGTCGCGGGCCCGGCGGTCGTCGATGATGCCCTGCACCCGTTCGGACACGCGCGCCTTCTCCTCGGCGGCGAGGGCGTCGGGGGCGAGGCTCGGGTCGCCGGGCCGCAGCGTGCGGCCTCCACCCCGGGAGTTCTCCGGCGTCGTGATGATCACCCCGCCGCTGGAGCCCGGAGGCGGCAGCAGGTTCAGGGGCAGGGTGCCCGGAGCGCGAGGCACGTCCGCCGCAGGACGGTCGGATTCGAGGGACGGCGCCCGCACCGCGATGTCGGGAGGAGGGGCCTCCGTCGAGGGCACACCGGACGGAGGCGGTTCGCGGTTCGCCACCTCGGGAGGAGGTGAAGCGGGCTCGCGGTTCGCCACCTCGGGTGGAGGTGACGCTGGCCTACGGGCCGGAGGCTCCCGGGTCGCTGTGCCAGCAGGAGGCCGAGGGTGTGGTGTCGGCGGTGACAGCGGCTCCTGGGTCTGCGGGCGTGCTGGCGAGGTGTTGGAATCCGGCGGGGTGGGCTTCGCGACGGAGACGGGCGGCGGGGTGAGGATCTCCACCTCGATGGCCCGTTCGCGCCCCCGCGAGGCGCGCAACGACGGCGCGGGGCTCACCTTCCACAACAGCAGCAGCACGACCGCGTGCAGCGCGAGGGAAAGCAGCCCGGCCCATCCGAGACGTCGAAGGCGCCGCATGCCCGGACGCTTCCAGAAAGGTCCCGAAGGCTCAACCTGCGTTGGTGCGTGCGTTCGCGAACCGACGTCCCCCCTGGCGAGCAGGCAACCCGTGAACGTGGGAAACAGTCCTGGGGGTGACTCGACGCAGCCCGTGACTCCTGGTGTGCTGTCGCCACCCCCGTGCCATCCATGCCCCTCGCCTGTCTCGACGAACCCACGTTCATGGACCTCCTGCTCGGGACGTTGTCGTCCGAGCGGGCCGCCGGCGTGGACGAGCACCTGGACACGTGTCCCTCCTGCCGTCGCATGGTGTCCGAGGCGCTGAAGGTGCAGCCTCCCGCCACGCCGCTCCCCGCGCCGGAGGAGGACGCACCTGGCAGCGAGCTGGTGACCCTGGCCGTGGAGCCGTGGCGGGGAAAGAAGCCGCGCATGCGCCTGCCCACGCCGCCGCTCGCGCGGGGCACTGCGGTGGGGCGCTACCTCATCCTGGAGATGCTGGGCGTGGGCGGGATGAGCGTCGTGTACGCGGCCTATGACCCGGAGCTGGACCGGAGGGTCGCGCTCAAGCTCTTGCAGGTGGAGGCGCTGGGGCTGGGCGCGGAGGCCGGCCGCAACCAGGTGCTGCGCGAGGCGCAGGCCATGGCTCGCGTGTCCCATCCGCACGTCGTCTCCGTCTTCGACGTGGGCACCTTCGGCCGGCAGGTCTTCCTGGCCATGGAGCTGGTGGACGCGCACACGCTGCGAAAGTGGGAGCAGGACGGCCCGCACCCGTGGCGCCAGGTGGTGGACATCTTCGTCGCCGCGGGCCGGGGACTCGCCGCGGCGCACGCGGTGGGCGTCGTGCACGGGGACGTGAAGCCGGAGAACATCCTCGTCGGGCAGGACAAGCGCGTGCGCGTCACGGACTTCGGCCTGTCGCGGATCATGTCCGGCGTGGTGGCCCCGACGGTGACGCCCGGAGGCTTCGCGCGTCCCCGCGCCATGGAGGGAGGGACGCCCGCGTACATGGCCCCGGAGCAGTTCCCACCGGAGGAGCGCACCGACGCGCGCAGCGACCAGTTCGGCTTCTGCGCCGCGCTCTACGAGGGCCTCTATGGCGAGCGCCCCTTCGCGGGCTCGACGGTGGAGGAGCTGTCCCAGGCGGTGCACGCGGGACGCGTGAAGAACGTGCCCCGGCACTCGGGCGTGCCGCAGTGGCTGCGCCGGGTGCTGCTCAAGGGCCTGTCGGTGCGGCCCGAGGACCGGCACGCGTCGATGGAGGCGCTCATCGCGGAGCTGGAGTCCAACCCCACCGCGCGCCGGACGCGGCGGCTGCGCCTGGGCGGCGGGGTGTTGCTGCTGCTGTCGGCGGTGGCCGTCACGGGCGTGCTGCACCGGCGCGGCACCACGGGCTGCGAGGGGGCGTCACGGGCGCTGGATGGCGTCTGGGACGCGCCGCGCCAGCAGGCGGTGGAGGCGGCCTTCATCGGCACCGAGCGTCGCTTCGCGCAGGATGCCCTGCGCCATGTGCGTCGCGGGCTGGATTCCTACACCGCCGCGTGGGTGACGACGCGCACGGCGGCATGTGAAGCCACCCGCGTGCGGGGGGAGCAGAGCGAAGCGGTGATGGCGCTGCGCATGCGCTGTCTGGATGCACGGCTGGCGGACGTGGCCGCGCTCACGCAGTTGTTCACCCAGGCGGATCCGGACCTCGTGGAGCGTGCGCCCCGGGCTGTGGAGGGCCTGTCACCGCTTGCGGGCTGTTCGGATGTGGAGGCGCTGACGTCCCGGGGCCACTCCACGCCGGACGACGCCGCCGCGCGCGAGCGCACCGTCGCGATGCTCCAGGCGCTCGTGGACGCGAGGGCCCTTCGCGCCGCCGGCCGCTATTCGCAGGGCGTGGCGCGGGTGGAACCGGTGGCCCAGGCCGCTCGCACCGCCGGGGACTGGTCTGGCGCCGCGGACGCGCTGTTGCTGCTCGCGGAGCTGAAGGACGGGGCCGGGGACTACCGGGGCGCGGAGCAGACGGTGCTCCAGGCCGCGTGGGCCGCGGAGGCCGGCCGCAACGACGAGGCCGCCGCGAGGGCGTGGACCCTGGCGGTGCGCGTGACGGGCGAACGGTTGGATCGCTACGCGCAGGGGCAGCAGGCCGGAGAGCGCGCCAGCGCCGCGGTGGAGCGGCTGGGCGGCAGTGGGGAATTGAGCGGGGCGCTTTCGGCGAACCTGGGCCGGCTGTTGTCGCGCCAGGGCCGCTATCCGGAGGCCCACGAGCAGCTCACGCGCGCGCTGTCCTTCCTGGAGAAGCGCTTCGGAGCGGAGGCGCTGGAGGTCGCGGACGTGCGCGTGGAGCTGGGCACGGTGCGCCGCTCGCAGGGGCGCGCGGAGGAGGCCCTGTCCCTGTACGAGCGCGCGATTGGCACCGTGCGCGGCGCGCTGGGGCCCGACCATCCGGACGTGGCGCGCATCCGCCTGGAGCAGGCCAGCGTGCGCTGGCAGCAGGGCGACTTCGTGCAGTCGGAGCGGCTGGCCCGGGGCGCGCTGGCGCTGTTGGAGCGTTCGCTGGGACAGGACCATCCGCAGGTGGCGGACGCGCTCAACAGCCTGGCGCTGGCGTTGCAGTACCAGGGCAAGCGCGAGGAGGCGCTGCCCCTGTACGAGCGCGCGCTGCTCATCGCCGAGAAGGCCGAGGGACGCGACAGCTCCACGGTGGCCATCATCGTCAACAACATCGGCACGTTGCTGGTGCACATGGGGCGGCTGGAGGAGGCCACGCAGCGCTTCGCCACGGCGCTCACGCAGTTGGAGCGCAGCCTGGGCGCGGATCATCCCACGCTGGCGCTGGTGCTCCGGGGCATGGGCCAGACGCTGAGCTACCGCAGCCAGCCGGATGCGGCGCTGCCGTACTTCCTGCGCGCGGCCACGCTCCAGACCTCGCTCCCGGACGACGTGAACGGCGGCTGGACGGGGGCGCTGGTGGACCTGGGGCGGACGTACATGGTGCTCGGCCGGCCGCGCGAGGCGCTGGCCCCGCTGGAGAAGGCCGTCACGGGCTGGGAGCGCGCTCGGCCCCGTCCCGCGGAGCGCCCCGCCGCGCGGTACATGCTGGCCCGCGCGCTGTGGGAGGCGAACCAGGAGCACCCCCGGGCGTTGAGGCTCGCGGCCGAGGCCCGCCAGGAGGTCGCCGCGTTGCCCGACGAGGAGTCCTCCGTCCCGGAGCTGCGTCAGGCGATGGACCGGTGGATCGCCCGACTGCCACCGCCCGCGCGGCAGGCCCTCAAGAAGGCCATGGCCCCGCCCCAGGATGCGGACCCTTCCGCGAAGACGGTGGAGCGCTGACCGCCCGGCGCCCGGCGGCATCCCCAGGCCGCCCCCTCCCTCGTCGGACGGCGGAGGGGACGACGGGCGGGCGTGAGGGGCCCGCGTTATAGGCTGGGGCGCATGACGCTCCTCGCCGACCCGCCCGTCGCCGGCCTTCCGCCCGAAGCCGGCCTGGAAGCCCTGGCCTCGCTCCTGCGGGGCCGCCGCGTCGTGGTCCTCACCGGTGCCGGTTGCAGCACCGAGTCCGGCATCCCCGACTACCGGGGCCCGGAGACGCGCCACAAGGTGCGCAACCCCATCCAGCACCGCGAGTTCCTGCAGCGCCCCGAGGTCCGCGCGCGCTACTGGGCCCGCAGCCTGCTGGGCTGGCCGCGCTTCACCTCCGCCCGGCCCAACGACGCCCACTTCGCGCTGGCGGCGCTGGAGAAGGCGGGTGTGACGCCGGGCCTCATCACCCAGAACGTGGACGGCCTGCACCACGCGGCGGGCAGTGAGCGCGTGCTCGAACTGCACGGCGCGCTGTCTCGGGTGCGCTGTCTGGCCTGCCAGGCGCAGGAGCCCCGCGCGTCGGTGCAGGCGCGGATGCTGGGCCTCAACCCGGACTTCGCGCACACCGTCGTGGAACTGCGGCCGGATGGTGACGCGGAGCTGTCGCAGGAGGCCGTGGCGGACTTCCGCGTCCCCGCGTGCACCCGCTGTGGCGGGACGCTGAAGCCGGACGTGGTGTTCTTCGGGGACAACGTCGCGGCGCCGCTGGTGCACGACGCGTTCGCGCTCCTGGAAGAGGGGGACGCGCTGCTGGTGGTGGGCTCGTCCCTCACCGTCTACTCCGGCTTCCGCTTCGTCACCCGCGCCGCCGAACGCCACATGCCCATCGGCATCCTCAACATCGGCGAGAGCCGCGGCGACAGCCTCGCGGATGTGCGCGTGGAGGCGCGGGCAGGCGACGTGCTGCCCCGACTCGTGGAGTCGCTGACCCGCGCCTGACGCCGGGCGTCCCTTCCTCCCACACCGGGCGTGCAGCCAGGAGGCGCCCGTGGCGCAATGGGCACGCCCCGCCCCATCAGGTGTGCCATCATTCCCGGCTTCGCGAGGGGCGGCGGTCGGGCGCTCCCGGGACGGAGACACAGGGCCGATGGACACCGGACGCCCGCTGGGCGGCAGGTACGCGCTGGAGCGCAGGATTGGCGGCGGTGGCATGGGCGCCATCTGGCTGGCCGTCGACCTGCAACTTCAGCGGCACGTGGCCCTCAAGCTCATCGCCTCGGAGGTCGTGGCCCGCACGCCGGAAGCCCACCGCCTCTTCGAACAGGAAGCGCAGGCCGTGGCCCGGCTGCGCCACCCGCACGTGGTGCAGGTGCATGACTCCGGCGTGGACGGCGGCGTGCCGTACATCGTCATGGAACTGCTGGAGGGCGAGGACCTGGAGACGCGCCTCACCCAGCGCGGACGCCTGTCCCTGGCCGCCGTGTCCGCGCTCGTCACCCCGGTGTCCCGCGCGTTGGCGGCGGCGCACGCGGCGGGGCTCGTGCACCGCGACCTCAAGCCCGCCAACCTCTTCCTCGCCCACGTGGACGGGGAGGAGGTGGTGAAGGTGCTCGACT
Source organism: Corallococcus terminator (assembly GCF_003611635.1). Lineage (GTDB taxonomy): Bacteria > Myxococcota > Myxococcia > Myxococcales > Myxococcaceae > Corallococcus > Corallococcus terminator. Next base: position 16,822 of record NZ_RAVZ01000046.1, on the reverse strand, counting down.
TCGGGCTCGCGCGCTCGCTCCTCCGCTCCGAAGAAGCCGCGTCCGCGCAGGCCGAAGGGCTCATCGGCACGCTGCGCTACATGAGCCCGGAGCAACTGCGCGCGGATCCGGACCTGGATGCGCGGGCGGACCTCTGGTCCTTCGCGGTGGTGCTCTACCGCGCCCTCACCGGCCAGTTCCCCTATGGCCCGGAATCCGTGGGCGGCCTCTTGCGCGGCGTCTTCCACCCGCCCACCGTGGCCGTCTCACAGCTCGTGCCGGAGCTGGGCGCGGCCGGGGACGCCTTCTTCCAGCGCGCGCTGCACCCGAAGCCGGAGCAGCGCTTCACGTCCGCGCGCGAGCTGGCCGCGGGCTTCGTCGCGCTGGTGGAGGCGGGCCGGGCCGCGCAGCCCGCGAAGGTGCTGGTGGTGGACGACGAGCCGGACGTGGAGGTGCTGATGCGCCAGCGCTTCCGCAAGCACGTGCGCGACGGCGTCTACACCTTCGTCTTCGCGCGCGATGGTGAAGAGGCGCTGGAGGTGCTGCGAGCGCATCCGGACACGCACGCGGTGCTGTGCGACATCAACATGCCGCGCATGGACGGGCTCACCTTCCTGTCGCGCGTGGGCGAAGTGGATCCGCTGGTGAAGGTGGTCATCGTCTCCGCATACGGCGACATGCCCAACCTGCGCACGGCGATGAACCGGGGCGCGTTCGACTTCCTCGTGAAGCCGGTGGACCTGGACGACCTGGAGTCCACGCTGGCGAAGACGGTGCGCCACGTGGCGGAGCTGCGCCGCGCGGTGCGCTCCACGGAGGAGAACGCGCTTCTGCGCATGTTCGTCCACGGCGGCATCGTGGAGCGCGTGCTGCCGCTGGTGCGCGGCCCCGGCGCGCTCGCGGGCGAACAGGTGGACGCCACCGTGGCCTTCCTCGACGTGGCGGGCTTTACCGCCGTCACCCGCCAGCACCCGCCGGAAGCCGCGCTGCGCCGGCTCAACGCCAACTTCGAGGTCATCCTCCCGGAGCTGGAGACGCGCGGGGGCGTCGTGGACAAGTTCCTGGGCGACGCCGTGATGGCCGTCTTCCAGGGCGAAGCGCACGTGGCGCGCGCGCTGGATGCCTGTCTCGCGGTGAAGCAGCGGCTCCAGGCGCTCGCGTGGAGTGGGGGCGACACGTCTCCGTACGCGCACGGCGTCTGCATGGGCGTGGACACCGGCCCGGTGGTGTCCGGCAACGTGGGCGCCACGGGACGCGGCCGGTTGGACCACACGGTGCTGGGCGACGTGGTGAACACCGCCGCGCGGCTGGCCACCGTGGCCGCGCGCGACCAGGTGCTGGTGAGTGAGTCACTGGCCGCCCGGCTCGCGGCGACCTTCGACTGCCGTCCCGCGGGCGAGCGGCGCCTGCCGGGCCTGGACTCGGCGATGCTCGTCGTGCGCGAGGTGGTGGCGCGGCATGGCAGCGCGTCCGCGTCCTCTTCCGCTGGCACCGCCCAGCAGGTGGCCCCTGCCGTCCTGGAAGCGCAGGCGCCCGCGCCCAGGGCCGAGGCGTTCACGGCCAAGGGGCCCTCCTGGTCCACGTCCACCTGAGCGGCAGCGCATGCGCCTCATCCTCAACCCAGGGCAGGTGGACGAACGGGCGGTGATGCTGCCCGAAGGCACCACCACCATCGGTCGCACCGAGGAGAACGGCATCCGCGTACCGCACCCCAGCCTGTCGCGGCGCCACGCGCGCCTGGAGCGGCGGGGCGAGCGCGTGGTGCTGGTGGACCTGGAGAGCAAGAACGGCAGCTTCGTGGGCCCGCACCGCGTGACGCGCCAGGAGTTGGGCCACGGCCAGTCCTTCCGCTGCGGCGAGGTGTGGTTCCGGCTCATCTCTCCGGACACACCGCTGCCGGACGGCTGGGGCCCCCTGCGCACCCAGCCGCTGGAGACGCGCTTCTCCTCGGGCGGCGCCATGGAGTCGCTGCTCGACACGCGCTCGCCGGACCGCACCGGCGACAAGCTCCAGGTGCTCCTCAAGGTGGGGCACATCCTGTCGTCGCCGGGCCCGGTGGATGGCCTGCTGGAGCGCGTCGTCCAGCTCGTCTTTCAAATCTGGGCGGTGGACCGGGCGGCGGTGCTGCTGGTGGACCGGGACACCGGGGACCTGGTGCCGCGCGTGGCCCGGGGCGCCCGGGGCGGGGCGCTGCCGGAGCGCTTCTACAGCCAGCACATCGTGGACTATGTGCACTCGCGCGGCGTGGCGGCGCTCTTCACCGACGCCCGCGACGACGCGCGCCTCCAGGCGTCGGAGTCCGTCTTCCGCCAGTCCATCCGCGCGTCGCTGTGCGTGCCCCTGCGCACGCGCGACACGGTGCTGGGCGTGCTGTACCTGGACAGCCTCAAGCAGGGCGGCCTCTTCACCGATGAGGACCTGGAGTTCCTCACCGCCTTCGCCAACCAGGCCGCCATCGCGCTGGACCACGCGCACCTGGCGCGGCGGCTGGAGGAGGAGGCGGTGCTGCGAAACGCCTACCAGCGCTTCTTCCCGCCGGACGTCGTGCGCCAGCTCAAGGCCCTGAAGGGCGTCCCGCTGGACGTGCGCGAGGCGAACGTCACCATCCTCTTCTCCGACATCACCGGCTTCACCGCCATGTCCTCCCGCCTCCAGCCCCGGCAGGTGGTGGACATGCTCAACGCGTACTTCCCGGTGATGGCGGACATCGTCTTCCGCCACGAGGGCACGCTGGAGAAGTACATCGGGGATGCGCTGATGGCGGTGTGGGGCGCCCCCTTCGCCCGACCGGATGACGCGGAGCGCGCCGTGCGCGCGGCGGTGGAGATGCAGCGCGCGCTGGCGGACCTCAACGCCCGCTGGCGCTCCGAGGGCGTGCCCGAAGTCCACGTCCACATCGGCCTCAACTCGGGGCCGGTGGCCGCGGGCAACATCGGCTCGGAGCGCTATCTCCAGTACGCCACAGTGGGGGATGCCACCAACGTCGCCAGCCGCGTGTGCGGCGTCGCGCGCCCGGACGAGGTGCTCCTCACCGACGCCACGCGCGCCCTGCTGGATGCGGACGCCTTCGTGCTGGAGCCCCTGGCCCCGGTGACGGTGAAGGGCCGCGAGGAGCCCCTGTCCCTCTTCCGCGTGCGGTGGGAGCCGGCGCGGGAAGGGTGACGGCTACTCCGCGTCCTGGCCCAGGCGCTCCGGCTGGAGCAACACAATCTGCCCGCCCTCGAAGGACAGCATCCCCTCGCGCACGTAGTAGCGCAGCCACTTGTTGACGCTCTCGCGTGTGACGCCGCAGAGGTTCGCGAGCTCCGACTGGGTGAGCTTCGGGGTGATGACCAGCCCCTCCGGGCCCTGGCGCCCCTGCGTCTTCGCCAGCTCCAGCAGCACCCGCACCAGCCGCGAGCGCGCATCCAGGAAGGCCGAGTCGTACACGAGCTGCGTCGTGCGCCGCACCAGCCGGCTCATGTTCGCGAGCAGCGCCAGGCTCACCTGGGGCCGCGTCTCCAGGTAGCGGCGGAAGTCGTCGCGCTGGAGCGTGAGCAGGTGCGCCTCCTCGCGCGCCATCGCGTCGGTGGAGCGCGACTCACCGTCCAGCAGCGACAGCTCCCCGAACGCGTCCCCCCGGTCGAGCAGCGCCAGGGTGATTTCACGCCCCTCGCTGGAGGAGAGCCGGATGGCCACCTGCCCGCGCCGGATGATGAACAGCGCCGTCCCCACATCCCCCCGGTGGAAGATGACCTCCCCCCGGGCGAAACGCCGGGGCTGGAGCAGCGACGACATGGTCTCCAGGTCCTCCCGGCCGAGGCTTTCGAACATCGGGATTTCGGCCAGAAGCTGCGCGTAGGACATGGGGGGGCGCCATTCTGCCTGGAATCCCTGGCTACAGGTAGGGAAGCCTCCCATCCAGGCCGAGCGGACAAGTCCGGCGGGTGTGAACGCCTTCACACCCAGCCTGTGGGCCGCTTCACAGCCAGGGAAGGGGGGGAGGCGTACTGTCTCTTCATCGCAGCACGGGAAGCAGGGGGGCCCGCAAGCGACACGGTGAGTCAAAGAGGTCGGGGGACTTCTTAGCCCACTGGCGTACGAGCGGGAAACAAACGGGGGAGGAGCCGCAGGGGTCGGCACGTAGAAGGGGGAAGCGTCGAGTTTCTGAGGGGGAACTCGACGCGAACACGAGTGCCGGCTCTTGCTGGAGCCACGCAGCAACGAACCCGGGCCAGGAGGCCCGTCGCTCCGGGGGGAGTGACGGCCTTCTTGTCCGGGTTGTTTTATTGGGGCCTGTTCGACCGCGGGCATCACGCCCATGCCGGCCGCGAGCCCCCAGGTCCAAGTCCACGTCCACTGGGAACAGGTGCTCAGGCCGCGGAGGCTCAGGCTGCCGGAGCGGACGGCGTGCCCGGGTCCTGGGCGGCGTCCTGCTGGGTGACGGGGATGTCGGGCAGGGCATCCGGAATCTCGCGATCCAGGTGGCGCACGCGCGGGTTGAGCCAGGCCACCACCACGTTGACGATCGTCAGCAGGCCCAGGCCGATGAAGAGCAAGGCGATGCCGCGCCCCGGGCCTACGCCCAGCAGCCGCCCCATGCTGTTGGCGAGCGCGCCCTCTTTCGCCATGGCCGGCTCGAAGAGGCCGTCCGCGAGCGGCCCCGCCATCAGGGCGGCGAGCGGCGGCACGCACAACAGAACCGTGCGCTTCACCGCGGAGGCGCGGCCCTGGAGGTCCGCTGGAACCTTGCGCTGCCAGAGCGCCTGGCTGCCCGCCATCATCGGCGGCATGGTGAACATGTAGAGCGCGGCGGCGGTGGCCACCAGGGGCACGCTGAGCACGGGCGCGGCCATGAAGAGCACCAGGCCCGACAGCAGGCTGAAGCCCAGGATGCCGTGCAGCACGTTCTTGGGGCCACCCCACACGCCCATGCCAATGGCGCCCACCAACGCGCCCGCGCCCGCCACCGACCCGATGACGCCCAGCGTGGAGACGTCCGTGAAGCCCAGCACCAGTGGGGTGATGAGCAGCATCACCAGGGACATGCACAGCGAGGCCACGGCGGTGAAGGCCAGCAGGGCCATCAGGCCCGGGCGCGTGCGGATGAAGCTCCAGCCCTGCTTCATCTCCTCGAACAGCGACCCCTTGCCCTTCTGCCCCGCCACGGACACGGGCGGGCGCGGGAAGCGGACGATGAGCAGCGTGAGGACGGCGAAGGAGAAGCTGACGACGTCCACCGTCAACACGCCGATGAGGCCCATCCTGGCGATGAGCGCTCCCGCGATGATGGGGGAGAGGATCTGGCTGGCGCCGCTGGCCACCTCCGCCATCGCGTTGGCGCGGCCCAGGTGCTGCTTGGGCACGAGCAGCGTCACCGTGGCGAAGAAGGCCGGCCAGCGGAAGGCGCCGAAGCACGCGCCCAGGGCGATGGGCAGGTAGAAGTGCCAGGCCTCGAGCTTGAACAGGCCCCGGTTGCTGGCGATCACCATGGCGAAGATGATCAACGTGCTGGCGCCATTGCCCAGGTCCGCCAGCAGCATCGCGCGGCGGCGGTCCCAGCGATCCACCAGCGCGCCCGCGAACGGTGACAGCAGCACCATGGGCGCGACCGCGAAGAAGGTCAGCATCGCGTATTGCGTGGTGGAGCGCGTTTCCAGGAACACCTTCGCGCCCACGCCGAACGCGGTGAGTCCGGAGCCGATGAGCGAGATGAGCTGACCGAACCAGGTGATCCAGAAGACCCGCATGGGCTGGGTGATGGTCAGGTGTCGGGGCAGGCTCATTCCACGTCTCTTCGGTCGGGAGGTTTCAGGGACCCGCGCAGGGTACTACGGCAGGCTGCGGACCCGGGGCATTCCACCAGGACGCGGGTCCGCCGCGCTTGTTTCGCTTCATGTATCAACGTCATGGGCCGGTGGAGGTCTCACCGCTGCCGCCGCCCTCGGTCTCACCGCCGCCCGCGTCTTCCATCACCGCGAGCAGCTCCGCCACCTGTTCGTCCGAAAGCTGGTCCATGTTCTCCAGCAGCTTCTCGGCCTCCTCGGCGGTCACCTGCTTCTTCGCCTCGGGGGCCGCCAGCGCGGGCGTCGCGCCCTCATCGAAGCGCCGCGGGGTCGCGCGCCGGTCCAGCTCCGCCAGCAGGTATTTCGACAGCTCCGGAAGGGACGGGTGCGCTCGCAGCTCGTGCGCGTGGAAATCGAACCCGAAGTCCCGACGCAGGTCGTTTTCCAGCGCGTGCGGGTCCTGGCCCTGGAGGCTTGCGTCCACGGGCAGTTGCTCCCGTGGGATGCGCAGCCCCTGGGCGAGGTGGTGGCGCAGGTACTCCATCATCAGGGTGGGGCGTTCGGTGGGGAACGCTGTGCGCAGGCGCTGCGCGATGGGCTCCTGCGTGGAGGCTCCTTGCTTGCCACGCTCCTGCTCCAGGCGTCCGGCGACACCGGCCACGGTGGGGCTTTCGTAGAGGGTGACCGCGGGCAGCGCGACGCCGAACTGTTCGCGCACGCGGGCCACCAGCTTCACGCCCACCAGCGAGTTGCCGCCCAGCTCGAAGAAGTTGTCGTGCACGCCCACCTGCGCGATGCCGAGCGTCGTCTCCCACAACTTCGCGAGCTGCTCCTCCACCGCGTCGCGCGGTGGCACGTACGCGTTCTGGAGCGTGGGGCGGGGCGTGGTGCCCGGGGCCGAACCCACGCCCTGGCTCGCCGCTGTCTCCTGCTCTGCTGGCTGCGACCACTTGCGCGCGCGGGCGCGCAGGTTGCTCGTGGACACCGCCACGTGGGACACGGCGCCCAGTTGGAACAGTTGCTCGAACACGTCCTCGCCCTCGGAGGGGGTGATGGCCAGCGCTCCGAACGGACTCTGTGCGCCCTCGGTGCGGGACTCAAACCTCCACGCGTCCCAGCCCACGCTCATCCAGGGCACCGGCGTCGTCTGGGACTGCTTCGTGGCGAAGGCGTCCATGAAGGACGTGGCCGCCGCGTACGACGCCAGCCCCAGGCCGCCCAGCACCGCCGCCAGCGACGAGGACACGACGCAGAAGTCCAGCGGGCGTCCGCGCAGCGCCTCCTCCAGCGCGTAGATCCCGCGCACGCGGCCGTGGAAGGTGTCGCGCACGTCCTCCGGCCGGGTGTCCGGGATGGCCCGGAAGAGGGCCTGACCCACGTCGCCCGCCGCGAACACCACGCCGTGCAGCGCCCCGAAGCGCGCCACCGCCGAGTCCACCGCCGCCCGCACCTGGACCTTGTTGGCCGCGTCCACGCGGACCGTGTGGACCTCCGCGCCCAGCGCCTCCAGTGAGAGCACCTGGAGGATGCGGCGGGCCACGGCGTCGTCCTCCGGGTTCGCCGCGAGGTGGGCGTCCCACTGCTCCCGCTCCGGCAGGCCCGTGCGGCCCGCGAGCACCAGCTTCGCCTTCACCCGCTTCGCCAGTGACTTCGCGTGCGCGAAGCCCAGCGTGCCGAAGCCGCCGATGATCAGGTACACGCCACCCTCGCGCAGCGGAACCTGCGTGGCGCGGGGCGCGTCCGCTGGAAGGGATTCGAACGTCCGCACCCAGCGGGCGCCGCCACGGTAGGCGATGACGTTCTCCTGCCGGGACGGCGTGGCGGCCTCGGACAGCAGGGCCTCCATCAGCGCTGAATCCTGCCAGCTCCCCGGAGACGGCAGGTGCAGGTCCACGGCCTTGGCGGACAGGTGGCTGTACTCCTGCGGAATCACGCGCACCGGGCCCAGCACCGTGGCCAGCTCCGGGTTCGGTGCCTCCTCGCCCAGTGACTGCATGCGGTTCGTGACGGCGACCAGCGACACCGGCCGCGTGCCGGGCTGATGGCCCAGGGCCCGCGCCAGCCCCATCAGGCCCAGGAAGCCCTTGCCGAGCGCGGACTCGAAATCCGCTTCGCCCCGCGCGTCACCCAGGCTCAGGGTCCCCAGGTGCAGGACGCGGTCCGGTGCACGGCCCTGTGCGGTGAGCGCCTCCAGCAGCGTGCCTTCACCGCCTGGTGCGAGCGTCCAGTGGTGCTCGTCGCGCTGGGATGTGATTGCGCCCGGGGTGATGCGCAGCACGTCCTGTCCGGCTTCGCCCAGCTTCCGCGCGAGCCGGACGCCCAGGCCATCCTCCGCCTCATCGGGAAGGAACAGCCACCACGCGGCCTTCTTCTCGCTCCAGGCGCTCTTCGGGGGCGGCAGGGTGCGCTGCCACGACGGCAGGTAGAACCAGCGGGCCACGGGCTGCTTCTGCTCCGCGGACATCCACTCGGCGCGCTCGCCATCGACGGTGGCCGTCTGCTTGCGCGGCTCCACCCAGTGGCGCTGACGCTCGAACGGAGACGTGGGCAGCGCGATGCGGCGTCGGCGCTCCTCGCCCCGGAACGCGTCCCAGTTCGCCTCCACGCCCTCCAGCCACAGCCGGCCCAGCGTGCCCAGCACGTGGTCCAGGTCCGCGTGCTGCTCCTTCGGGTGGCGCAGCGAGTGGAGCAGCGCATGCCGCGCGCCCCTGCCCGGATGCTGCCGCGCCAGCGTGGCCAGCGTGTTGCCCGGGCCGACCTCCAGCAGGATGGCGTCCGACTCCTTCAGCAGCTCCGCCACACCGTCCGCGAAGCGCACCGCGCCCCTCAGGTGCTTCGCCCACGCGTCGGGGCTCGTGGCCTCCTCGGTCGTCACCCAGGTGCCGGTGACATTGGACAGGTAGGGCTTGCTCGGCGCCTTCCGGGGCACCTTGCGCACCGCTTCGCGGAAGGCGTCCAGGATGGGGTCCATCATCGCGGAGTGGAACGCGTGCGACGTGTGCAGCCGTGAGCTGCTGACTCCCCGCGACTGGAGCGTTTCCACGAACGCATCCACCAGCGGCGTGGGGCCGGCGACGACGCAGGTGGACGGGCTGTTCACCGCCGCCACGGACAGGCCCGCGGGCAGCATCGGCGTCACGTGCTCCTCCGACAGCGACACCGCGAGCATCGAGCCTGGGGGCAGCGACTGCATCAGCCGGCCGCGCGCGGCGACCAGCGCCAGCGCGTCCTCCAGTGTGAAGACGCCCGCGAGGCACGCGGCCACGTACTCCCCGATGCTGTGGCCCACCATCGCGTGCGGCGTCACGCCCCACGACTCCCACAGCTTCGCGAGCGCGTACTCGATGACGAACAGCGCCGGCTGCGCGAGACCCGTCTGCTTGAGGCGCTCCGACGCCAGCTCGCGCGACTCCGTGGATGGATACAGCACGGCTCTCAGGTCCAGGCCCAGGTGCGGCTTGAGCTTCTGCGCGCACGTGTCCACCTGGGCGCGGAACAGGGGCTCCTGCTCGTACAGGTCCTTGCCCATGTCCACGTACTGCGAACCCTGCCCTGAGAACATGAACATCACCGGACGGCCGGTCTGCTCCGCGGTGCCGCTGAACACGCGGCCCGGCGTGCGCTCCTCCAGCGCCGCCACGAGGTCCGCCGTCGTGCGAGCCACCACCGCGCGCCGCCTGCCGAATCGCTTGCGGCCCAACTGAAGCGTGTGCGCCACGTCCGCCAGCTCCGTCGCCGGGTGCTCCTTGAGGTGCGCGGCCAGCCGGTCCGTGGCGACCTCCAGGGACGCCTCCGTGCGCGCCGACAGCAGCACCAACTGCGCTGGGCGGCGGGGCGTGTCGGTTGCGGGCAGCTCCGGCGCCTCCTCCAGGATGGCGTGCGCGTTGGTGCCCCCCATGCCCAGAGACGTGACGCCCGCGCGGCGCGGCGTGGTGCCCCGGGGGAAGTCGCGCAGCTCCGTGTTCACGTAGAACGGGCTGTTGGGAAAGTCGCACGCCGGGTTGGGCGTCTTGAAGTGGAGGCTGGGGACGAGCTGCTTGTGGTGCAGCGACAGCACCGCCTTGATGAAGCCCACCGCGCCGGCCGCCGCGTCCAGGTGCCCGATGTTGCTCTTCACCGATCCCAGCGCGCAGAAGTTCTTCCTGTCCGTGCCCTGACGGAAGGCCTGGGTGAGGGCCGCCACCTCGATGGGGTCCCCCACCTTCGTCGCGGTGCCGTGGGCCTCCACGTAGCCGAGGGTGTCCGGCTCCACGTTCGCCACCGCCTGCGCCAGCGCGATGACCTCCGCCTGCCCCGCGACGGCCGGGGCCATGTAGCTGACCTTCTGCGAGCCGTCGTTGTTCACCGCCGAGCCGAGCACGACGGCATAGACGGTGTCCCCGTCCTTCAGCGCATCCGACAGGCGCTTGAGCGTCACCACCGCCGCGCCGTGGCCCGCGACGAAGCCCGCGGCCTCCGCGTCGAAGGTGTGGCAGTGGCCGTCCGGCGCCGTGGTGCCACCCTCGTGGTACAGGGAGCCCGCCTTCTCCGGGAAGTGGATGGACACGCCTCCGGCCAGCGCCATGTCGCACTCGAACGACAGCAGGCTCTGGCAGGCGTAGTGGATGCAGGTGAGCGACGTGGAGGACGAGGACTGCACCGTGACGGCGGGGCCCTTCAGGTCCATCCGGTACGCGACCTCCGTCGTCAGGCTGTCCTTGTCGTTGCCGATGGACGCCTGGAGGCTCTCCACCGACGCGACGTGCGCCAGGTGCGAGTACAGGTTGGAGAGCAGGTACGTGTTCATGCTCATGCCGCCAAACACGCCCACGCGGCCGGGCTGTCGCTCCGGGCTGTAGCCCGCGTGCTCCATCGCCTCCCAGGCGCACTCCAGGAAGACGCGGTGCTGCGGATCCATCAGCGCCGCCTCACGCGGGTTCATGCCGAAGAAGGCCGCGTCGAATTGGTCCGTGTCGCCCAGCGTCCCGCGCGCCTTCACGTAGTTGGGGGCGCGCACCATCGCCGGGTCCGCGCCCTCGGCGATGAGCTCCTCGTCGGTGAAGAAGGTGATGCTCTCCATTCCGCCGGTGAGGTTCTTCCAGAACTCGGCGACGGTCTTCGCGCCGGGCAGGCGTCCGCCCAGACCGATGACCGCGATGCCTTCCACTTCGGAGGGGGTGTCCGTGCTCATGAAGCCGTCCTTCAAAACCGGGGGGAGCCTGAACGTCGTCGGTTACTTGCCACGGCCGCGCGTCTGTTGACGCCGCGCCAGGGCGGCCCTGCGGCGCTCCGCCTCGTCCTTGATCTTCTGGGACGCGGCGCCGGAGTCCTCACCGCTGTTCGTCAGGTGCTGGGCGAGCGCGCTCACCGTGGTGAACTTGAACATGTCCACCAGCGCGAGGTCCGCGCCCAGCTCCTCGCGCATCCGCCGGTGTGCCTGTGCGATGAGCAGCGAGTTGCCGCCCAGTTCAAAGAAGTTGTCGTGCAGGCCCACGCGCTCCACCTTCAGCACCGCCTGCCAGATGGCGGCCACGCTGCGCTCCACCGCGCTCTGGGGCTGGGCATAGGCCACGGCGGACGCGAGCCGGGACCCTTCCGGCGCGGGCAGCGCCCCGGGGTCCACCTTGCCGTTCGTCGACAGGGGCAGCGCGGACAGCGGCACGTACGCGGACGGCAGCATGTACGGCGGCAGCGCCTCCGCGAGGAAGGCGTTCAGGTCCGTGTGCGTGGGCGCGGGCTCCGACAGCACCACGTAGGCGACGAGCCGCCTGTCGCCCGGCGAGTCCTCGCGCGCCATCAGGAATGCATCGCGCACGGCGGGGTGGCGGCGCACCGCGGCCTCCACTTCGCCCGGCTCGATGCGGAAGCCGCGGAGCTTCACCTGCGCATCCGCGCGGGACTGGAACGACAGCACGCCCTCCGGCAGCCAGCGCGCGCGGTCGCCGGTGCGGTAGAGGCGTTCGCCCGGGTGGAACGGGTGGTCGACGAACCGCTCGGCGGTGAGCTCCGGCCGGTTCCAATAGCCGCGCGCGAGCCCCCGTCCTCCCACGTACAGCTCGCCGGACGCGCCCACGGGTAGCAAGTGGCGCTCCGCGTCCAGCACGTACACGTCCGTGTTGAGGATGGGCCGGCCAATGGGCACCCACGCAGGGCCCTGGAGGTCCTCCACCGTCATCCGGTGGTAGGTCGTGCACACGGTCGTCTCGGTGAGGCCGTAGCCGTTCACCACCGTCGTCGTGGCGAGCAGCTTCTCCACGTCGCTGGCCACCAGCGCTTCGCCGCCGGAGAGCACGAGCCGCAGGGGCGGCAGTTGCTCCAGGCGCGCGTTGAGTCCCGCGATGACGGCGGGCACCGTGCTCACGAGCGTGACGGTGTGGCGGGTGATGAGCTGGAAGAGCTTCTCCTGATCGAGGAGCTCCTCCTCGGTGGGCAGCACCAGCGCGCCGCCCGAGCACAGGAGCGGGAGGATCTCGCCCACGAAGCTGGCGGACGCCACCGACGTGAGCGGTAGCATCCGGTCCTTCGCCGTGGGCGCGTACGACTCCAGGAACGAGCGCACCAGGTTCGCCAGGCCCCCGTGCTCCAGCATCACGCCCTTGGGCTGCCCGGTGGAGCCGGAGGTGTAGACGACGCACGCCAGGTCGCTTGAGCGCACCGGCGCGGAGGGCTCCGGGGACAGCGCACCGTCCAGCGGTTGATCCACGAACACCGTGCGCGCGGACGTGCCCGAGGGCAGCGTGCGCTGGAGCCAGGACTGGGTGAGGAGCACCGGCGCCCGCGTGTCGCCGAGGATGAAGGCCACGCGCTCGGAGGGGTAGGCGGGGTCGATGGGGACGTAGGCAGCGCCGGTGGCCATCACGGCCAGCACCGACACCAGCGTCTCCACGGAGCGCTCCAGACAGAGGCCGACGAGGTCTCCCGGCTTCACGCCGGATGCCTGCAGCCACCCGGCCAGCCGGCCCGAGCGCTCCGCCAGCTCGCGGTAGGTGAGCCGTGAGTCCTGGAAGAGGACCGCGATGTGGTCCGGCGTGCGCGCCACCTGCGCCGCGAAGAGCGCGGGCAGCATGTCCGCGTCGGTGAGCTCCACGCGCGGGCCACGACTGGCTTCAAGCAACTGTTGCTGCTCTTCGGAGGTGAGCAGGGGCAGCCGGGAGAGGGCGCGGCGAGGCTGCGCGGCGATGCCGGCCAGCAGCGTGCGCAGGTGCCCGCCCATGCGCTCGATGGTGCCGGTGTCGAACAGGTCGGTGTTGTATTCGAAGGAGGCGACCAGCTCGCCGTCCGCCTCGCCCAGGGTGAGCGTGAGGTCGAACTGCGCGCCACCGTGCGACAGCCCCAGCGATTCGATGGGCAGGCCCGCGACGGTGGCGCGCGCGCCCGGGATGTCCAGGGCGAAGGGCGTGAGGCCGCGCTCATCCAGCTTGGACGCGCGCTGGTAGACGAACATCACCTGGAACAGCGGCGAGCGGCTCTGGTCGCGCACCGGCTGTAGCCGGTCCACCAGGGCGCTGAACGGATAGTCCTGGTGCTCCAGCGCGCCCAGCATCGTCTGGCGCGTCTGGGCCAGGTAGTCCGTGAAGGACAGGGAAGGGGAGGGACGCGTGCGCACCACCAGCGGGTTGACGAAGTAGCCGGCGATGCCCGCCAGCTCCGCGCGTCCCCGGCCCGCGCTCACCACGCCGAGCGTGAAGTCCTGCTGGCCGGTGTAGCGGTGCAACAGGGCCTGGAAGGCCGTCTGGAGCACCATGTTGGGCGTGGCGTTGTGGTCGCGCGCCAGTGACTTCACCGCGGCGGTGATGCCCGCGTCCAACCGCGTGGTGTGCACGCGGCCGTTGAAGGTCTGCACCGGAGGACGCGGGCGGTCCGTGGGCAGGTCCAGCACCGGCAGCGTGCCGGAGAGCTGCTCGCGCCAGTACTTCTCCAGCGCCTGTCCGCGCGCCCCGGCGAGCATCTCCGCCTGCCAGCGCGCGTAGTCCGCGTATGTGCGCGCGGGCGCCGCGAGCGTGGCACTCTGGCCCAGCCGCAGCGCCGGGTAGAGCGCGTCCAGCTCCTCGGCCATCACCGCCAGCGACCAGAAGTCGGTGATGACGTGGTGCATGGCGATGAGCAGCGCGTGGTCATCCGCCGCGCGCGACACCAGCCGCACACGCAAGAGCGGCCCCTGCTCCAGGTCGAACGGGCGGCGGGCCTCGGCGGACAGGTGCTCCAGCACCTGCTCCTCGCTCCAGCCCTGCGCGTCGGTGACGACGAAGTCCAGCGCCAGGTCGGCGTGCACGCGCTGCACGGGGCCCGTGGCCGCCATCACGAACGTGGTGCGCAGGGAGGGGTGTCGGGCCACCAGCGCCTCGAAGGCGCCCTTCAGGGCCTGCGTGTCCAGCACCGCGCGCACGCGCACCGCGACGGGCACGTGGTAGGCCGCGCTGTGCGGCGCGAGCTGGTGCAGGAACCACAGCGCCTGCTGACCGCCGGACAGGGGCGCATCCCCCGTGTCGGAGTCCGCCGCCACCGGGTTCACGGAAGGCTCCGAGGGGTGTGAAGGCAGCCGCTTCATCACCGTCTCCGCGAGCTCGGCGAGCGACACGCCCATGAGCACGTCCGACAGCGGCAGCTCCACGCCCAACCCCGCGTCCACGGAGCTCTTGAAGTCCACCGCCATCAGCGAATCCACGCCGTAGGCATGCAGTGGCTTCTCCACGTCCACCAGCGCGGTGGGCAGTCGCAGCACCTGCGCGGCCTGCTCCTGGAGGAACATCGCCACCATCGCGCGGCGCGCGATGGGGTCCCGCACCACCGCCAGCAGCTTGTTCACCAGGCTGGCGTCGAGGCCTCCCTGTTTGGAAGGGACGGCGGCCTTCGCGATGGATTGCTCCGGCGTCACGGGCGCGGGAGCGGCGAGGATGCTCCTGTGCAGCGCCTCCAGCGTGTCCGCGACGTACTCCGCGCGGGCGGCGAAGCGCTGGATCTTCCCGCTGGATGTCTTCGGGAGGGTGCCCGGTCCCAGCAGCACCACGCCCTGGGCCTGGAGGTCGTGTCCGGCCGCGACGGCCTGCCGGATGCCCTGCGCCAGGGACTCCAGGTCCACGCCGGCCCCTTCCAACGCGCGCCGGTCCACCTCCGTCACGACGATGAGGCGCTCCTGGTCCTCCAACTCGATGGAGAACGCGGCGGTGCAGCCCGGCCGGATGGCGGGGTGGCTGGACTCCACCGTGCGCTCGATGTCCTGCGGGTAGTGGTTGCGCCCGCGGATGATGATCAGGTCCTTCAGGCGCCCGGTGACGAACAGCTCGCCGCCGTCCAGGAAGCCCAGGTCTCCGGTGCGCAGGAACGTCGTCGCGTCGTCGGTGTCGGTGAGCGGCTGCTGGAAGGTGGAGCGCGTCTGTTCGGGGCGGTTCCAGTAGCCCTGGGCGATGCTGGGCCCAGCGACGCGGATCTCCCCCACCTGGCCCGGCGCCAGCGGTCGGCCCGTCTCCGGATGCGTGATGAGGAGCTGCTGGTCGGTGAGGTTTCGGCCGGAGCCCACCAGTGTCCGAGCGTCCGGGTGCGTGGGCCCGGTGGCCACCACGCGGTGGTCCTTCAGCGCGCCCGCGTCCACGGTGCGCTGCACGGGCCGCTCGCGCTTGTCACCGCCAGCGGCGATGAGCGTGCCCTCCGCGAGGCCGTAGCACGGGTAGATGGCCTCCGAGCGGAACCCCTGGGGACCGAAGGCCTCCGAGAAGCGCCGGAGCGTCTCCGGCATGATGGGCTCCGCGCCGTTGAACGCGAGGTCCCAGCAGCCCAGGTCCAGCTTCGTGCGCTCCTCGGGCGTGGACTTGCGCACGCACAGGTCGAACGCGAAGTTGGGCCCGC
The DNA here is from genome assembly GCF_003611635.1 of Corallococcus terminator. Taxonomy (GTDB): domain Bacteria; phylum Myxococcota; class Myxococcia; order Myxococcales; family Myxococcaceae; genus Corallococcus; species Corallococcus terminator. The sequence goes on along the minus strand of NZ_RAVZ01000046.1, from coordinate 1,256 downwards.
CGCTCGTCGTGGCCTGGTAGCGGGAGATGGCCTCCAGCCAGCGCAGGGGGCGCTTGAGGAAGTCCACCGGCGAGAACAGCGTCACCGGGAAGCCGCCGTACAGCGGCTGGAGGATGCCGCCGATGAGGCCCATGTCGTGGTACGGCGGCAGCCAGATGACGCCCTGGCTCCGGGGCGAGTGCCCGAAGCACGAATGGATCAGCTTCGAGTTGTGCAGCAGGTTGCCGTGCGTGAGCACCACGCCCTTGGGCGATGACGTGGAGCCGGAGGTGTACTGGAGGAACACCCGCGTGTCGGTGGCCACGCCCGGGTCGCGCCAGCCTTCTGCCACCTGTGCGTCCAGCGTGTCGGTGGCGAGCCAGTGCAGATCGCGCAGCTCCGGTGCCTGTTCGAAGAGCATCTCCCCCATGCCGTGGATGACGTCGGTGGTGAGGGTGAGCGTGGCCTGCGCATCCCGGCTGATGGCGAGCAGGCGCGGCAGCGTGCGCGCGAGCCGCATGGGGTCCGGCGGATAGATGGGGACCGCGATGACGCCCGCGTACAGACAGCCGAAGAATCCGGCGATGTAGTCCAGCCCGGGCGGATACAGCAGCAACGCCCGTTGGCCCTGGGCCCCGCGCGCCTGGAGCGCCGCCGCGATGGCCCGCGCCTTCTGATCCAACGCCGCGTACGTCAGGTGCGCTTCATCCGTCTCCCCGTCCCGAAGGAACGTGAAGCCGCGACGGTCCCCCTGGTCCCGGGCGCGGACGCGCAGCAGTTCCACCAGCGTGGGAAACGAAGGGTCGGGGACCGGAGAAGAACCGGACGGCGCTCCGCTGCGCATGGACGCGACTCCTGGGAGGCGATGGTGGAGGCCGGGCGGGGGACCCGGCGACCTCCCCTGTACATCGTACAGCGGAGGTCCTCCGCTGAAACGTGACACATCCGCTCGTGCCTCGGGAACACGCGGAACGTACGGGTTGCCGGGCGGGAGAGCCCGGTCCTGGCGCTCCTGTCATCATCCAGGAAATATCAACTGGAGATGGACTCCTGCGCTCTTTTGCCACGGAGGCCTGCGACAGGGCGGTGGTAGAGCGCCTGCGCCGCGTGGTGGAGCGCGGGCTCACTGCGTCCGGGCCGTTCGCGCGCGGTGACGGGGTGTCATGTCGCGGCGGTCCGCGAGAAGGACGGGATCATGTCGGGAATGCAGCGCGGTGGAGCAGGGCGGTGGTGGCTCGCGGCCCTGTTGCTGGGCGGGCTGTGGGGCTGTTCGGGGA